>JBFHGR010000256.1:0-1022 GCA_041583015.1 Parvicella sp. | reverse complement strand
TATTCATGTCTTGCGATAAGGGTGAGATTGCCATTGAAAAGAGAACTTCTGGAGATGTGGTGACGAGTACAGTAAACATGTCTTCTGATTATCAATACCAAGTATATTTTGATTTGGAGACCAATCAAGTAGTGGGACAAAATGCCAAAATAGATTGGGATTTAGGTTTTCATACTGAAGGTGAATTTGTCACGCTCAACAGTGCAACTTATATGGGCGTATGGAATACTGGTCAGACAGATTTTAATGCCGTGACAAGTGATGCTGGTGCCGTTTGGCAATATGATACCCCAACAGGTAATACAGATTCTACGGCTTTTGGTTTGGATTGGAAAACCAATCCCAATACAGTTTATGTGGTAGATAGAGGTTATACATCTTCTGGTGCATTGCGTGGAAAATTCAAATGCCAAATTTTAAGTGCAGATGCAACAGGATATCAATTGAAGGCGGCCAATTTGGATGGTAGCAATGAGCAAGTAATTACTATTGCAAAGGATGAAAATGTCAACAGGGTTAACTATCATTTTGATACACACACTGTGCATTCCTTTGAACCGCACAAAGAAATTTGGGACCTATGTTTCACGCAGTTTACTTATATCTATCCAGACCATACTTCTTACTTGGTTACAGGTGTAATGCAGAATAGGCACAACATGGAAGTAGCATTGGTTAGAGATGTAACTTTTGAGGATATCCAAATAGCAGATACACTGGAAGGAGATTTTAAATCTTACGAAAACACCATTGGTTATGAATGGAAATTTTACAGTTTTGATACGGAGTCCTTTGTCTTGTTAGAAAATTACTCCTACATCATTAAGACTTTTGAAGATAGGTACTATAAGTTGAGGTTTATAGATTTCTATGACGAAGGAGGAGTAAAAGGAAACCCAAAGTTTGAGTTCCAGGAGTTGTAAAAAGATGGTGTTGTTATATTATCACCTTATTATAATTTGTTCAGCACATAGGAAACCTTGTCTCAGAATTTGGGATGAGGTTTTTTGAGTGAACGATTC
>JBFHGR010000255.1:0-1480 GCA_041583015.1 Parvicella sp. | reverse complement strand
CACCCAGTTATATTCTCTGGGTGCATTCATCTTGTTCCTTCTCGATTTCTTGTTGTGTATGGTGTTTTTGGTGTTGCACTTGCACAGGATGAAACCATTGTTAAAATCACACATTTGTTTTAGTTCTGTAGTTGTTCTAGTCCGTTTATCTTTCCGCCCACTTAAACATGACTGCTCTTCGCTGTGCCAGGTGTTCTTCTTTTTTATTCGGATCGGTAATTTCATCAAACTGATCTTTAGACAAAGTATATCCTTGTCCATGAAGAAATTCATAGTGACAACCATCGCAATATTGGCAGATAAACATCTCTTCCTTTCCAAAAATGTTCATTCTCAGGTTCTCGATAGTAATTCCAGCTTCAATTGCCATTCTTTTCATTTCTTCAGCTCTCTGCTTTGCAATTGATCTTTTTTCACCGTAGGAGCAATAAACACTTATTTCTATTACTCTTTTTTCAAAGATGTACTGAGAAAGGGAAGCAGCGTATTGTAAAAGTGTCTGGGTGTCTCGTAAAGAATCCTGCGATGGTTTTGTCTGATTTTTCTCAAATAGTAATGTTGATGGTAGGAAACTATCATAACACATTCTCACTGGAGTTAATTGAATATCTTTTTGAATGATACTATCAGAGGAAACCTGAAACTCAAAATAATTTCCAAAAGAACCTCTCCTGTCATTTAATGGCTGAATCGTGATAAAATTTTCTCCTATTGGAAGACGATATAAAATAGAATAACGGCCTAGTGAATCGGAAATAGATTGATACGTTTTTTCTAAATTAGCCATTGAAATAATCCCAACCTCAGCAACAGGAATGTTTTGAACAGTATCCATTACTTTACCCTTTACCACAACAGTCACAGAGTCCTGGCAGTATAAATGACTACTTAGAAGAAGAACTATTGATGTTATGAAGGACTTGAGCATGTGTTTTATGGTAGTTGTCAGCTATGTTGTGGAGATTTTGCGGAATACTGTTTTGCTCTATTTTGCTTTGAATCGATATCTATTAAGAACTAGTAGTAAGGTTCTTCTGAATCAATAAAAAATTCATCTGATACGCTCGCTGGCCCTTCTACAATCCACCTACCATCTTCACCTTCATGCTCTTTATCTAATTGCTCTTGCTGCTTATTATGATCATCCATTTCATTAAATATCTTCACTTCTTTCAATGTGCCATCCTCATTATAGTATGACCAAACTCCCACACGCCCGTAACTTTCAAAGGTTCCTGTTTTCTCCAATTTACCATTGGAATAATAAACGGATATACTTCCATTACCGACTGAATCAATGGTCATATCAATTTGAGTACTGCCATTTTCAAAGTAGCGTACACAATGACCTTCTAAACTCCAATCCTTGTAATTAGCGATAGCACTTTTCTTTCCATTTTCATAGTACTCTTCATAGGCGCCATTTTTTTCGCCCTCTTCAAAATGTAACTTATAATGCAATTGACCATTCGTATAATTT
>JBFHGR010000254.1:0-1669 GCA_041583015.1 Parvicella sp. | reverse complement strand
TGTTCCATTAATAACTTTCCACCAAAATACTTGTGTAAAAAAGTAGCCAACGTAGATTTACCTGCGCCAATATTACCTTCAATTGCTATGTATTTATATGGTTTCAATCTTTCTTAAATTACTTTTATCTTCGCATTCTTTTCTCAACTGAGTAATGCTAACTCTAAATTTCGGATGTTCCCAATCTGACAAAACTTCCGCTAATGGTTCTAGGCAAAACTTTCTTAAATGCAGTCTTGGATGTGGCAAAACCAATCTTTCTGTATCACAAATTTGATTTTCATAAAACAAGATATCGATATCAATAGTTCTATCTGCATAGCCGTTTTCGAATCTCTCCCGACCTAATACTTTTTCAATCAACAAGTTTTTATCAAGTAAATCTAGCGGTGTCAAATCTGTTTCAATCAGCAATAATTGATTTACATACTCATTGGAACTATTGTACCCCCATGGCGGACTAACATATACAGAAGAAGTTTTTAGAACGTACCCAACATTACATTTCAAAAGTTCTTTTGCACTTTTCAAATATTGGAATTTACCATCCAAATTACTACCTAATATTAGCCCTACGCTAGCCATCCTGCAAAGGTAGTGCAATTTAAAGGATAGGAAAGTGATTATTGAAAACTAAATCACATCAAAAATCAACTTACTCTAATAGAGAAAATTAAGACGTTATTCCTTATCTTCGCATATTCAAATGAAAAACGAACAAAATAATATATACTCTGTATTCGATGAATTACTTCAACGTGAAGATAAGGAAACCTTATTAAAACAAAGGAGTAAGGTTATTTGGATGACAGGATTGTCTGGTTCTGGAAAGACAACAATTGCCAAATATCTAGAGAAAAAATTACATGAAAAAGGATTCTTAACACAAGTTTTGGATGGTGACAATGTAAGAACAGGCATCAACAACAACCTCGGTTTTAGTAATGAAGATAGAACGGAAAACATCAGACGAATAGCGGAAGTTTCTAAACTATTTTTAAATTGCGGCATTATCACTATCAATTCTTTTGTGAGCCCCACCAATGTCATTAGACAACAAGCTAGAGACATCATTGGAGAAGAAGATTTCTTAGAAATTTTTATAGACACTCCTTTAGAAGTTTGTGAAAGCAGAGATGTAAAAGGTTTATACGCAAAAGCTCGGAAAGGAGAAATTAAAGACTTTACAGGAATTTCAGCACCATTTGAGAAACCAGACAAAGCAGTGTTGACAATTCAAACAAAAAATAAAACAATTGAAGAGAGTGGCGAAGAACTACTCCAATTTATACTAAAGAAAATTAAAATTTAAATGAGTAATTACAACTTAACACATTTAAAAGAATTAGAAGCTGAAGCAATTTACATCATACGAGAAGTTGCTGCTCAATTCGAAAACCCAGTATTGCTGTTCTCAGGCGGAAAAGACTCTATTGTATGCTTCCACTTGGCTAGAAAAGCATTTTTCCCGGGTAAAGTTCCATTTCCACTAATGCACGTAGACACAGGACACAATTTCCCAGAGACAATTGAATACAGAGATGCGGCCATGGAAAAAACTGGAACTAAATTAATTGTAGCTTCAGTTCAAGACTCAATAGATCAAGGAAAAGTTGTTGAGGAAAAAGGGTTTAATGCGAGTAGAAACAAATTGCAAACTACTACTTTG
>JBFHGR010000253.1:0-1767 GCA_041583015.1 Parvicella sp. | reverse complement strand
TCATTGATTATTTCAGTGTAGAGTTCATTAGAGGCACCGGCCAACATCCCATCTTTTGAGATATCTGTACAGATTACGCTGGTAATACCTTCTTTTTGGTAGTTTTGAATGAATTCCAATACATCGAGTTCCGAACTTTCTAACCAGCCGTCAGTGGCTATTTTACGATTCATACAGTCTGCACCTAATATAATTTTGTCTGCTCCGTATGTTTTTAGCCATTCTAAGAATGTTTCTCTGTTTTTGGCTGCTATGCTTCCTCCGGTTATCTGTTTTGCGCCACAATCAAATGCAATGCGTAAGTCATCATCTGATTTCAATCCACCACCAAAATCTACATTCAGATTTGTGTTGTTGCATATTTGCTCTAGCACCTTGTAATTCACAATGTGTTTGGCTTTAGCGCCATCCAAATCTACTAAGTGTAAGTGTTGTATTCCTGCTCCTTCAAAGGATTTGGCAACTTCCAAAGGGTTTTCATTGTAAATCTTCTTGGTGTCGTAATCTCCTTTGGAGAGTCTCACGCATTTGCCGTCTATGATGTCTATGGCTGGTATGATTCTCATAATGCTAAAAAGTTTTTAAGTAATTGATAGCCCACTGCCGCTGATTTCTCTGGGTGAAATTGCATCGCATAGAAATTGTCTTTCTGAAATACACTCCCAAATGGTAGGATGTAGTCGCAAGTAGCAATGGTGTCTTTGCTAATCTCGGCATAATAACTATGTACATAATACACGTCATCGTTGAGGTTGATGTTTTTAAAAATAGGGGAGTCCAATTTGGAAAAGTTGTTCCAGCCCATGTGTGGCACAATTTCTAATGGAGGAAATTTTTTAACCTGAGTGTCAAATATTCCTAAGCAAGTTGTGTCTCCTTCTTCGCTGTGATTACACATTAATTGTAGGCCTAAACAGATGCCTAGTGTAGGTTGCTGTAAAGATTTAATTAAAGTGTCTAATTTTCTATTTTTCAAATAGTTCATTGCTGTACTTGCTTCTCCAACTCCCGGAAAAATAACCTTGTCTGCAGTGCGGATTAGTGCAGGGTCATCCGTCACCATACTTTCGTATCCAAGTTTGGAAATTGCATGTTGAACTGAAGTGGCATTGCCTGCATTGTATTTAATAATGGCTATCATAATATTCCTTTTGTACTGGGTATGCTGTAGTTATCTGTTTGTGTTTTTGCCATCTTAATGGCTTTGGCAAATGCTTTGAATATTGCCTCAATTTTGTGGTGTTCGTTTTCACCTTCTGCTTTGATGTTGAGGTTGCATTTAGCAGTATCGCTAAAGGATTTAAAGAAGTGCATAAACATTTCCGTGGGCATTTCTCCAATCATCTCTCTTTTGAAATCTGCTTCCCAAACTAACCAAGGTCTACCGCTAAAGTCAATACCTACTTGTGCTAAGCATTCATCCATTGGTAATAAGAAACCATATCTTTCAATTCCTTTTTTAGATCCCAATGCTGCAAGGAAGCATTCGCCTAGTGTGAGTGCTACATCTTCTATGGTGTGGTGTTCATCTATCTCCAAGTCACCTTGTACTTCAATGTAAAGATCCATGTTGCCATGTTTGGCAATCTGTTCCAGCATGTGGTCAAAAAAGCCAATACCAGTGTTTATTTTGCTTTTCCCATAGCCATCTAGGTTGAGTGTTGCAGTTATGCTGGTTTCTTTTGTGGTTCTTGTGATGGTGGAAGTTCTGGGTTTATTCTTGAGGAATTTATAGATTTCTGACCATTGTGTGGTATTTAAAATTGC
>JBFHGR010000252.1:0-1777 GCA_041583015.1 Parvicella sp. | reverse complement strand
CAAGACATTGGCTATAATACCGATGATTTGATTTGGGTAGAACACAATAAATAATTACCCGTAAATATCTAACAAACCTTCTGGAATATTAACCTTGATAATCTTATTTACCTTATCAATACTGATAAATGATTGATCATTCAACGGTATAAGTGCTTCTGAAAATTTGTAAGAAACTTCTGCCAAAGTGTTGGCTGGATTTTCTATTACATCTAATACCTTTCCTACTTTCTTGTCATCTTGATCGTGCATCATGTATCCTTTTACCTCATGGTAATAGAATTGATCATCATTCAATTGTGGCAACTCTGACAAAGGCAAATATGCTTTCTTTTTGACAATTCTCTTCGCTGCGTCTTCATCATCTATGGTATCAAATCGCACTCTCAATTGATTGGCTTTGTTATGTACCGCGCTTTTTTCGACAAAGTAAGGCACTAACTGTTTGTTGATTTCCAAAAATACCACATCCACATCATAATAATGCTCCGGTTGATCACTATCAATATACAATATTACCTCTCCCTTAAAACTGAACAGTTTGGATATAATACCAAGTTCAAAACAATCGTCTTTCGTCATTTGATTTTTCTTATGATGCAAAGTTATTAATTTTCATTTCAGAACATTTGCTCCCAATGATTATAAATGATAAAACCTGCCACCACCAATGCAAAAATTGCTCCTACCAATACCGCCCCAGCAGCCACATCCTTTGCTATTTTGATATGTGGATTATCCTCCAAAGTAACAGCATCACAAAGGTGTTCTATAGCCGTATTAATCATTTCCAATGCAAAAACCAAGAAGATGGCTCCTAATACAAAGAGCCATTCTACTTTAGATATTTCCAAAAACCAGCCACCTGTGATTGCCACTATAGCAGCCAAACAATGAATCCAAGCATTATGCTCATTGCGCAGCATCAAATACAATCCATTGAATGCATATTTAAAACTCAGTATTCGCTCCTTAACGGAGAAAGGCTTTTTTTTCTGCGACATAGTTTAAAAATCTTTGGTAAATAATAAGACTCACAAATATAGGCATTGATATACCCAAACTAAATTTCCATGCAAAAACATGCTCACTTGGATGCCTAAACATCACCCAGACATCTTCCAATATTAAGTGTGGTGCATGCAAAATATCCCAAGAATTCCACCTGATGAATCTCCCCAAATATATCCCGATACCAGAAAGTAAAATCACACCTAGAATAATCAACCAACTACCCGCAGGGCTAAACCTTTTCTTGAGTGACTCAAAAATATGCTGCATGGATAATGCGCCAAGATATAATCCTATGACACTATAAAATCCAATTAGACTAAAGTCTATCCAAAACGTATCAGAAGAAGAGTACTTGAGATGTATAAAATCAGTCAAAATGTATGGAGCATTTGGAAAAAACAACATCCAAGTGGCAAACAATCCCCAAAACTTTAATTTGGTATCTTTATATTTCATCGCTAATACAGAAAACATGTAAGGTACAAATGCGAGAAATAGGTTCCATACAAGAAAAGCAAACCTCAATTCACCTGTGTATATAACTCGCCCTGCAAGAAATACTCCCGCCAAAACGGATAATATGGCAGGAAGCATCAATTCTCTAATTACAATTCTTCTCATTTTGCTAAAGTTTTAAATGCTAAATAATTTCTTACGTTAAATGATCTCCAATCTGAAGTGTAATATTTGGAAGGATTGCTATTCACTTCTTGCAATATTTCCAGGTATTCTTCCTCTATGGTACCATTAAAAGCTTTTACTT
>JBFHGR010000251.1:0-1811 GCA_041583015.1 Parvicella sp. | reverse complement strand
TGAGCAATAGCAAATGCTAGTTCGTGTTGTATACTTGCCCCACAATTAGCATACAAACATCCCCAAACGAAAACTTTACCATTCTCAATAACTGTTTTAGGTCCAAGATTAAGCACGTACTGTCCAATGCTATCGGAAACAATATGTAAGTTTAAATCTGCAATGTTTAAGTTTTTACTTTCACAATATTGGGTAAAAGCACTGGTCATTGCTTCTTTTTTTGCAGCGGTTGTTTTTACTGTAACGTGAATAATGTCTAGCATCACTTCGTTTAAAACAGTAGCGATATCTTCTAACTGAAGATGGTTTAAATGAAGTTTATTTACTCCGCCAGTTAGTGCTTGTAAAATATATTTGTTGGCTTTTTTCGCGTCTTTACAATTGAAAGATTGTGTAATCAACCAAGAGTTATCATCTTGATGAACGTGCGAGTCAAAGCGTGCGTATTTATTTTTATAGTCAAAAAGAACAGGGTCGATTGGTCCCAATTCACTTTGCCAGATTAAATCTTCCAAGGAACCTCCTTTGAGGTCTTTAGTAATTTTTTCTTGCCATTCGGCCAATGTAGAACTTGAAAATTCTTCGGTAAGATTCATAACGAAAGTTTTTACAAAAATACGAATCTTAACTAGAATATGAGATTCCTTTTAGATTATTCAACTTCTTTTCAAAGTAGAAGCCGTAATACGGTTATGAATTGTAATTTTGAAAATCAATCTCAGCATTATGGAAGAACTAATTGAAAGTATCACAGAAAAAATAAAACACGATTTCGCTGGAGACGGTTCTGGTCACGATTGGTGGCACATTCATAGGGTGGTGACCAATGCATTAAAAATACAAGTAAAAGAAGGGGGAGATAAAGATTTAATCCATTTAGCAGCATTGCTACATGATGTAGGAGATCATAAATTTCATAAAGAGGAAGATGCACAAGAAGTATTGATTTCAGGAATGTTGAGACAAGAAAATTGTTCACCGGATTTGATAGCAAAGGTTTTGTCTATTGTAAAGCAAGTATCTTTTAAAGGAGGCAAAGAAAACAATGAGTTAACCTCTTTGGAAGCTAAGATTGTTCAGGATGCAGATAGATTGGATGCCATTGGAGCCATTGGTATAGCCAGAGCATTTGCTTTTGGTGGTAGTCGAAATAGATTGATGTATCATCCAGAAGAAGCGCCAAAAGATTTCAAAAATTTTGAGGAATACAAAAATGACAATGGACACACCATTAATCATTTCTATGAGAAGTTGTTATTGTTGAAAGACAAGATGCAAACCCAAGCAGGTAAAGAAATTGCCCAACAAAGACATGAGTACATGGAAGGGTTCTTGGAGCAGTTTTATGAGGAATGGAATCAGTCGGAGACTGATAATGTAATAATGTAGTAATTAATAAATGTAACAATGTTAGAGCAAAACCCAATTGGTAGATTGGTACATTGCTTAATTGTTACATTAGATTTTAATCTTTAATTAAAATCTCCACATCTCCAATTTCAACTACATCTCCAGGGAAAATTTTCTTGCGAATCACGATGCATTCTTCACCATTTACAAAAACTTCTCCGTCAAGGATTCTGATTTTTGCTTCACCACCTGTTCCCACTAGAGATAGTGTTTTAAGGAGGTTGTTTAATTGAATGTGTTCTTGATCTATAAGTTGGAATTCCATGGTTTTTATTTTGGAGAGCAAAGGTAGGGGAATTATGTAGATTCTATGGCTAGACTTCATGATTTCAATCCATTGTTGAGAGTTTTTTGAGGTTTGAGGTTTGGAGTTTGTTGTTTCTGTGGTTTTTTAACTTTCC
>JBFHGR010000250.1:0-1812 GCA_041583015.1 Parvicella sp. | reverse complement strand
TTTGTCCCACTACTTGATTGGTCTCCAAATCAAAATATACTTGGTATTGATAATCAGAAGACATGTTTACTGTACTCGTCACCACATCTCCAGAAGTTCTCTTTTCAATGGCAATCTCACCCTTATCGCAAGACATGAATATCCCACTAATAATAACTATGAATAGTAATTTTCTCATTTTGTAAAATTAAATTTGAGTGACACAAAGTATGATCTTCCCCAAGCCTTGAGCACCGAACCGCTTCCTCCGGAATGCACTCCTCCAAGAGAAGTAGTAGAGGTAATATTAGAAACATCAAAAATGTTTTTTGCACCTACGGACAAATTGATTCGCTTTTGCCAAAAGGCACGCGTCAATGAAAAATCCATGGTATTAAAACTTTGCGTTACACCTTCCAAAACATTCTCATTTTCATCCAAATAGATGGCCGTACTCTCTCCTGTATATTTATAGAATACATTGGCAGAAACTCCAGTCTTAGGTAGCCTATACTGTATAGATCCGTTTACCTCTGTATTGAATATAAATTCGCTGAGATTTACCGTCTCCGCATTCAGGTTATACAACACACCATTGTAAGTTGCACCGGCATTTATGGTCAGTCCATCCAGTTGCAAGGACCAGTTGGTATTGATTCCTTTGGTGGTCAATTCATCAATATTTACATAAGAATAAGATTGAGAAACACCATCCAATGCCAATGTTATTTGATCTGTGATTTTATTAAAATAGGTTCCTATTTTGATTTTCAAGACCTGCTTTTTAAACACTTTTTTATACGCTCCATTCAATTGAAAATTGTTGGAACTCTCTGCTAGCAATTCTGAATTGCCCAAAATATTGTGATTGATATCTACAAATTCATAATACAACTCCTTAAGACTTGGCGCTCTAAAACCTCTGGCGTAAGAACCTCTAAATGTTACTGACTTCACATTCCATTTTACATTCAGCGATGGGACCAATGGCGCATCATAAGCAGTATTGTAAATCATTCGCAACCCTGGTTTCACAATAACATGTTTACCCAAGTTAACTTGTGCAGATCCAAACAGCGCAATATCTGCATAGTCTTGCACGCCCTCTATGACTCTCCTACCCTTGGCTGTTTCGTAGTTTACGTCATACCCAAATTGATAATTGACCAATGCCGAATCTTTGTGATACACAAAAGTAGACCTAGACATATAGGTATCATAGATAGAAGTATCCTGTGCTGTCTCATTCTCCGAAAGTTCTTGTTCCAAACTCGTCAAATCCTTAATCCAAGTATTTTTTTCTCTTCTAAAATTATTGTGAGCCGCCACACCTTCTACGGTAAAGTATTTGCCTAATTCACCTTTGAAATAAAGTCCCTGATTAAACCTATAGGTCTTATAAGTTTCATCAAAAGCCGATTCGTAATATGGTTTTCTAGGATAGCCCCTGTTTAATATTTCCTCCTGAAAATAATCTACATACGGAGAAAGTAACCATTTTTTAGACTTGTATTGATACTTGAACTTGCCAAAGTATTGTTCTTTGGGCTTCCATGTTTTAAACCTTGTAGTATCAGCAATAGTTTGTTTGGGTATCAAAATAAAATCTTCACCACTACTCCACCCATCAAAATAATTACGCCCTCCGGAGATATTGATATTACTTTTCTTAAATCCGTAATTGATGCTACCATTCAGGTTATACTGACCTACCGATTCATAATAAGTATTCCCTTCTACCCTTAGTTTATTCTTACCATTCTTTTTGGAAATCAAATTGATGGTTCCGCCCAATGCATCTGTTCCATAATTGACAGACAAAGGACCTTCTAC
>JBFHGR010000249.1:0-1876 GCA_041583015.1 Parvicella sp. | reverse complement strand
GCAGAGATTCAGGATCACTTTTTGGAGGGAAAGCTATGCTAACAAATAAGAGTTTCAATAGACAGTATTTTGGTTTGATTCTACAGAAATAAAAGAATCATGTTTTTACAAAATTAAGAATTTAGTTGTACATTTGGGGATATTCAATTTCATATTCTAAAATTATGATTAGTCACGATAAATTTCATCCTTCCAACAGCATTCACCCCACTGCAATCATCTATGACAATGTAACTTTAGGTAAAAACAATAAAATTGGCGCCTACACTGTTATAGGTAGTAATGGGGAAATTAGAGGCATTGAAAACTTTGAAGGAACAGTTGAAGTTGGAAATGGAAATATTATTTCCGAGTTAGTTACAATCCAAAGACCCGCTGTTAAAAATCAAAAAACTGTAATCGGTAACAATAATATGATAATGGCTCATTCTCATATAGGCCATGATGCTTCAATCGGTGACAGTTGTGAAATTTCATCTGGGTCAATTATTGGTGGTTACACAACAATAGAAGATAATGTAAAAATTAAACTTGGTTGCATCATCAGAAATAGAAAAGTTGTTAAATCAAACTCCTTGGTAGGTATGGGTTCCGTTGTGGTAAAAGACGTAGAAGCCAATTCTGTAGTTTACGGAAACCCTGCAAAATAATTCTACTGCTTCAATATATTACCAATCTTTACAATTTGGTTTTCATACGAATTACTCATGGCATATTCAAGTCTTTTTTGTTTATGTTCCTCTGAGAAATATATGCTACTTTCTTTAGAGAAATCACGAAACGCTTCAACTATATTTTTCTCATCGTCATACATATATAACAAGTCCGTATTTCTATATTCGTATGTGTAAGAACTAAATACTGGTGTACCACTCCCTAAATACTGCATAATTTTATGAGAATTATCCAATTGCCTTCCAAAATCTTTGAATAAATAGCAGACTAAACAAAAAGTTGACCTTCTCAATTCATTATTTAGTAGTTCTGGTTTTAAGAATCCTTTAAAAAAGACATTATCACAATCGGAAATCTCTTGAATATACTTATTATCTTGGGCAACTTTTTCATCCAGTGGTCCATAAAAATTAAAGACTGTTTTTGGAAAAGCCTTTGCTAGGTTAAGCAAACTAAACCAATCTATAAACGGCATATTAAGATTACCAACATAAACTCCCACTGGAGGTAACTCGTCATTTTCTTCTATGTACTCATTAACATTTCCCAACATAAAGCCATGGTCTATTTTATACACATTCTGATTATATTCCCTCATTTTATCAAGAATACAATCCGCAACAGAAATACAATAATCCGCACTTGAAATTAAGAATCTAAAATTAAAATCTTCCGTAAAATCCATCACATGAGCAATGCTTGATTTTGCCTTAAAAAGATCCAAAAAGTATAACCTGGAAGTGTCAAAAGACCAAACAATATCAATTTCTCCCCCTGTAGTTTCAAGAATAGAACTAACTTCAACCTTCATCATCAAACGTTTTATATAACGTGATTTTATTTTTGAAATTCCTTTAATTTTCCTGTATTTATTCAAAACATATACCCCATCTATTTTTTCGTCTTCTTTAACACTCGGAGTATTTACAAAATAAACTGTATTATTCTTGGCTAAGGTTTTTGCGTAATGATGTTTTGAAACTGGCACAAAAGACCAAGCATCTGGTGATATGATAATTATTTTTTTTCCTTCCATTCTGTTCTTAAGTTATGCTGTATTATTTATTTCTCAAAATTAATTTTGCACCCACTCATGAAGTTCATTACCTAATTGTTTTAGAAGTAAATCATTGAAAAGGATAACTCCTTCTTGATTAAGATGGTGATTATCATAAAATTGTAATGAATCAACAAGTTCTAT
>JBFHGR010000248.1:0-1904 GCA_041583015.1 Parvicella sp. | reverse complement strand
TAAAAATGTGCTCGAGCGTTAATCCGCTTAAAAGTAATAATAGACTAATCAACGCTGGATAATATTGCTTTAGGCTAGTAGAATCATCGTGCGAGTGACCGTGTTCACTATTTTTAGATTCTATATCATTGATATGCTTTTCTATGGAGCAGCATTCTTCTTTATTTTCTAAATCCATCTCCTTACTTTTTGTTTATAATTAATATATTCTTTACCGTGCTCTCTCTCTAAAAAAGCTTCTTCTAATCTTATTTGAGTATTGATGCTTACGGTAGATAATGATATAATTAAAAGTGTAAATGCATTTGGCAAAACCATAAACAACCCAAAATTAGCGATCATAATTCCAAGAAAAATAGGGTTTCTTGATAAAGAGAAAAAACCTTTTGTTACTAATTCAGTTTTATTATTTTCATCTATTCCAATTCTCCATGAATTAGCCATTTGAGTTTGAGCAATAGATACTACTATTAATGAGATAAATAACAAACTCCACCCTAAAACTAACAGTATATGATACTCTAGGTACCAAAAAGGCAGAAGATAAACCATCCAAGATTGTTTAAAAGCATAAATTGAAACCACAATAATCTCAAAAACTGATATTAAGGAAAATATCTTTCCATTATAGCCGTGAGCATCATCTCCTTTGTTAAAGGTAAATGGATTAATTTTAGTTTTTTTCCAAAGTAAATACGACCTTAGAAAAAATACTAAAAAGAAATAGACGATTAGAAATATTAATAAATACATAATGATTATTTTTAATGTTCGTGTTCAAGTTCACCAGCCTTTGATTGAGCGTGCACGTAATAGGCACCTTTAGTTACAACCTGCATACCTTCTGGTATTTCTTCAAGTAATTTAATAGCTGTAAATCCATTACTTGTAGCGCCTGCTATTATTCTGATTTTCGTGAATTCAGTTTCTTTTTCTCCTTTGTTAGCAACAAATATAAATGTATCATTTCCATCTTTAATTATAACATCTTCTGGAAGTGCATTTGACTTAGTACCATTTAACCAGATTTTAGCATTGACGAATAAATCCTTTATGAAGATTGGATTTTGCTCATCTAATTTTCCAATAATTTTAATTGTTTTTTCTGACAAATTAAATTCTTTTCCCAAAACACTTATTTGTCCCGAATAAATTGTGTTACCAAGAGCAGGTACAGTAAAACTTATTTTATCTCCTGGCTTAATTGATGCAAAATCTTTTTCAAAAACATCTAACTCTAGTTGTAAATGTTCCATTGATATAATTTGCATTATGGCATTGGAAGGTAAAGCGTACGAACCATTGTAAACATTGATTGATGAAATATATCCACTCATTGGCGCAACTATAGGAATACGCTCACTTAATGAGTTAGGTGATAATTTGTTTATTGAAATTCCCAGATATTGTAGTTGCTTAGCAAGCGCACTGGTTTTTGCCTTTAAGATGTCTACCTCTGCCTGTGAAGTCTGCAAACTCTTAGAAACACCAGCATCAGCTTTCACTAGAGATTGCTGCCTTTCCAAATCAAACTCCTTTAGTTTAAGTTCCGCAATTGCTGCCAAGTACTCTTGTTGAATAACTACAAAATCTGTATTTGCAACGTAACCTATAACTTCACCTTGCTTAATATAGTCTCCTTCTACATATTTTTTTGTTCCTTCAACTATACCTTCCGCTTTAACAGAAACTGAAGAATAGCCGTTTGATGGTATACCTAAAAGTCCAGTAGATTTGACATAGTCATTTACTTTTAATGAGGAAAAATCTCCCAGTTCAAGACCAATTGTTTCAATTTGTTGTGCTGTTAAATGAATTGCCCCTTCTTCTTCATTTTCAGAATGACCGTGTTCAACACCATGACTTTCTTCAGAAGAATCATGACCATGTCCATCTTCTTTTTC
>JBFHGR010000247.1:0-1914 GCA_041583015.1 Parvicella sp. | reverse complement strand
TTACTATTCTTAGCTTTCTTAGGTTTATATTCCAAAATATTAAACGTACAAGGATCTAAACTCCCTTGATTTACAGCGAGAAGACCACCCATTTTCAATGATTCGATTTTCATTTGATCCAGAACCTCCACGTTGAAACCCGCTTCGTTACCCATTTCTATTAATTCATTGGACAACGTAGGTGCATTCAAATAAGACAACGGCTCGTTAACCAAATCCCTACACTTATAAATTGAATCAATCACCATCCATAATTCTTCTGTTTTTTTAGAACTGATATTATCCTCTTTAACAAAGATGTTTTTCAAAGAATTCTCTTTCTTTTTCTTATCAGTAAAGTATTTCAAAAACTGATAATTACACAATGCCATTCCTTCAACGACAAACAATGAATTATCATTTTTCGTGTGTGCTTCCACTACCACGCTATCGCCTTTAACAGCATTTACCCTATTAGTAATTTTAGCACCAACTTGCCTTAAAGTTTCTTTTGATTTATAATCTTGTTTCTTAGTTGCAAGAACAATAAATGTCAAAATGTTTAAATTATTTAATTCAAACATATCACCGTTTGACTTTACATTTTTCTTTACAACTTGAATCTCCTCTTTACTCAAAGTTAAGGCAGGAATAGATTTTGCACTATCAACTACAATAACTTTATGATTTACTTTTATATTTTTCTTAGCCATAACATGTGATTTTTCCCCAAATTTACATTTTATCGTTAACCTTTCCTTTAAAATTTCGTCATTTTAATAATTAAACTAGAATTGGAATGCTGTAACACAACATTTTTGGTAATTTAGTGTTAGCATTGTACAGTAAACATTATTAATGTGAAGAAATTATTATTCTTATTTCTGCTTTCCTTGCCTTTTTTGGCATCTGCTTCTCACAACAGAGGAGGTGAGATTACTTACCTTCATTTAGGTGGATACACCTATGAATTTACAATTACAACATGTACTGATGTAGGCCCTGAGGCGCAAGCAGACAGAAGCGAACTATATATTGACTATGGTGACGGTATTATAGACACTTTGTTTCGCGATCAAATATCTCCTCAACCATTTAACCATCAAAAAAACACTTACATTGGTGTACATACATTTTCTTCTGCTGGGACTTACACAATTTGTATGCAGGACCCCAATAGAAACAACAACATTCTCAATATAAATAATGGTAATTCAGACACAGAAGTTTTCTCTATTCAGTCTCAATTGGTAATAAGTCCATTTTTGGGAAACGCAAATAATTCTGTACAATTTGACGAATGTCCTTGTCCTGCCATTGCATGCGTAGGTAAAATTTATTGTTATAATCCTCAAGCTGTTGACCCTGACAATGACAGCTTGAGTTATGAATTAACCGCACCTTTTGGTGCTGACTGTCTACCAATGGGAGTTCAAGCAACTTATCTATACCCAGACGAGGTAGGAGGAGGATTTATGAGTATTGACTCTGTATCAGGAACAGTTTGCTGGGACAGTCCAAGTATGGTTGGAGAGTTTAATTTTACAATAAAGATTACAGAGTGGAGAAATGGTGTAAAAGTGGGGTATGTATATAGAGATATTCAACTTACTGTAGACGGCAACTGTAACAATACACCTCCAACTATTTCAAATCCTCCTTCCATTTGTGTTGTTGCTGGTGAAAATGTGAATTTTAACGTAACCGCAAACGATGTAGATGGTAATACAATAAGTTTAAGTGCTTCTGGAAATCCATTTATTGTAGGTTCCAATCCTGCTACCTTCCCTCCTGTAAGTGCAGCATCAAATGTAATTAGTAACTTTAATTGGAATACAGACTGCAGCCATATCAAACCTGGATCTTACCAAGTGCTATTTGCTGTACAAGACAACGGAGACCCTGTTTTCAGTGCATTTACTCAGACAGTAATTA
>JBFHGR010000246.1:0-1976 GCA_041583015.1 Parvicella sp. | reverse complement strand
TATTGGTGCCTACAATCCTACCATTGGAAAATCTTATAATGAGATAGGAACAATGGCACGTAGTCAGCATAAATGTCAAGGTTTTGGATCTATCATAGAAAGAGGTGAAAGAATTGAATACTTCCAATATTTATCGGGAGAAAAATTAGAAAATGACTTTTTTGAAAAATCTACAAGAACTTGGGAAAACACAGTTTCAGCAGAATTGGCTAAAGACATGGATAAAGCACTTGCTGAATTTGACTTTGTAGATGCAAGTAAAAATGTACCGTTACTTTTAAAAATCTATGAGCAACTTAAGCAAATAGACAATGAGTACATAAGAGAAGAAAAACTTGAGCAATGCCAAAGTTTAATAACACAATGTCTAGGACTTAACATTGAATTATTAGCAGAAGATTATAGTTACGCAGCAGGTTCGGATGTTAGTTTAGAACTTAGTATCATTAATCGTTCAAAAGTGGCTGTACAATTGGAGAACATCATTGTAAACGGTAAAAATTTCACACCAAGTAACAAGGTATTGACATCCAATCAAATCATTGCAAATGAGTTATCTGTAAAAGCCTCAGACAATTATTACAATCCATATTGGCTGCAACAACCTTATGAAAACTTGTTTGAAGTACTTAATGTTTCTGAAATTGGAAATCCTGGCTCAGAGGCTTCTTTAAGTGGCCAAATTCAATTAAAAATTGGCACTCAGCTATTTGCATACCCAGTGCATGCTGAACATAAATGGAGTGACCCTTCATATGGAGAAAGAAGAAGAGATGTAGTATTCACTCCAAACTATGGCATTACTTTAGAAGAAACATCTTTACTTGCCAAAACAGGAACTTCTAAAACAATTCAAATCAAGGCTAAAAGTTACACTGATAAATTTTCAGATCAAATTGTTTTGCAAGCGCCAAAAGGATGGGAAATATCCCCCAAAACAATCGACTTAACGTTTGATAAAAAACATCAAGAAAAAGTATTTGACATTAAAATAACTGCAACCGCCAATGCCCAAAGTGGTGAATTAAAATTCATTAACAAAACACAAAAACCGATTCAACTAGTCCATGAAATTAGTTACGATCACATTCCTACTCAGATATTTTTCTCTAATGCATCCATGAAATTGGTTAAAATCAATGCAGAGATTGTGCAAGGAAAAATTGGATACATAAAAGGAGTGGAAGAAAAAGTTCCTCAAGCCATTGAGCAACTTGGCTATAAAGTGACCATGATGGAAGTAGACAACCTTGCTTCATTTGACTTGAACCAATTTGAAACAGTAGTGGTAGGAATACGGGCATACAATGTAAAGCCAGAATTACTCAATTTCAAAGAAGAAATGATGAAGTATGTGGAGCAAGGTGGAAACCTTATAGTTCAATATAACACCGCTTCTAGACACGTTAAAGAAATGGATTTGGGTCCTTATCCTTTCAAAATATCCAGAGATAGGGTTACAGAAGAAGATGCGGCAGTGACATTTGTAAATCCAACACATGAATTATTAAACAAACCTAATAAAATCACTCAGAAAGATTTCGAAAACTGGGTACAAGAAAGAGGACTTTACTTTGCTAGTGATTGGGACAAAAACTATGAAACAATTATCTCTTGGGGTGACACAGGTCAAGAACAACTTGAAGGAGGATTGATTGTTGCCAAATATGGCGAAGGACAATATATCTATACAGGAATTTCATTTTTTAGAGAATTGCCTAATGGTGTAGAGGGTGCGTATAGATTATTTGCAAATTTATTGAGTTATGGAAGAAATTAAAGACGACACCAATTGGAAGAAATTCTACTGGGCACTTTTTGCATTTTTAGTGATTCAAATTGTGGCTTATTCATTAATCTCAAACATGTATAACTAGATGAGTTGGATAGATTGGTTAGTATTAGGAATGACTTTGGTGGCTATCGTGTGGTATGGAACATGGAAAACACGGAAAAATGCCACTTTAGAGAGTTAT
>JBFHGR010000245.1:0-2014 GCA_041583015.1 Parvicella sp. | reverse complement strand
TAGCGCCTCACTTCCATGGGAAAAACAGAACGAACTGTATCAAGCCATTGAAATGGATTTCCAACATATTTCTAGCAAGAAAAAAAGAGCATCCCTGATTTTAAAAACTCCTCATTACAATGCATTGCAAGTGAAATTTGCCTACAGTGTAACTTGTCATAAAGCACAAGGTGGACAATGGCCAGTGGTTTTTATTGACCAAGGATTCTTACCCCCTGAAGGTTTAAATCAAGAATATATGCGATGGCTCTATACTGCTATCACTAGAGCATCTGAGAAATTGTATTTTGTGAATTTTAGTGAATTATTGATGGGAGAAAGTTTAGATTAACTTATCTCAAATCCTATCGAAGGATGTTATGCTAACTTATTTTTTATCGCCTCAGCCAATCGCATCGCAGCCTCAGGACAATTTCTAAACCAAAGTTCAGGTTCTATCATTTCCAATTCAGAAAGTACCAATTTATCATTGTTGTCCCACATCAAATCTACCCTTGCATATAATGGTTGAACATCTAAAACAGCAATACATTTTTCTGCGAAAGTTATTTCCTCCTCATTCGGCTCATAAACTTCCACCGTCCCACCAAAATCGTCTTGTACCCTAAAGTCATCGTCTAGACTTTGCTTTAAAACAGCATGTGTATATTTACCATCTATAATCACTAAAGATATCTCTCCTTTAGTTAAAATATTATACTGAAACTCTTGAATCATAAAAGACTCGTCACCGATTAATAACTCAAATAAATCTTCATGATCATCCAGATTAAAATTATTCAATTTATAGGTATGTCTTGCCGCACCAGAAACATTTGGTTTAAGGATATACTCAGTATAAGGCAATCCTTCAGTAATTTGCTTTAATGTTCTCGTATCACCTTGATTAATAAAATAAGTTGGAGGAATAGCAACACCCTTTTGCTCCAAAGTTTGAAGATAGTTTTTGTCCATATTCCAATTGATTAAATCAATATCATTGAATATTTTTACATGTTTGCTGATTTTTACAAGCCAAGACTCAAACTCCTTGAATCTACTAAAATAATCCCAAGTGGTTCTGAATACAACTGATTTTACTTCGTTCCAATTAATGTCATTGTTTGACCAAGAAAACCTACCTACTTTTAATCCTTGCAAAGTTAATGCGTTCACCAAAAGTGCATCTTCAAGGATTACATTATTAACATAAGGAGTTATCTCTACTGGATTTTCGTATCTGTCCTCCGTTAAAACAACTACATCATACTTATAATTCATATCATTCAAATAAGAGTTCCTTCCAAAATTACAACTTTATATATCTTTACAGAATGTTTGTTAAAACGAATACCGTCAAAGCCATCAGAGATTACTATCATGAAGTGCTAAAGGATATTTACTCTCCCAATGAGATCAATATTCTCCTAGAAATAGTATTTAAACATTTCGTTGGGTTTAACAAATTAGACCTAAAAACCAAGCAAGATAATCACCTATCAGAATCTGAATTATTAGATTTCCATTTCACATTAAAACGACTTAAAATGTCGGAGCCCATTCAGTATATTCTAGAAGAAGCTCCTTTTATGGGGATGATGCTAAAAGTAGATCAAAACGTACTTATCCCAAGACCCGAAACTGAAGAATTAGTAGATTGGATTAGTCAAGAGATTCCTCCAAATTCAGCAGTTCTTGATATTGGAACAGGTAGCGGATGCATACCATTAGCCTTAAAAAAAATTAACCCAACTTATCAAGTCAGTGCTGTAGACATTGATTCTGAAGCTTTGAATATTGCTAAACATAACTCGCATAAATTAAATTTAAACGTTCAATTTCATTGCGCAGATATATTGTCAATAAAAAGTATTGATGAGTTAACGGATATTAATTTTAACTGCATTATCAGTAACCCACCTTATATTGGAAATTCAGAAAAAGTTAACATGGATAAAGGCGTGCTGGATTTCGAACCACATTTGGCACTATTTGTGGATGATATTGATCCTATGATTTTCTATAGAAAAATAAC
>JBFHGR010000244.1:0-2031 GCA_041583015.1 Parvicella sp. | reverse complement strand
GGGAAACGTGTAAAAAAATACAACCTTAGAATTAATGCCTACGGTACTAGTGATGAATTAAATTCCTGGATCGGCTTAATTCGAGATCAAGATATAAATAATCAGTATAAAGATATTTTGAATGAAGTTCAAGATAGAATTTTCACATTAGGAGCTCAACTAGCGGCAGACCCTGACAAACCCAAACTAAAAATGCCACATATAGAACTAAAGGACATCGAACTTTTAGAATCTGAAATAGACAAAATGGACGAATCTTTACCCGCAATGACAAAGTTCACTTTACCAGGCGGTCATACTACAGTTTCATATTGCCATCTTGCAAGATGTGTTTGTAGGAGATGCGAAAGACTTGTAATTGAATTGTCTGATGAAGCAAATGTAGACCCTTTAATCATACAATATTTGAATAGATTAAGTGATTATTTGTTTGTTTTGGGCAGAAAATTAGCACAAGATTTGAATGCAAATGAAGTTTACTGGGAACCTAGAATGTAAACAACACTCGCAAACACTTGATAAACAGCGGTTTAAAATTTTATAAATTAAATATTAAAAAAAAGTTGCACGGTGTAACTAAAAACTTACTTTTGCGTACCGAAACAAAAAACAAAAATTAGTTATGTACTGGACCTTAGAATTAGCATCTTATTTAGAAGACGCACCATGGCCTGCAACAAAAGAAGAGTTGATTGACTTTGCTATGAGAGCAGGAGCCCCTTTGGAAGTGGTAGAAAATCTACAAGCTATAGAAGACGAAGATGAAACTTACGATAGCATCGAAGAAATTTGGCCAGATTACCCATCCAAAGAAGATTTCTTCTTCAATGAAGACGAATATTAAATACATGAATTATTAAGCATTAAGGTACGTCTAAAACGTACCTTTTTTTTTGAAAAATTTTATGAAAAAGATTTACTACTTAAAAACTTGCAGTACTTGCATTCGCATCATGAAAGAAATTGGAGTTGATGACACTTGGGAGCTTCAAAACATAAAAACAGACAATATCACACCTGAGCAACTTGATCAAATATATGCTCAAACAGGAAGTTACGAAGCAATTTTCTCTAAGAAAGCCATGAAGTATCGTTCTATGGGTCTGAAAGAAATCATCAAGAAAGACGAAGATTATAGACAATATATATTAGATGAATACACATTTCTAAGTAGACCTGTCATTCAAATTGATGATAAATTCTTCATTGGTAATTCCAAAAAGAATGTGGAAGCAGTAATTGCTGAACTCGCTAAGTAATGGGTAATATAAAAGCACATTTGGCAATCCTCATTGCCAACCTTATCTATGCTGCCAGTTATGGTTTTTCCAAAGATGTATTAGCTAATTACATCCCACCTTTTGCTTTTATCCTAATAAGAGTATTTGGCGCTACCCTACTTTTCTGGCTTTTAATTGCTTTTACTAAACGAGATAAAATTGATAAGAAAGACTATTTAACCATTGCATTTTGTGGTTTTTTTGGTGTTGCAGCCAATCAGTTAATGTTCTTTGAAGGACTTAAAAACACCATTTCTATTAACGCTTCCGTGATTATGGTCGCGACACCGCTAATAGTCTTAATTCTCTCAAGGTTGATTCTCAAAGAAATTATAAAACCTCAAAAAGCAATAGGTGTTGCCATCGGTATGATTGGCGCTATTGCTTTGATATTCTCAAAAGCCGGTGGTTCCGAAGTTTCACTTTATGGAGATTTATTCATTTTACTCAACGCAACCTCCTATGGAGTGTATCTAGTTCTGGTTAAACCACTTATGAAAAAGTATAATCCGATTACCATAATTACTTGGGCATTTACATTTGGTTTAATTATGGTATTGCCATTTGGTCTTTCCCAATGGGCTGAAATAAATTGGGCGTTTCCTGTCCATATTCAATGGAAAATCGCATTTATTATTCTTGCGATGACTTTCCTAACTTATCTACTGAATATTTATGGACTAGGTAAAGTAAGTCCTACCGTAGTTAGTGCTTATATCTATTCGCAACCAATTTTGGCAACCATCATCGC
>JBFHGR010000243.1:0-2104 GCA_041583015.1 Parvicella sp. | reverse complement strand
AGAAAATGGCGTAGTAATTTGCGATGAAATAGCAACCTATGATTACGGAAAGTTCTTGCATATTATGGATAATGATGGCAATAAAATAGAACTTTGGGAACCTGTGGATACTGTTTTTACGGCTGAATATGAAGGGAAGACGACTAAATAGCTGTTAGGGCGCTACGCTTTTAGGTCGTTTCACTTTAGGGCGCCATTCTGGCTTTTAGTAAGGGTTAAATAATTTTTAACTTTGACAAAAATATTAAATAATGAAAAAATCAATTTATACAATAATATTAGGAAGTTTAGTATTGCTTAGTGCATGTAGTGAAGATAAAACTACTGAGGGAACAACAGAAAGCAACACAGAGGTGACTGCAGAAAATGAGGTGTCTGAAGGGGTTGCTGAAGAAGTAATTGCAGAAGAGAGCCTTATTAACGAAGCGGAGGTTGCAACTCCATTGAACAATAATGAGATTGCAAGCAAATACAACTACGATCAAGATTGGGAATTAATAAAAGAAGCCATTCTTAGCAAAGATATTCCCGGTGTTGGCAATTGGGCTGCCAGTGATGAAGTAGATGCTGAATACTTAATTCAAGGTGCATCTGAATCTTATGTACTTGAAGCATTAAAAAAGACTTCTTACAAAGATTTGAAAGTAGACAGCAGTGGTGATGAAGTATACCTTGTGTTTTATGCTGAAGAATTAGGGACAGATGAAGAAGGAAACGAAGTGGGAACTAGTTTTTCTATTTACTTAAAACAAGGAGATCCTAGTTTGTTGGTAGCGTATTATATCGCTGCGGGGTAATTAGAATGATTTTTCGATATACGATTTAACGACTTTTTTTGATTGAATTTTGTCTGATTTTGTGATTTAGGCCTTGCAATCTTAATAGCGAGTCTTTTCTACAACCCAATACAAACATTAGTTGGCTCTGTAAAGAAGTTGAAAGCATGAAAACCACCTTCTCTTCCTACACCAGAGTTTTTGACACCACCAAAAGGTGTTCTCAAATCTCTTACCAACCAACAGTTTACCCAAACGATACCACTATCTAGTTTTGCTCCGAAACGATTAGCACGTGTTATATTTTCTGTCCAGACTGTTGCGGCTAAACCGTATTCTGTGCTGTTAGCATAGCCTAAAACCTCTTCTTCTGTATCAAATGGCATGATAGTTACCACAGGTCCAAATATTTCTTCTTGATTCACCCTACAATCAAATGAAAGGCCTTCTATAATGGTTGGCTCAATGAAATATCCATTGACACACTCTCCTTCCAAGATTACTTCTTTACCGCCAGTAAGTATTGTTCCTCCTTCTTCTTTTGCTAATTCTATGTAAGAAAGAATTTTTGCTTTGTGCTCTTTGCTCACAGTAGCGCCAATACTCGTTTCTTTGTCCAATGGATTTCCGACTTTCATTGCTTTAGTTTTGGCAACAAAAGCATCTCTAAACTTTTCATAGATTAGTCTTTCTACAAATATTCTAGAACCACAAAGACAGATTTGACCTTGATTGGCAAATGAACTTGCCATAGTAGTTTTCAATGCTTTGTCAAAATCACAATCAGCAAAGATGATGTTTGGATTTTTACCGCCCAACTCTAGACTCAATTTCTTAAACATAGGCGCTGCTACTGCTGCAATTGCTTTTCCTGTAGCCGTTCCCCCAGTGAAGGATATGGCTTTAATCTTTGGATGAACCGTGATTGCTGCACCAACTTTTGCACCTAAACCATGTACAATATTCAAAACACCTGCTGGCATTCCTGCTTCGATACAAAGTTTGGAAAATAGATAAGCCGTCATTGGTGTTACCTCAGAAGGTTTTGCGACTACGCAATTTCCTGACGCAATAGCAGGTGCGATTTTCCATGTAAACAAGTATAAAGGCAGATTCCAAGGAGATATACATCCCACTACACCAATTGGTTTTCTCAAAGTATAATTGATGGCAGTTCCATCCATGTCATGACTTTCTGAAGCATAATGTAAGATTGCCGTAGCAAAGAACCTGATGTTACTACTTGCTCTAGGAATATCTACATGCGAAGCTAATTTGACAGTTTTACCATTGTCAATACTTTCTGCCAAGGCCAACTCCTCCGCATT
>JBFHGR010000242.1:0-2128 GCA_041583015.1 Parvicella sp. | reverse complement strand
GGCCCATCTGCTAAATATCCAATTCGTATTTTTTTTTCATTCATAATATAACACTACTAGGTATGTTCACTAACTTATTTACTAATGATTTACTTACAGTTAAATCTCCTTGAAAAGCATTTACAAACATCGGTAAATCTGTCATCAAAGTCCACGCAGGTCTTGTCATAACGCCTTTCTTATTGGTATAATCCAAAAACTCATTTCTAGTTTCTAAATTTGATAATTTAACTGTATTTAACCAGTAATTTGCTTTGGAACCTATTTCCTCTGTTAAAAACTGAATATTAACAGTTTTAAAAAACGCTGAATAGTTTGCAGCCAAATTTCGTTTATTAGCAATGAAAAGATCTAATTTTTCTAATTGCGCACAAACTAATGCAGCATTCAAATTGGGCATTCTATAATTAAAGCCCATTTCCAAATGTGTATACTCCCACTTATGCGATTCTTTTGCTGTAGTAGATAAATGCTTTAAACGTATGGCTAAATCCTCGTCATCGGTTACAACACATCCTCCACCACCTGCGGTAACGATTTTATTTCCATTAAAACTAAATACACCTAATTTACCAAAAGTACCAGTATGTTTTTCATTCCTATAACTCCCTAGGGACTCTGCAGCATCTTCAATGACTTCGATATTCCACTGAGAGCAAAGTGATACTATTTCCTCAATATGACAAGGGAAACCAAATGTATGCATTGGAACGCATGCTTTTATAACTTTTTTTGATTTGGAATGTATGCAATTACCGTCCTTATTAAGCATACATTCTTCATTTAAAAATTTCTCCAGCGCAATAGGTGACAAACTCATGTTAGTTTCATTTACATCAACAAAAACTGGTTCTGCTCCAGTATAGGCAATGGCATTACAGGTTGCAACAAAGGTTAAAGGCTGAGTAATAACTAAATCATTTCTACTCACTCCAATACTATGTAGAGCCAAATGCAATGCCGAAGTTCCATTGACCGTAGCTATAGCAAACTTAGCACCTGTAATTTCTTGCATTTTACTTTCAAAATCATTGACATATTGCCCAACGGATGAAACAAAAGTAGATTCAATGCAATTGATAAGGTATTTCTTTTCTGTGTTATCAAAACTAGGCACATGCAATGGAATAAAATCATTTGTGCCAAATGCATTCTTAATAAAGTCTATGATAGATTGAAATTCTTTCATTACATTTTAGCATCTAAAAATTTACCTTTTTCTTCATGATTAAAACTTGGTATTAATTTCAAAAAAATTTCCTTTACATCTTCTTTAGACCAATTCAAATTCTGTTTTAATTCTGTAATTCTTTCAGAAAAATATTGAATTAATTCCTCATCAAATATAGCATCATTCTTTATAATGCCAATATTATTAAATCTATTCATATCAAGCGTTTCTTGACTAGTGTAAAACTCTTCATAAGCCTTTTCACCCGTTGTATCACTAGGAGCAAACAAGCAAGGCCATAAATTATCAACTATTAACTCATCAATTTTTGCTCTAGCCTCATCTTCAGACTTACATTCAAAAGGATCAAAACCTAGACTTCTAATGTAATTAATGGCAATATCAGACATTAATATTAAGTCTAACTCTTCTGATAATTTTGGAAAGAAAATATCTCTATTATCACCAAACAAGCATGACATTAGACAAAGTTCACCAGACTCTTTAGGTGTAACAAAATATCTTCGAACATCATTTGGTGCTGCAATAGGTTGTCTTTTTTCTATCCTATTTGAAAACCCTTTCAATAATGAGCCATCTGAAAAAGCGACATTAGCAAACCTAGCAGTAGAAATTGATATTTGTTCACTATATTTCATCAAATACATTTCCATTATCCGCTTTGACGCGCCCATCATATTTACAGGATTAGCTGCTTTATCCGTAGATACACAAAAGTATTTCTTTACACCTTTTTCTATTGACTGCTTAATTGTTTTCTCTGTATTGAACACATTTACATCCACCATTCTCATCAATGTAAAAGGATCTTTCTCACTTCTGACATGTTTTAGTGCTGATAAATTTAAAACATAGTCAAATCGCCCATCAGAATTAAAAAAAGCATCATATTCAACTGACCCAACATCTAACGCAAAGGTTTGAAAATCACCGATG
>JBFHGR010000241.1:0-2149 GCA_041583015.1 Parvicella sp. | reverse complement strand
TCCAACCTCCCTGCAGGGGTGTTAAACTCAGAATTAGCTTTTTCCCTTTCTTTTAGTCGCTTACTTAACTCTTTGAAATATCCTTCAAATAATTTACTATCCTTGGTACTATGCGCTGTGTTATACATAGCATTATAATCTTCTAGTATGCTTTCCAGTTTATCCCTAGAATGTTTACTTGCATAATTTGCTTTTCTTTCTGCTGCAATTGATAGATCGGCACCTGTAGTAGCGGCTTCTTGATTACTTTCTTGATCAAAATCACTAATACCATCATTGGCATCAGGATCATCTTCGTTAGCGCCATAAGAGTAGATAGCCGCAATTTTTAAATCATGCTCTCCTGCTAGTTTCTTTCGCTTAAATATATCGTAGTATTTATTGAGCACATCAATATTACTTACTGCAAAAAGTGCCGAATATTCCCTATTAGAAGTTTTGTTACCGTGATATGCTATAATGTAGTCCACAATCTTTTCCAATCGACTTTCATCTTCTAGCACCTCTTTCTTGTCGATGTCCTCTACTTCTATATCTATGAATGATGTTCCTTTTTTCTTATACTTTCCAATATATTCTATACCGAATTTTAAAACGTTCTCATCTCTGATGGCATCAGTTATCACATAACTGTGCAAGCGCTCTCCAAATAAATCCTTGGTGGTTCGTTTACCGAGGGCATTCTTGGAGGCATTCTTTGCAAAAATGGGTGTCCCCGTAAATCCAAACAACTGATTATTCTGAAAGTATTCCGTAATACGTTTATGTGTATCCCCAAATTGACTACGGTGACATTCATCAAAAATAAAAACTACTTTCTTGTCCTTTAATTTGTCAAGTTTCTTTTCATAATGTCTTTTGGTGATGGCATTGTTTAATTTCTGAATAGTGGTCAATACCAACTTTGAATCATCTGTGAGTTGCTTCACCAAAGAACTTGTATTATCGGTAACATCCACACTATCCTTCTTGAATGAATTGAATTCTTCCATGGTTTGATAATCCAAATCTTTTCTGTCTACCACAAATACCACTTTGGCTACATTGGGTAAGTCCATCACTATCTGACTGGCCTTGAATGATGTCAATGTTTTACCTGAACCGGTAGTGTGCCAAATATATCCGTTGTCATTTCCTTTTTGAACTTGATTGACAATGGCCTCTACTGCGTAGTATTGATATGGACGCAATGCCATAGACACTTTGTAAGTTTCATTGAAAACAATGTACTTCGCAATGAATTTACCTAAGTGATCTGGGTTTAAAAAGGCATTGGCAAAATCTGCCAACTTCAGGATATTCTTGTTAGTCGTATCTGCCCAAAAGAATGTTTGTAGTACAGACTGACTCTTGTTATTAGCCAGGTACTTGGTGTAGTCATTGTTACTAATTACAAACAATTGTACATACTGAAACAATCCATGATTACTCCAAAATGAATGTTTTTGATAACGATTGATTTGATTGAACGCCTCTTTTATTTCTATTCCTCTACGTTTCAATTCTATCTGGACCAATGGCAGTCCATTGACCAAAAGCGTTACATCATACCTATTGAGAAACGAGCCTTCTTGGGCCACTTGGTTGGTCACTTGGAACAAATTTTTGGTCCATTCTTGCGAATCATAAAACTGAACGTAGCAAGGCTCTCCATCTTCTCTAATAAAACTAAACCTATCTCTTAGCGTTTTGGCTTTATCAAATTCATTTCCTTTACTCAGGTGATTCAGTATGGTGTCAAACTCTTTATCTGTATAGGTATCCTCATTGAATTGCTCCAATTGAGATTTGAGATTACCCACCAAACTTTCTTCATCCCTAACTTTCACCAAGGAATATCCCAAACCAACCAATTGTTGGATTAAGTTATTTTCTAATTCTGCTTCTGACTGATGCTTCATACGTCTGTGCTAAAAATGGCTTTATACTTCTCTTCTATTTCTGCTACTTCTTTCTCACTTAGCAAACTAAACTCTTTGTTTCTTGCTCGTTTTGATAACTTCCCCTCATTCTGATCTAAAAATCGGACCAACAACGCCACTAACTGGTCCGGCATTTCAAATTCATCATCTATATATTTCTTAAATTCATCATAGTTCGTTAAGTAACGAACCTCGTGTGGAATAATGTTTTGGATGGTATCTTGTAC
>JBFHGR010000240.1:0-2229 GCA_041583015.1 Parvicella sp. | reverse complement strand
GGTTCTTCTTACCAAGTTAGAAAATGAAGTAATGTATTCATAGGATTGATCTTTGTCACCTTTCATTACCAGATGCTGAATAGAGTTAAGCGCATTAAAAACAAAGTGAGGATTCATCTGCGACTGTATGGCCATTAGTTTTGAGGCGTTTAATTCGTTGATACGTTTCGCTTCTTCTGCTTGTCGTTTTAGTTTGTATCTGAAAATTATAAATGTAATTCCACCAAGTATGATTAAAATTAAAGTAAAAAACCACCAACGTTGCCAAAAAGGAGGTAATATTTTGAATTGATATTGGTAGATTTCACTAGCAGAATCTCTATAGGTTAATTTCACCTGTAGCGTATAAGCACCAGGTGGTAAAGATTGGTATTCAATATAGTTGAGTGAAGTTGGCAAATATTTAAACTCAGCATCAAAACCGATTAATTTATAGGCAAACTGCGCTTCATTCATTTTGGGAATGTCTTTAAAATCTACATAAATTTTAAAAGCATTTTCTGTATGATCAAAACTTGTTTGCTGAAGCGTATCAATTACCAAGTTGTTTACCACAATAGAATCTAGTGTAAATGCCAATTGAGGTAATTGTGGCTGGATGATGTCTTCTATTATAAGACTATAAAACCTATCATTCTCAGTAATCCAAAGTCTGTCATTACTAACATCAAAATTGATTATTTGCTTGTTGCGGATGCCTTCTTCCAGTCCTAGATTAGTAATCTTAAATGTTTTGAGATGGATTAATTGAATCCCGTTGTTAAATAGGGCATATAAATAATCGCCTTGTATTTTCAATTTTACAATTCTATCTGAGAGTAATCCAGAAGTGGAATTGAGTTGTTTTTTTGTTCCATTTTTATAAAAGATAATCCCTTTATTCTCAGTGCCAAAAATTAATTTGTGATCATGAATTTCTATGTCATTAGACATGATATCAGCACCTTGGAATAGTACCTTTTTTTCTTCACCTGTTGATGAAACGCTAAATGTCCCTTTGAAATTGGCAAAATAAAGTGTGTTTGAAGCATTATTATAGGCTACAGTTTTGAATTTTTCAGAACTTTTAATACTTATATTATGTGCGGAAGTGTTAAAAAATGCTGGAATTATCCCGTCTATTTTTGGAAGGAAACAAATACCTGAATTAGTAGCCAAGAATAATCCTATTTCGGCTTCATAAACATCTTTAATTGAAGGAGTATTTTCTATGAAATCTGGAATGACATGCGTAGGCGCTGTAGGAGATAAAAAGTAAGGATATTCCACATAAAACAATTTGTCATACTGAAGAGTTACTTGTTTTTTTAAGGTCAATTTATCTGTGTATTCAAATAATTTACCATCTCTGGTAGACAAGAATACATCATTGTCAGGGGTGGTGGCAATCCCGCTAAATTGATTGGTGCTAACTTCTGCTACTGCTTTATAATTGGGGATGACAATTACGCCTTTATTAAAGGTGCCAAGAAATAATGTTCCCTTATGATTTAAGTATGCCGCAGATATAAAAGTATTGGGTAAATAGTAGGGCGTGGCATGAATTTCATTCTTCTCTTTGTAAATAAACCTAAACCCATTAGATCTATGCATTCCTATAAGTAAGTTTGGGCCAACGGATTTTATGGTTTCATAAAATGAAGGCTCAAAGTTAATAGATAAGGTAGTGTCGTATGTTCCTACAACACTATCTTTCCCAATAAGAATGATTGCATCTTCTAATTTAGAAAAATACATTTTCTTGCTAAAACTTTGATGCTGATTATCGTTTTTCCATTTGACACCATCCACAGGAAGGTAAGAAACTTCTCCCTGCTTGTACATCATGTAATTAATGGAGTCCTTTTGTCCATATTTGCAAAATACAGTGCCGTCATAATTGAAACTTGGATTTACAAAATGCCTAACCCAGTTTTCGGAAGATTGCTTAGGAGCTATAATTGTTTCCTTTTTGCCATGCTGATTGATTTTATAAAAACTTCCACTCAGGATGTGAAGTTGATCCAATTCATCAAAGAAATAATGGAACTTGCCATTAGATTCGGGTGATAATTGATGGTAAAGCGTTATTTCATTTTTGGATATAGTAAAGAGTTGACCGTTGAGATTTTTGCAGAAAAGTTGCCCCTTTTTGTTGGTTTTAAAATCAAAGAATGAACTCCCTCTCTGAATTTCATTTCTAGGAATTAGAATGAATTTGTTTTGATTGAAAACATAAAGACCATCATT
>JBFHGR010000239.1:0-2312 GCA_041583015.1 Parvicella sp. | reverse complement strand
TCTAGCATATATTTAGTATGTGAAAAAGGAAATTAAAGATGATTGATAGACCATTAGTTTCAATTTGTTTAATCACCTATAATCATAAGGAATATATAAAACAAGCAATTGAAAGTATACTTTATCAGAGGGGTGCATTTGATTACGAATTGATTATAGCAGATGATTTTTCTACTGATGGAACGCGTGAAATGATTAATGATTTGCAAAAACAATATTCTGATAAAATTAAGTTGATTTTGCAAAAATCAAATGTCGGTCCTGCTCAGAATTGGGTAGATTTAATGTCTGCTCCTATTGGGAAATATATTGCATATTTTGAAGGAGACGACTACTGGACCGACACATACAAGTTGCAAAAGCAGGTAGATTTTTTGGAGGAGAATGATGCGTATAGCGGTTGTTTTCATTATACGTCTATGTTTTTTGAAGATGAGCCAACGCGCAAGGGCCGATTATTTGGTTTTCATGGTGATAAAATGGATTTTACTGCAGAAGATACTATTACAACTTTGTCACCATGGCATACATCTTCATTCATATTTAGAAAAACCGCTTTTGAACTTCCAAGCTGGTTAAGTGAAGTTGCATCTGGAGATATGGCTCTTTTTTCAATTGTTGCTAAATTTGGAAAAATCCGTTGCATCCCAGAAGAAATGAGTGTGTATAGAAAAAATACAGGAGGAATAACTAATTCCTCAGCACACCAAAAGGATAACTATCACAAAAATAGAATTAAATTGATGCAGCATCTTAATGAATTTCATGATTATAGGTATCAACATAAAGTAGATGAGGTTATAAAGTTTCATGAGTCTCAATTATCAATGGATAAAGGAGTCTTCTATTCTCGCCTTCAAAAAATTTCCCGGAACTTACGTAATTTAATAACTAAATCCTCAATTAAATGAATGCAAATACCTCTGTTTTTATACATGGTGTCTTAAGGAAATCTGTAACTAATTTTTTAAACCAGTTACATTTACTGTCAAAATGAAAAATTCCGTAGAATGGTAGATTTGCAAGAATTGTAAGTTTAACGCTTTTGACTGCTGCTCCTATATACGTAAATTTAATAGCGTGATTTACTCCTTTTAAATAAATTGTGATACCAATTGCCTCCCTTTATTTCCTCGTCTTCATCCAAAAAATATCGCTTTTACTTTGAAATCGAAATTTTAACCTTAATTTTGATGTGAAATGAATATAATTAAAGACAGTTATGGAAGATAAGTGGGATGGAGAGATTAGTGCTCGTTCAAGAGTGATTAACCTAAATCTCAAGGAGATTTATAAGCATTCGTACTTATGTTTCTTATTTGTAAAAAGAGACATAGTTGCTACCTATAAGCAAACTGTATTAGGTCCACTTTGGTTTATTATACAGCCAGTATTGACAACTATTACATTTACAATCATTTTTGGTAACGTGGCGCAGTTATCTACCGATGGTATGCCTAAGGTTTTGTTTTATCTTTCTGGGATAACCATTTGGAGTTATTTTGCAGAAAGTTTAACCAAAACATCCAACACCTTTGTACAAAATCAAGCCATGTTTGGTAAAGTGTATTTTCCAAGAATCATTGTGCCGTTATCCGTAATCTTAACAAGTTTATTTAAGTTTTCCATTCAATTTTTATTGTTTTTATGTTTTTGGGTTTACTACTTGGTAACAATGCCAGAAGCGTTAACGCCTACTTATGAAATAGTTTATCTACCCATATTTATTATAACCATGGCTATGCTTGGCTTAGGGTTTGGTACATTGATATCTGCTATGACCACCAAGTATAGAGATATGGCCAATTTAGTAGGTTTTGGTGTGCAGTTAATGATGTATGCTTCACCGATTATTTATCCGCTTTCTACAGTGAGTGATAAAATGGCCTTTTATCTAAAGTTAAACCCTATGACCAGTGTAATACACAATTTCAAAGTAGCTTTTTTAGGGGCTGGTCAATTTGATTATTGGGGGATGCTTTACAGTTTCTGTTTTGGAATAGGTATTTTATTGATAGGATTAATTGTATTTACCAAAGTGGAAAAATCATTTATAGATACTGTGTAGTATGGAGGAGAAAGAATTAGTATTAAAAGTAGAAAATGTTTCTAAGCAATACCGCTTGGGGTTGGTAGGTACAGGTACGCTCCAAGATGATTTAAAAAGATGGTGGTACAAGGTAAGAGGGAAGGAAGATCCATTCTTAAAAATAGGCGCAGAAAATGACCGTTCTAAAAAAACAGATGATGATTATGTTTGGGCATTAAAAGACATCAACTTTGAAGTCAAAAAAGGGGAAGTACTTGGCATT
>JBFHGR010000238.1:0-2446 GCA_041583015.1 Parvicella sp. | reverse complement strand
GAGGATAATGAAAAAGAAAATCATCATATGGTCCATTATTGCAATAGCAATTGCTGCTGTTGGGTATTGGATATACAAAGAATTTAAAACTATCAATGACCTTGGCAAAATAGGGACTTCTCCAGAGCCAGAGGAAGATCTATTGGTGGAAGATGTAGATAGTGGAAATAGTTTTGTGGTAAGACCACAGCCAGTAGTATCTACTAATCCTCCTGTAGAGGTGGAATATATTAACAGCCATAATTATAGCAAATAACCATGGACAAAAGTACAATTATCATATCTGTAGCAATACTAATAGTTTGTGTTGGTATAGGTTATTTTTTATATAAAAAATCTGTAAAAACTATTCCTTTTTCAGGTACGGAACGCCCTAAAATTAATATAAAAGATAATCTTCAAAATGTGCAATTAGATCTAACTAAATTCAATCAGTAATGTTTAAGAAAATAGGACAACTCATTAAGGCTAAAACGCCAAAAATAGGACGTAGAATTGCATCTGTAGGTATAGGTGTAGCAGGTTTAGGTGTAACCTTAGAATTTACACAACCAGAGTTATTGGAATTGATTCCAGAGGAACATAGAATTTACTTCATTATTGGCAAATGGACATTTGTCACAATTGGCGCTGCCCTTGGATTAGGCGGTGCAATGAGTACAGAAGATAATCCAGACGAAATTTTAAATAAATAACCAATGGCACAAACAACAGATTCAAGCGGAATTGTTACAGACATTTTAAATGTAGCATCCGGTAATAGAGATATTAAAGTAGGATTTTATCCTTCTGAAATTTTAATGATAGGTGCAGTAATACTAATTGCTGTATTTGTCGCAGTAGCATTAGCAAATTTAGTAACCCGTAAAAAATAATTACCCATGAAAAAAGGTGTGAAAATAGGCTTGATAATAGCCTTGATAATAGGTGTAAGTGTTGGCGCTTACTTTTTATATAAATCATTCACTAATGGTGAAGATGTAGAACCAACAACTAGTAAGTAATGCAACTATTATCTAGTCAAATAATAAGGAATGATGACGAGGGAAAAGGCCATTATGGCGCTTCTCGTTATCATGGCACGCATAAAGGTGTGGATTTTGTTGTTACTCCAGGGCAAGTTATCAAAGCGCCAGAAAGTGGCTATATCAAAAGAATTAAAAATCCGTCTGCCAAAGACTCTAGACAGCATGGTTTTTTGTTTATAGGTGATTCTGGACTGGAAGTGACTGTATTTTACGCAGACCTTACTGCAGCCGTTGGCGAAGTAGTAAAGAAAGGTAATAAAATTGCCATTGCTCAAGATATTTCTGCCTTATACGGCTTACCAGACATGAAGCCACACATTCACGTTGAAACCGTCAAGGATGGCGTTCGCTTTGATCCAATGGAAGTATTTACTGATACTTCAAAAAAAAAATCCTGATTCTATCTGTAGTTGCTGTAGTTGCGATATTGATTATGATCTACTTGCTGCAGCGCTTTTAAAACAATTTAAAGAACAATTATGAACTACCCCAATTCTAATACAATACCCAGTGGAGATAATTACTCTCTAAGTGTGGCTGATACGGCTGTGAAATTTTCAGATTTAATAGTAGGAGGAACGCCACCAGGTATTTCTAGTTGTACTATCCAAGCATATGCAACTGGCCTTAGTGATACTACAGAAGCGTTAAGATTCACCATAGATGGTGATACTGACCCAACCACTACTATTGGCTTTTTGGTTGGTAAAAGTGACATTATTAATCTTCGTGACATCAACGAAATTAGAAATTTTAAGTGCATTGCTGCAGAAGTAGGCGTAGGTGTAACTCTCAATGTTCAGTTCTTCAAAACCAACTAATTAATGATTAGAATTGGTAAAAATATGAACATCATAGACTTCTCTAATAAGGAGTTGATCATAAAAACCAAACTCAACAGTAATAAACGTGTATCTCCGCAGCAAGTTTGTCATCCATTCATAACTACCCATGAATTAGAATCTGGACAAACCATGGGAAGTAGACAGAGTTCTGCTGTTTGTGGACTTGCAACAATGTTAAGTGGTGTTGGCACAACTAATGGTAGTGATTTACTTACTAAAATGGTGAATTACGGTACAAAAATGTGGATATTATGTCCTATTAATGATACCGAATGGAGTTTTGACACCTATGCTATTGAATTTTTGAGTGGTGGTGCATTTAGTGGCACTTACCATAACTTCGTTTTGGCAGATGGTAGTATTGATGGAGTGACTGGTGGTACGGGCAAGTATTTTGATACGAAAGAAAACTGTTCTAAATACGGAAGTAAAGTAGGTTTTTTTACATATATATATAACTATTCTGGAAGTAATAATATTACGTTTGGTGTAAGAAACAATCCTTTAGAAATTATGGCTTCAATGCAGAACTCTGCAGGTTCTGGTATGGCTATAAGGGTACTTGCAGGACCT
>JBFHGR010000237.1:0-2456 GCA_041583015.1 Parvicella sp. | reverse complement strand
TTAAATTCAGATTTGATTCATTCTCCTAATGAACATTATGGTTTGTTCAATTATTTCAAGGGGATTGAAACTATTCCTTTGTTTTACAAGTACTATGCTACTATTAATAATTAAGTTATGATTTTAAATACAAGAGTTTGGTTGCTGTTATTAGCAGTGTCTTTGGTTTTCTTGCAGGGTTGTTTTGAGTATGAAGATGTTGAATTTAAGGGAGTGAAGAATGTGTCATTGGTTGAGAGAACGGAGAAAATTCTCAAAATTCAAGTGGATGTATTGGTAGATAATCCAAATAAATTTAATATAAAAGTAAAAAAATCTACATTAGATATTTATCTAAATGATAAGTATGTAGGAAAGACAACTTTGGATGATAAAATTGTCTTAAAAAAGAAATCAGAAGAAATTTATGCTGTTGTCTTAAACGCTGATGCGAAAAGCATTTTGAAAGCAGCAATGGGGTCATTGGGTGGTTTTTTGAAAGGAACAGTGGATATTAGGATAAAAGGTAAGGTAAAGGGATCTGTTTACGGAATTTCTAAATCTGTGGATGTGGATATGACTGAGCAAGTAAACCTGAAAGAATTTCTATAAAACTATTTGGCAGAAGCTCCAGTATTCTCAAAGACATGTATGAAGCCAGTAAGTACAATTGGTTCAATTCCTGAAAGTCGAATAGTATTGACAGTGCATAAGTAATAGTAGACGCCATCTGGTACGGGAGTGTTACTATCTTTATGTTTTCCATCCCAGTTGACGTCTGGATTAGTAGTCGTAAAAACAACTTGCCCCCATCTATTGTAGATTTCAATATCTATACTTTCTACAAATCTGTATGGTAATAATGCGTGGTATATATCATTGTTGCCGTCAGCATTTGGTGAAAATACATTTGGTAGTTCGTAAGTGGGGCAGTTGTCAAAGCAAACTACATTGCTACTGTCACTTTCATTGTTGTATTGGATAGAGTCAAGGGCAGTGATTACATAGCAGCCCGCCAAAGAGCCTTCATTTGAGTGAAAATATGTAGTGTCATTTTCAGAATTAAAGGTGGCTATTAATTGCATATCTTCTCCCTCAATTGGTGTAAAATACAAATTATATGCTACCACATCATCAGCGCAACTATTGTTTGGGTTGCTCCAAATGAGTTCGTTTTCATTGTTATCGCAATCTCCATTGATGGTTAATGTAGGAGGGCATGGAGGTGTTTTGTCGATTGGACTTTCACATACAATTTGGCTATAATTTTCAATAGGGTTAATTATACTTGGGTTGGAGTAAAAACCAATACTTTTGACGTAATAACAGTATGAACCACCATTCACAAGGCCTGTGTCTGTATATGTTTGCTGTTGGGTGGTTCCAATAAATGTATATGGTCCACCTAATTGTGTTGCACGAAAGATTTCATAATCTGTATTAATCCAAGGAACTTGCTCTTGCCAATTTAGTTGTATTTCATTGTCATTGGGTGTAGCAGTAACGTAAATTGAGCCTCCGGAATTTGATGTCCCCACTAAGCTATCATTTCCATTGTTGGTATAAAAAAGTTCAACTCTATAATAATATGGTTGATCCATTGTGTTAAGAGAACTAGCTATAAAAGTGGTGTCGGTGTTGAATAGAAAAGGCGAAGAATTCGTTTGTCCGATTAATGTATTAATGCTGTTCAATGCAGAACCTTGGTATACCTTATAGTGGTATGGACCGGGGAATTGGTTTGTGTCTAATTCTGTAGGTTTAGACCACATTATAGAATCTACTCCAGCAGCGATGTCAGTTTCATTTACGGTGACATGTGTCAATATTGGCACTTCTTTTTTAAGTTTAGCGCAGGAGTTGTCCGAAGGGCAACTTTCCACTTGTTCAATGTTGAAAAACGCAGTAACCACATAGCAATAATCTATACCTAATGTTAAACTTGTGTTGTCGTAAAATGTTGTAACATTGTTTCCGTAAACAGTGCCCACTTTAGTATATCCAGCCATAGAAGGAGTGGAGTCATTACAGCAATTGGTAAATACCGGTGCAGGTGCATTAATGCGGTATATATTATAGCCTTCCGCTTCATTACAGTTAGAGGGATTCCATTGAATGTTTACTCCATTTCCAAATGGGGTAGCTTGTACTCCAGTAACTTTAGGTGGAATTATTTTAATTACTGTCTGAGTAAATGCACTGAAAACAGGGTCTCCGTTGTCTTGTACAGCAAATAGCACTTGGTAAGATCCAGGTTTGATATGGCTGCAGTCTGTATTCCAATTAAAGTTACTTATTACGCTACCGGCTGCACTTACATTGGGGAAAGTAGCGTTGCTAGTATTGACAACAAGTGGATTGCCCGATGCGCTTAAACTTATTGTATTACCATCTACATCGTTTGCGGTTACGTTAAAATTCACATTTTCACCAGCAACAACACAAATGGAAGGAGGATTTGAAATAGTTGGAGGTGT
>JBFHGR010000236.1:0-2500 GCA_041583015.1 Parvicella sp. | reverse complement strand
TTTTTCCCTAAAATCGCATCGCCTTATCAACCAAAAGCTAACTGCGCTATCCCAAAAGTATTGTTACATTAATTCATTGCTACATTGCCACATTTTACTGTACCTTTGCAAAAGCAAATTTTAATAAGAATGGAATTTAAACTCAACACCATTGAGGAGGCCATAGAAGATATCAAAAATGGCAAAGTAGTAATCGTTGTAGATGACGAAGATCGTGAGAACGAAGGAGACTTTCTTACTGCGGCAAGGAATGTAACACCAGAAATGATAAATTTCATGGTGACACATGGAAGAGGTCTGGTTTGTGCTCCTTTGGTAGAAGATAGGTGTGACGAATTAGGGTTGGATTTGATGGTTCAGCATAATAGTGCTGAATTTGAGACACCTTTTACTGTTTCTGTAGATTTAATTGGAGATGGTTGTACTACTGGAATTTCTGCCAGTGATAGAAGTAAAACCGTAAAGGCTTTAGTTGATCCTAATTTAGATCCTAAAGTTTTGGGTAAACCTGGTCATATTTTTCCATTGAGGGCAAAGAAAGGTGGAGTATTAAGAAGAGCAGGTCACACAGAAGCGGCTATTGATTTGGCAAAATTGGCAGGTTTTGAACCTGCTGGAGTCATTGTTGAAATTCTAAATGAGGACGGAACTATGGCAAGATTGCCTCAGTTGGTGAAGATTGCTGAGAAATTCGACATGAAAATTGTTTCTATTGAGGATTTGATTAATTTCAGATTGAAACACGAGTCTTTAATTGAGGAAATTGTAGAGATTAAAATGCCAACAAAGCATGGTAATTTCAAGATGAAAGCATTTAGACAAACCACTACAGGTGAAGAACATTTGGCTATTTTTAAAGGTGAATGGAATGAAGAAGATCCTGTTTTAGTAAGGGTGCATTCCTCTTGTTTTACAGGTGATATCCTGGATTCATTAAGATGTGATTGTGGTCCTCAATTAGGTCATGCATTAGATAAAATTGAAGAAGAAGGCAGAGGTGTTGTATTGTACATGAACCAAGAAGGAAGAGGTATTGGATTAGTGCATAAATTGCAAGCGTATAAGTTGCAAGAAGAAGGTTATGATACCGTTGAAGCTAATATCAAACTTGGTTTTCAAGCAGATCAAAGAGATTATGGTATTGGAGCACAGATTTTGAGAAAGTTAGGTGTTAGAAAAATGCGTTTGATGAGTAATAACCCTAAGAAAAGAACTGGTTTAATGGGGTATGGTTTAGAAATAGTCGAAACAGTGCCAATTGAGGTAGGATGTAATAGTCATAATGAAAGTTATTTACAAACAAAAAAGGATAAAATGGGTCATACTTTGAAGATGAACGAAGAATAGTCTCAAAAAAATAAAAAAAACGTGTTAAAAAAGGTTAGAAATTAGAGTTTCTAGCCTTTTTGTTTTTTATTTTTTTATTTTCGCATACTTAATTAGAACTGAAAAATGAATTATAGTAAAATAAACAATATAATCGGATGGGTAGTCTTTGTGATAGCATCCTTTGTATACTTATCCACAATGGAGGAGACCACGAGTTTGTGGGATTGTGGTGAGTACATTACTACAGCTAATAAATTGGAAGTGGGGCACCCACCAGGAGCGCCATTTTTTATGATGATGGGAAGGCTGTTTTCAGCTTTTGCAAGTCCTGAAAATGCAGCAATGATGGTCAATGCTGTTTCAGCACTGTCTAGTTCGTTTTGTATTTTGTTTTTATTCTGGACACTGACAATGTTGGTGCGTAAGATTGCTTTGAAAGATGGACCATTAGACAAAGGTAAAAACATTGCTATTTTTGGTTCTGCAGCTGTTGGTGCTTTGGCATATACTTTCACGGATTCATTCTGGTTCTCTGCCGTAGAAGGAGAGGTTTATGCTATGTCATCCTTTTTTACAGCACTAGTTTTCTGGGCAATTTTTAAATGGGAAAGAGAAACCGAAAAACACGAAGAAGCAATTGAACAAGGTAAACCAACCAATTTTAATCCTAACCGTTGGTTGATTTTTATTGCATACATGATTGGTCTGTCTATTGGTGTTCACCTTTTGAACTTATTGGCTATTCCAGCAATTGGTTTTGTGATTTATTTCCAAAAAACTAAAGTTGTTGATTTGAAAGGTATTTTATTAGCAGGTGTTATTTCTCTTCTTACACTTGGTATTGTGCAATCTGTTGTTATACCTAAAATTCCAACATTGGCAGATTTCTTTGAAAGGACTTTTACTAACTCCTTTGGAGCGTCTTTCAATGTAGGTTTTATTGTGTTTATGATTCTTGTGATTACAGGACTTACTATTGGAATTAAGTATACAGCTAAGAAAGGATTGTCTATCTGGAATAATATCATTGTTTCACTTACTATGCTTTTAATTGGATATTCATCATTTGCTATGATTGTAGTAAGATCTAATGCTAATACACCTTTGGATGAAAATAACCCAGAAACTTTATCTTCTTTTGTGTCGTACTTAAACCGTGATCAGTATGGTT
>JBFHGR010000235.1:0-2501 GCA_041583015.1 Parvicella sp. | reverse complement strand
CTTTTACATCCCAAGGTTTGAATTGCTCCAATGGGCCTAAAAACATTTCATAGCATCTCAAGGTATCTGCACCAAATTGCTTCACCAATTCATCTGGTGTTTGCACATTGTATTTGGACTTAGACATTTTTTCTACTTCGTGTCCACAGATGAATTTGCCGTCTTCTTCATTTAGAACATACGCTTCTGCTAAATCTGAAAAAAGAGCATCTTTGAAAACTTCAAAACTAAGAATGTCATTATCTACATAATTTATATTAACATTACGGAAACTAAAATCGTTGTCTTCCACACTATATTGGACAGCTCCTTTTATATTTGGAAAAATTTTTGACAATCTATTCTCTTCCAATTGTTCAAATTCTTTAAGTTTACTATCAACATAATGTCTTATCTTAGTCACAACTTCATAATCAGGCGATTCAGGTTTAATAGTTTTGCTTTTGATATATCTCTTTCTAATTTCTGCGGATACAATCAGTGGTTTTATCTCCTTAAGAGGAAAAGCATTCTCTGAACCGCCAAAGGTCTTATTTCCTTTAAGACCAATAAAAACTTTACTACTTCTCCCCAAGATCATTCCTTGGTTAATCAATTTCTTGAAAGGTTCTTGGAAAGAAAGGTATCCTTTGTCTGCCAAAAATTTGGTCCAAAAACGAGAGTACAATAAATGTCCAACTGCGTGTTCTGCACCACCTACGTATAAATCTACTTGATTCCAGTAATCCAATTTTTCTTTGGATGCGAATTCAGTATCATTGTGAGGATCCATGTAACGTAAGAAATACCAAGAACTACCTGCCCAACCTGGCATGGTGTTGTACTCCATTCTATCTCCTTTAGAAACATTCCAATCTTCTTTTTTGGCTCTTGCCAATGGTGGCTCACCATCTTCTGTAGGCAAATACTTATCTACTTCTGGCAAAGTAACGGGCAAGTCTGCATCTTCAATCAAATATGGAATATCATCTTGGTAATAAACTGGGAATGGTTCTCCCCAATATCTTTGTCTTGAGAAAATAGCATCTCTCAATCTGTAGTTTATTTTACCTTTTCCGATGCCTCTTTTTTCAATTTCGTAAATGGCTAGTTTACTTGCTTTATTTACGTTCAATCCATTCAGGAAATCACTATTGGCAATCTTAGCACCTTTCTCTGTATAAGCACCTTCAGAAATATCAACTCCTTCAAAAATGTTGCGTATCTCAATGTCAAAATGCTTAGCAAAATCCCAATCTCTTTGATCTCCACAAGGAACGGCCATTACTGCACCAGTACCATAACTAGCCAAGACGTATTCACCAATCCAAATTTGCACTTTCTCTCCTGTAAAAGGATGAATAGCAAATGCTCCGGTATTCTGTCCGGTAATATCTTTGACATTAGCTTGTCTGTCTCTTTCTGTTTTAAGAGAAGCCTTTTCTTTATAAGCAGCTACAGCATCTTTAAATTCTGGTGTAGTAATTTGATCTACCAATGGATGCTCTGGCGCCAATACCATAAAAGTTACACCATAAATAGTATCTGGTCTCGTGGTAAACACTTCAATCTTATCTGTGCCGCTTTCCAATTCAAAAGCAACCGATGCTCCTTGAGATTTACCAATCCAATTTTTTTGTTGCTCTTTCAGTGAATCTGTAAAATCTACATCTTCCAATCCTTGAAGTAATCTTTCTGCATAGGCAGTGATTCGCATAGACCATTGACGCATCAATTTCTGTTCTACTGGATGTCCACCTCTTTCAGATACACCATCTTTTACTTCATCATTGGCCAATACTGTCCCCAATGCAGGACACCAGTTCACCCAACTATCAGCCAAAAAGGCCAATCTATAATTCATTAATATTTGTTGCTGTGTTTTCACATCCCAACTATTCCAATCTTCTGCTGTGAATGTTGGTGTTTCCTCACAAGTTGCATTGACATTGGCATTTCCTTCTTTTTCAAAGATGGCCACCAAAGACATAATAGACTCAGCTTTATCCGCATCATTGTTATACCAAGAGTTAAATATCTCTTTAAAAATCCATTGCGTCCACTTATAATACTTAGGCTCTGAAGTTCTCACTTCTCTGCTCCAATCAAAAGAGAATCCCATTTGGTCCAGTTGGTTTCTGTAACCAGAGATTAAATCTCCATTTCCATTGAAAGCAATTTTTTTAATACTTCCATCTTCATTTAGGTACTTAGGACGAATATTCCCATTTTCATCTTTAGCTCCATCTATATTTATTGAAGTTGTATCCGCTGGGTGCTGCCCAGTCTGAATAGCATATTGCTCTGCAGGCAATCCAAAAGAATCATATCCCATTGGGTGCAATACGTTAAAACCTTGAGATCTTTTGTAACGAGAAAAAATATCACTAGCAATGTATCCCAGCGGATGACCAACATGCAAACCTGCACCACTAGGGTAAGGAAACATGTCTAAGACATAGAATTTTTCCTTGTTAGGGTCTTCTGTTACTTTGTAAGTCTCATTATCCTTCCAACTCTTT
>JBFHGR010000234.1:0-2504 GCA_041583015.1 Parvicella sp. | reverse complement strand
TTAAAACCTGGTGATAGATGGTGCCTTTGTGCTCAAAGATTTGTTGAAGCATACAATAATGGTGCGGCCCCTAAAGTTGTATTAGAAGCAACCAATGAAGCCGCTTTAGAAATTGTGTCCATGGAAATTCTTATTCAAAATTCATATATCTCTCCTGAAGTAAATGACTGATTATTCTATACTAAAAAGAGAACTTATTAAAATTTGTGAGTCTCAACTTTCTGAGAAGAAGCAAATGATGGTTAATTCTCTAGCAAGTCTGCAAGAAGCTTTGACCAATGAATCTAAAAGTAGCGCTGGTGATAAATATGAGACTGGCACTGAAATGATTCAAATTGAAAAGCAAAAGGTACAAACACAATTGGGTGTCTTAGAAACTAACTTTAAACTTTTGCATACGGCTTCACATGCTTCCCAAAAAGACATCGTTCAAAATGGTGCTTTTGTGGTTACAAACACCGCCAAATATTTCATTGGACCCAGCCTAGGAAAAATTATGGTTGACAATGATACAATCTTTGTAATTTCTCCTAGTTCTCCTTTAGCACAGGCCATGCTGAATCAAAAAACAGGAAACGAAGTTAAGTTTAATGGGCAAGCCATTACCATAGAAGCAATTGAATAACCTCTTACAATTTAGCCACTTTATCCATCACTGCTTGTTCTAAACTAGCTTTATATGCTATTACATTGTTAAGCACTACTTCATCAGAAGAACCTATAATTTGTGCAGCTAAAATACCGGCATTCTTTGCCCCATTAAGCGCTACAGTAGCCACTGGCACACCTCCTGGCATTTGTAGGATAGACAATACAGAATCCCAGCCATCAATACTATTAGATGACTTAACAGGTACGCCAATTACTGGTAATGGAGACAAAGATGCTACCATCCCCGGAAGATGAGCAGCACCACCTGCACCTGCAATAATAACTTTAATCCCTCTTCCATGTGCTCCTTCGGCAAATTCAAACATTCTTTTGGGCGTTCTGTGCGCACTTACAATGGTTAATTCATATGGAATATTCAATTCCTTAAGGATATCGGCAGCTGCATTCATTACTGGTAGATCAGAATCTGATCCCATTATTATACTTACAAGTGGCTTCATTTTGATATGACTTTAATCGTTTTTTTAATAGTATTCGCTTTTTCTACAGCTTGTTCAATGGTATCTCCAATGACCGTAATGTGTCCCATTTTTCTAAAAGGACGAGTTTCTCTTTTGCCATAAATATGAGGGTTCACACCAGAAACTTTCAAAATTTCATTGAATCCTTCATAAAACACTGGCCCAGAATAATTGGGTTCACCCAAAAGGTTAATCATTACAGCAGGTGTTCTAATCGCTGTATCTCCCAAAGGCATGTTTAGGACTGCTCTCAATTGTTGTTCATACTGTGATGTTACATTTCCTTCTATGGTATGATGACCGCTATTATGTGTTCTAGGAGCCGCCTCATTCACCAAGATTTCTCCTTTTTTATTTAAGAATAATTCTACTGCCAAAATCCCAACTAAATCTAGTCCTTCGGCTACTTGACGTGCAATTTTTTCTGATACCTCTGCTATAGCAGTACTCACATCTGCTGGACAAAGTAAAAGCTCTACCAAATTGGCTGTTTCACTAAATTCCATTTCCACTAATGGAAAACATTTAATTTCTCCAGCTAAATTTCTACTAATGATGATGGACAGTTCTTTTTCAATATCAACAGCATCTTCTATAACGCATCCTCCTTCCAGTAGCAAATGCAAATCATTTTCAGATTTTATTACCGCCACTCCTTTTCCATCATATCCTGATGTTCTCGATTTTTGAACAAAAGGATAATTAATTTCCGCTTTTTCAATTGCAGCAAGAACTTCCTCTTTGGACGCATATAATTTAAAAGCAGAACTAGGAATATTGTTTTTAGCATAAAATTGCTTTTGAATTCCTTTGTCCTGAATAATTGCCAACAACTCCGGATCTGGATAAATCTTTTTACCTTCTGATTTTAGTTTACGTAAAGCATCTAAATTAACATGTTCTATCTCAAAAGTAATCATGTCAACCTCCTGTCCAAAATTATATACTGCATCATAGTCCATGTGATGACCTTTAGTATAAAAATTGGAGACTTTTCCTGCTGGACAATCTTCCGATGCGTCCAAAACATGTGTTGTAACATCCCAATTGGCCGCTGCTAATGCCAACATCTTACCGAGTTGCCCTCCGCAAATAATACCTAATTTAAAATCTGAACTGATGTACTGCTGCATTGAATCTATTATTTGTGCAAAGTTAAAACTTTGGTCAACAATCTTATTCAATATCCAAAAGAGTTTTTAACCTTTCCAATGCCTTTTGATTATTTGGCTCCTTAAAAGCGTTTTTAATATATTCTTTATCCAATGATGTCAAGTGCCAACTCATAGAAATTGGCTTTTCAAGTTCTTGATTCATATAAAAAGTAATGGCCTCAAAACTCCCATTATACCAGTCTGGAACACTTCTCAG
>JBFHGR010000233.1:0-2506 GCA_041583015.1 Parvicella sp. | reverse complement strand
TGATATTATACTTAATGAGGGTGCCAATATCGCTGATGTGAAGTTGTTTTTTGAAGGATGTGAAAATCTTGTGCTGAAAAATAATGAATTGATTTTTTCCACTGTGTTTGGTGAAGTTAAGGAGATTTTGCCCAGAAGTTTTGAGATTGAAAATGGCGTGGAGATTGACAAAGAAGTCGAGTATAATTTAAGTGCCAATAAGGTCACATTTAAAGTGGATTATAATAAAAATAACAAGTTAGTAATTGATCCGCAAGTTGTTTGGCAAACACTATATGAAGAGTCATTTGGAATAGGTAGATACAATGCAATGGACTCTAAAGGTGATAAATTGGTTAATACAGGATATTTATTTTCTGCCAATTATCCAACATTAAATCCTGGAGGAGGAGCTTATTTTCAGTCTTCAGTTGCTGGAAGTGGTGATATTAGAATAGTACAATTTGACACTTCAGGAGTTAGGCTTTGGTCTACTTATTATGGTGGTACTGATTACGAACACACATCGGATATTGGAATTGACGGCAATGGTAATATTATTGTTGCTATGGTTACAGAAAGTTCTGACATTCCAACTCAAAATGCAGGTGGTTATTATGATGCTAGTTTTAACAACGGCTCAACAAATAGTTCATTTATCGTTAGGTTTAATACCAATGGCGTTAGAAATTGGGGAACTCACTATGATTATGTGGCATACCCAATGGTAATAGTGGATAATGCAAATAACTATTATGTGGTTGGGTCTTCAGAATATGAAAACCCACCAGTTCAAGCTCTTGGAGGTGCTTGGAATCAGGCAACAGTTGCACTCGATGCAGGGTCTGGACCGTCAGATGATATTTTTATTATTAAGTTTAATAGTACTACAGCAAGAGTTTGGGCTACCAACTTAGGCTCTTCTTCAGACGAAGGTCCCGCAGATTTAGCAATTGACGCTTCAAATAATTTTTATATCTTGGGGTATGGCGACAACTATTATGGAACAGGAATAGTAACACAAAATGCTGGTGGTTATTTTGATAATGCTTTAGGAACTGGAACAGGAGGAACTTCTGCAGATAGAGGTGATATATTAATTTATAAATTTTCTGCTGGTGGAGCATTACTGTGGGGTACGGCTTTTGGAGGTGATGATTTTGAATGGGCGTGGCCAACGTCTTCCTCAATAACTTGTGATGCTTCAAATAATGTTTATATCTGTGCCACTACGCGAAGTGCTGATTTACCTGTAACTGATCCTGGTGGTGGAGCATATTATGATGGAACTTTTAGTAATCCTACAGCTTCCGGAAATCCAGAGAATCATTTCATTGCAAGATTCAACAGTTCTACTGCTTTGAATTGGTGTACTTATTGGGGGGATAGATCTAGTAGTTACAGTACATTTCATGGCGTTGAATTGGCTTTTAGTAATTCTAATCAATTAACAGTTGCTGTAGGTGCTATAAATGGAGATTATTACCCGCTGCAAACAAAAGCGGGCTCATATAGTCAAGCATACAATCAAGGAGATGTTCATATAGCTCAATTTAATTCAAACTTTGGCCTAGATTGGGCAACATATTATGGTTCTTCTAGTGATCAAAGGTTAGGGGAATTAGTATTTGCAGAAAATTCTGATTCGTTTTTTATGAATGGAAGTTGGGGTACAGATCCGCTTTGGGTGACCCCACCTGCTGGAGCTTACTATGATGGAATCAATGATAATAGCGCCCAAATTATTTCCAAGTTTACAAATGTAATTTGCGATGTAGCAGATAATACAACGAGTACTGCAGCAATTTGTGAAGGAGGTACTAAACCTTTAATAGGAACTCCTTCTGGAGGAACTTGGGCAGTAGTGTCTGGGGGAGGAACTATTTCAGGATCGAATGTATATACACCTGATGATATCACCAGTAATACAACAGTAACTATTAGTTATACAATACCAGCTTCTGGTGGTTGTCCACTGACTTCAGATAACGTAGTTTTTACCGTGAATGCAGAACCTGAAACGCCAAGTGCACCAACAGGAACTACACCAGTATGTAATGGCTCTTCAGGGAATTATGCTGTTACCGCAGTAACAGGAGCAACTAGTTATACATGGAGTTATAGCGGTACAGGAACGCCAAGCGGTTCGTCTGCAACCACTTCTATGACACCAACAACAGGTGGTAACTTAACAGTGACAGCTACAAATGCATGTGGTACATCATCAGCATCTTCGCCTTTGGCGATAACTGTAACGCCAGTAGAGGATGCCAGCTTTAACTATTTAGCCAATACTTATTGTATTTCTGGAGGAGATCCAACACCTGACCCATTGTCTATAGTTACTTCAGGAGGGACATTTAGTATTAATAATGGAGGAACAATAAATGCTTCCACTGGAGAGGTTGATTTAGATGCCAATGGCGTTCAAAATTATACAGTTTATTACACTACCTCATGAACATGTCCAGGTATAGACTCAGCAGTTGTAAATGTAACATCAGGCCCACAAGCAACATTTAGTTAT
>JBFHGR010000232.1:0-2548 GCA_041583015.1 Parvicella sp. | reverse complement strand
TTACTTATTTAGCAACTATTGAGGCGGTAATGTGGCAAGGGGCTTTACCTGTTTTTGCAGAAGTTGACGAAAGTCTTTGTTTAACAGGAGCATCTATTGAAGCTGTAATTACAGAAGATACAAAAGCAGTTTGTTTGGTTCACATGTGTGGTGCTGCTGCAGATATGGATGGTATCATGGAAGTTTGTAAAAAGCATGATCTTATCTTAGTTGAAGATGCTGGACAAGCTTTAGGAGCATTTTACAAAGGTAAATCAGTAGGGTTATTTGGAGCAGCTGGAGCATTTTCTTTTGACTTCTTTAAGATTACTACTGCTGGTGAAGGTGGACTTTGCATCACAGATAGCGAAGAAACTTATGATATTATGCACCAGATTTCAGATCATGGGCATAGCCACATTGGTGACAATAGAGGAATGGAGCAACATCCAATTTTTGGAACTAACTTTAGAATTAGTGAATTAAATGCGGCAGTTGGTTTAGCGCAAATGCGTAAGATTAATACGATTAGAGATAATAACAGAGCCAACAAAGCTTATTTGAAAGGATTACTTTCAGAAATTGATGGAATTACTTTTAGAAGAATGGAAGATCCAGAAGGGGATTCAGCTACATTCTTAAATTTCTTTATGCCAACTAAAGAATTGTCTCAAAAAGTGATGGCACAATTTGCTGAAGATGGAATTGGCGGATTTAATTATTGGTACACTAATATGTACCACTTTATCAACCAATGGGATCACATTAAAGAATTAAGAATGCCTTTCAAAATGGCAATTCACCATTTAGGAGCACCACAAGATTACTCAGCTTTGGAATTACCTAAATCTCAAGAAGTAATAGGAAGATTAATATCTCTCGGTATTAAAGCAAACTGGACAGAAGAAGAACGTGCTGATTTTGGAGCGAAAATGGTTGCTAGTATTAAGAAAGTTTTAGGATCGTAAATTTAAGATTGATGCACAAGAATTTTAAAAACATAGAGAAGATAGTATTTGGTAGAGGAAGTTTTAACCAAATGGGTGATATCATTGAACCTATCAGAGAAAGAAACGATAAGTTTTTCGTATTTGTGGTAGATAATTACTTTAAAGGAAAAGAACTGGCAGATAGAATTCCTGCAAGACCGGAAGATGTAGTTTATTTTATAGACGTAGATCCAAAAGAACCAACTACAGAACAAGTGGATAATTTGAGAGACGAAGTGATATCTTCCAAAGGATTGCCAAGTGGTATTGTTGGTATTGGAGGAGGTTCTATCATGGACATTGCTAAAGCAACTTCTCTAATGTTTACCAATGAAGGAACAAGTGCATTGTATCAAGGTCTAAATTTAGTGAAGCGAGATGGTATTTATTCTCTCGGAGTTCCTACCATTAGTGGAACTGGTGCCGAATGTTCAATGACAGCTGTATTAAGTGGTCCAACTAAGAAACTAGGTTTAAAATGTGAATGGACTGTTTTGAAACAAGTAATTCTCGATCCAGAATTAACGGTAACTGTTCCAAAAAATAAATGGTTCTATACAGCTATGGATACTTTTATTCACTGTGTAGAAAGTAAAAGTGGTATCAATTATAATATCTACTCCAAAGCCTACGGTGATACTTCTATAGATTTATGTAATGAGGTTTTCTTAGGAGAAAATTCAGGACAAAATCCAGAGAATGATGAGAAATTGATGATGGCTTCTTTATTTGGTGGTTTGAGTTTGACTTATTCTGAAGTTGGCGCTTGTCACAGTTTATCTTATGGACTTTCTGTAGTATTGGGAATGAAGCATTGTTATGCCAATTGTATTGCGTTTAATCACCTCGATGAGTTTTATGGTGAGTATGTAAATGACTTTAGAAAAATGATCAAGCATCATAATATTGAGTTACCTCAAAACTTGAGCAAGGATTGGACTGAAGAACAAATTACTGCAATGGCAGAAGTTTCTATTAATCTCCCTTTTATGTGGAGACATGCAATAGGGGAGGACTGGGAGTCAAAATGGGGATTAGAAGATATCAAGAACTTGTATAGAAGAATGTGATTTAGGTTACTTTATTCTATATAAATGTGCATTTTTATTGGATTCTACTAATTCGCAATGATTTTTAACTAATAACTCTACTTCTTTATTCCGTGGGGTATCAAAACCTATAAATGGCCCGAGAATAAATATGTAATTTATTGCTTTTTGGGGATTAATTGGATTTGACTTCCAACTTACATGATCAAATTGATCAGCAGAAAGGTTGTTAATTGTGAAATTGGGGAATTTTTTATCGTTCCAAATAATAGGAAAATAGCCAACGCTGCACTCATAGTTTTCTAGTATTATCATAGGCTTATCAACGCCTAAATAATTGGAGAAATGTCCCGTAATCCAATGACCGGAAAAATTAAGAGGTAGTACCACAGAATTCGGTTCTATATGTTTTGATAATCTGTGGCAATCCTCGGCAATTTCATTTAATTCAAATTGAAACTCAAGATATACTTTGTTTATTTTAAAACTGGCGTATGAAAATATCACTAGTGCTAATAATTGAATGCCAGT
>JBFHGR010000231.1:0-2584 GCA_041583015.1 Parvicella sp. | reverse complement strand
CTCTATTGCTGCAAACTATACAGATTATACAAATGAAATTTTTGAAATAGACGGAGAGGGTGTCGGATCTGTTCAGACTACTAACTCTTTTTCCACCATTGGTATAGGTTATGAAAAACATTTTAGTGACTCAAAAGTCTCTCCTTATATAGGAGGTGAATTCAATTTTGGTTTCGGCACTAATTCTGTTTATGGATCCAGAACAGATTCATTAGTGTTTATTAATGACTTTAATTATTCTTCCGATCAAAAAATCAATACATTTGGTATCCACCTTTTTACAGGAGTTGATATACACTTATATAAAGGACTCTATTGTGGTACGGAAATAGGCTATCAATTTAATAGTGTAAAATATAAAAGAGGTGAATTTAATACCGAAGATGCTTCATCTACGACCGATGCTACAACATCAACCTCGATTCCAGAAAGAAAAATAAAATCATTTTCCCTAGTAAACATGGGTGTTTTAAGGATAGGATGGCATTTTTAGAAAAAAAAATGAAACCTTTTTTTAGACCCCAGCGTTACACCCCCCTGAATTCAAAAATTGAAATAATTGAAATATTATTCTGTAATTAACAAAAAGTAGTTAACAAAATAAATAAACTTTACTACCTTTGCCGAATATTCAATTTAATTTTGATGATTGAAATAAAAAATTTTTATATTATGAAAAGAAAAGCACTTTTTGTTGCAGCGTTAGTAGGTCTAGGATCTTTTGCTAATGCACAAACTACACAAGTAACTAACGACAAAGGTTTCGTTGTTACACCAGAAGCTAATGATTGGGCTATCGGATTTAATGCTAATCCATTGTTCAGTTATGTTGGAAATGCGTTTAACGGTTCTACTGGTAACACATTTAATTCTCAGTTCATGACTGGTAACCAATCTATCTATGCAAAAATGTTCAAAGATGAAAACACTGCTTACAGAGCTTCATTGAGAATTATGTATGGTTCAGGTTCACAAGTTATTATGCAGGATACTGCTTCTACAGTAGCTACTCCTTCTTACATCGAGAACACAGTTAAACAATCAGGAGCTGGTATCGTTCTTGGAGCTGGTATTGAAAAAAGAAGAGGTCATGGTAGACTTCAAGGATACTATGGTGGTGAAGCTTTGATTACTTTTGGAGGAACTACTCCTAACATGAAGTATGAATATGCTTTAGCTATGGATTCTGCTAACGTAGACAACGGATACGTTACTTCAGGAAGAACTGTTTCTTCTAAAGCTGGTTCTACTTTCGGAATTGGTGTAAGAGGTTTTATTGGTGCTGAGTATTTCTTCGCTCCAAAAATTTCTATCGCTGCTGAGTACGGTTGGGGTATTTCTTATTCTACAACTTCAGGAAGTGAAACTGTTACAGAGTATTATGACGCAAACAACAACGCTACTTCATCTGCAAGAGAAGTATACGAAGTAACTACTTTAGGTGGTAAATCAGGTGGATTGAACATCGACACTGACAACTTAGCTGGTACTATCAGATTAATGTTCCACTTCTAATTAGAGGAAATAATAATATAAAAAGCCCGACTCATTGAGCCGGGCTTTTTTTTGTGCCTATTTTTGATTTAACTTTGCAGTATAAAAACATTAATAAAATGAAAATCACCCTATTTATTTTTACGCAATTTTTATTTACCTTCCTATACGCACAATCAATAGAGGTTGTCACACAAGAAAAAAACTTAGGTGTTGTCAGTCAAATAAAATTTGGCAACAATGGAAGATATATTGCTTCGTGTAATGAAAAAAAATTTCAAATAAAAATTTGGGATGTTACATCTAGTAAATTAATCGGAACACTAAATGGGCACGATGCATCTATACTTAGTTTTGCATTTATACAAAAAAACAATCAAATTGTTAGTAGTGATGCCAATAACAAATTTTTCATCTGGGATCTAAATACGTGGACAATAAAAGATAGCGCTACATTAGAAAACAAAGTAAATTTTCTTGTAAGTGTAAAAGATGACATTTATGGAATCTCCGAAAAAAATGAGATCATAAAATTAAATACAGCAAATCCATCCGTTATTAGCACCACTAAAAAATCCATCAACGCAGTATCTTCATACAATAATCAACTGTTTCTTGCGTCAGAAAATGAATTAGTGGCCTTAGACCTGTCCAGTAAGAAAATGACAACGGTTGCCACTCCAGACAAAAAAGTAAAAATTGACTTTATTAATGTTTCAGAACTTTATACTGTAGTTCATCTTGAAAATGGAATGGTACACCTTTATGATAAAGAAGGAAGACCTGCTTTTGAATTTAAAACCTTCACCAATGCTGCCGCAATAGATATTAATAGTGCAAGTAAATCTATTGCAGTTTCCAACCATAATGGAGAAGTGATTATTTATGATTTCGTAACTGGCGATAAAAAATCCACGCTAAAAGATCCTAATTCAAATGAAGCCATAAGAACACTTTCATTTAATGAATCAGGAACTTCCATTGCTTCCTCCTCTTACAAGAAATTGTTGCTAAATAAAGTTTATAGCAAAAATAATGTCATCCAAATTTGGGACACCAAAAGAGGTGCAATTCAAAAAGTTTTGAAAGG
>JBFHGR010000230.1:0-2588 GCA_041583015.1 Parvicella sp. | reverse complement strand
GAAGAATTTATTTATGAATATTACCAAATTCTCTCGAATGAAAGAATGGATCTCATTCTATTCGAACCCAACGGTTCTGGATTTAGTAAATTGCATATTCAGATTTTAACCAAAAAGGATTTTATCTGCTATTTTGTTGATATTAACACAGGTGTGATTTCAGATAAATATCATCTAAAAAAATAAAAACATGAATAATAAATTTAGATACATTGTTATTTTCTTGAGCATCTTAATCTTTGTAGGTTGCAGCGAAAAGAAAAAATTAAAACGCAAAATTGATGGTACATACGAGATTGTTAAAGTGGAACAAATATTAGTCAACAAAAATCCTAATCAATGTACCGGTGAGTCGACTTTTGTAAATTATTCGATTAATAATCCTGGAAAGCTAAAATTTACAGGAAAGAAAACGGTACAGGGAACTGCCAATTCGGCAAGCTATATCACTTATATCGGATATATGGATTATGACTATGAAGTAACAGACTATTTCGGAAATACAATAAAAATGGACGAACCGTTTATTTTTCAATATGACTTTGCAGCGCATTCGGGAGGAAACATCACTCAAGGACAAGATAGTATGCAAGCACACGTATATTTAGACAGAATTGAATATGATTTAAAAATAGAAGAAGAAGGAAAAAAAATCACCAAGTTTAGTTATACAGATAACAAAAGTAACTGCTATACCGTGATAACCAATCACTATGTGAAGTTATGACTATATATCATTCTACATACTCCATCCAATTCATGGTTTTCTTATCAATTTCGTCAACTAAAGTTGTTCGCTTAAATAGGAATAATTCTTTTTGTGCTTTTGCTGGGCAAAACTATTAAATATAATGAGCATTTAAAATAATTTGGATACTCTTTAGAATACAGAGACGCTACTCTGAGAATAGAAACTGAACAACATTAAATGATGTTTTCTGATTGTACGATATGAAAATTTAAAAGTCTTAAATATTTACATAAATTTGTGGTTTAAGACTGATACATGAGCAAAACCAATATTTATTCAAAAGAATTCAAGGATTTTCTAAATCAATTTATTACTCCGGAAAGAATTGAAAAGCAAGAAAGTGTTTTAGAAAATAGAACCAGATACATTACTGCTGTGATTGAAGATATCTATCAGCCACATAATGCAAGTGCAGTAATAAGAACATGTGATTGTTTTGGGATTCAAGATTTACATATCATTGAAAATAGGAATGATTATAGGGTTAATCCTAAAGTAGCCTTGGGAAGTGGGCAATGGGTTAATGTCATCAAACATAAAAAAGAGGCTAATAATTCATTGGCTTGTATTAATGAACTAAAAGGAAAAGGATATAAGGTTGTAGCAACTACACCGCACACGGATAATAGCATTTATGATTTAAGTCTTGATCAACCAGTGGCTTTGGTGTTTGGTAATGAAAAGGAAGGTATATCAGATTTGGTAAAAGAACATGCAGATGAATTGGTAAACATCCCGATGTATGGTTTTACCGAGAGTTTTAATATCTCAGTAAGTGCAGCATTGTGTTTAAGTTTGCTTGGAGATAAGTTGAGAACTACTGATATTGATTGGAAACTAACAGAAGAAGAGAAAAATGAATTAATGGTAAACTGGGCTAAAAATCACCTTGGTAGTATTGATAAATACATTTTTGAATACGAAAGAATTCAAGCAGAAAAGGTATGACCTATGTACATGTTATAGTTTATACCACAAAGTATAGAAAGGGGAGTGAAGAGTTCAAGCGTATAGCAGAAACCATGCTTCGTGAATTATCTCAGCAACATGCAGAAGAAGTAATATGCAAATCAATTGTCACAAAAAAAGATTTAAACCTTCTATTCCAAGATTTAATAAAAGATAATAAGCAAATGTTGTCTTACCATTTTGTAGGTCATGCTGGCATGTACGGACCAATGTATGGCACAGTTGAGTATCCAGAACAATATAGTCCTTTTGAAATTAAACAATTGGAAATACCATTTGCAAACGAAGGAAAAGCATATTTTCATTGTTGCAGATCGGCTAGATGGTTTGCTCCATTTTTTGCAAGAGTAAAAGGAGTAGAATCTTTTGGTTATTATAATTATACCACGTTTACAGCAAGGAAAGATAAGTTTAAAAGAATTAATTCAAATTCGCCTAATGTTTATGCTATTGGTAGTATTGGTCGTAAATCACATGGGTATCTTGGTAGTATTAAAAAATATTTAGGGTTTTCAGTTTTAGAAGAGATGAAATCATTTCAACCTTCTACTGAAGAAATAGATGCAACCTATAACGAAGTGGCTACTTTATATGACGCAGTCTTTCAAGATATCAAAGTTAGGGAAGATGAATGGGAATGGATAACCAATCATTTACCGAAGAATAAAAATATAAATGTACTCGACATTGGTTGTGGAAATGGTGCATTACTCAAAGAGTTAAGTCCTAGAATTAACGAGGGGATTGGTATCGATTTATCTGAAAATATTTTGGAAAGAGCAAAAATTCTCAATGCAGATAATACTAATTTATCTTTCCAAGCAATTAATGGCCCGAAAATTCCTGTTGATGACCAAAGTTTAGATTT
>JBFHGR010000229.1:0-2653 GCA_041583015.1 Parvicella sp. | reverse complement strand
TAAAAGCCGAAGGAATTACTAATAATCCAATTGTAACAGATCAAGATACTTTGTATAATGAAATTATAGGCTTAAACCTATACCCTAATCCTAATACTGGAATATTTAATGTGGATGTTGACTTGTATAGTGAATCAAAAGTAGAGTTAATGCTGTTTAACTTATATGGTCAAATGATTCATAAGGAACAGATTGTGGGTAAAGATATCAGTAAACAATTTTCATTCGAACAGTTGACTCCTGGCGTTTATTTCATCAATGTTTATTTAAATAAATCCAACATAAAGACGGTTAAATTTATAGTTCAGTAAAAAAGAGGAAGAGTTTGCATATAGAAAAGAAGTAAATGACTTCATATAGTAGATCATGAAGTCATTGCGATACTTAATGTGTATACAACGCAGAAACTGTTTAAAAGAATAGGGAAATTAGAGGCGCTCCAGTCCTGACTGGAGCCCTTTAAAACCACAAATAATGAAGAAATTGAGAATTTGAAAAAGGTTATTTACAAAAATGTTTCAAATACAACTGAGTATACAATTTCAAGTTTTATTGATTTCAAGACGTAACTTTATGGTCGATAATTTTGAATAAGTAATTTGGAAAAAATGTCCGCGAAATATTAATGAAAAACATTTCTTAATTCACTAAGCAGTATATTCCTCAGAATCCATAATAATCTCACCTGTTAGTGCTTTATTAACAGGACACTTAGAGGCGATAGTCATTAATCTCGCTCTTTGTGCGGCATCTAAATCTCCTATTAATTCTATTCGCTTCTTAAAATAATCTACCTTGCCAGTTTCTGTAGATGAAGGATCAATCTCCTGTCTATCTTTCTTAGCATGAGAAAGGTAGACTTTCACTTCTTTTAAATCCCACTTTTTTAGTTCTGCATACATTTTTAGTGTCATCACTGTGCAAGCACCTAATCCTGCATTGAGCAATTCAAATGGGGCTGGTCCAACATCTTCACCTCCCGCGCTCACAGGTTCATCTGCAATGAAATGATGCTTATTCGTATAAATTTGAGTGGTAAAATTATTCTCAAGATTTAAGTGCGCCACTACTTGCTCTCCTTCCGTAGAAACTTGTTCATCTTCTGGGGTATCAATGTATCTAGACATCCAGGTACTTATCACATTGGCGGCATAAGTGCTATCTCTTTTATTAGACAATAAATGATCAGCACCATCCAAACTTACAAAACTCTTAGGGTGAAAAGCTGCTTTGTAAAGGTTGGCTGCATTCTCAATACCAACAATAGTATCTTGTGGAGAATGAAGAATCAAATACGGTATTTTTAGTTTTTTGACAATGTCATAAATATTATTGTCATTTAAGTCTTGAATGAACTGTTTCTGAATAGTAAAAGGTCTTCCTCCAATATTGACCTCAGCATGTCCTTGTGATTCAATTTGATCTATTTTATCTCCAAAAAGATGCGCCACATGCTGCGGCTCTGAAGGCGATCCAATAGTAACTAAAGCCTTAATATCTGGAATCTGTGATGCTGCCATCAACACAGCAGTTCCTCCCAAAGAATGTCCAATTAAAATTCCTGGTTTTTGATAATGCTCTTTAAGGTAGTTGGCTACGTCAACGATATCTGAAACATTGTTTGAGAAATTAGTATTCTCAAATTCACCTTCACTTTTACCCAATCCTGTAAAATCAAACCTCAAAACAGCAATACCTTGCAGCGTGAGATTTCTACTAATATTTCTTACAATCCCTAAATTACTATTGCAAGTAAAGCAATGCGCAAAGATGGCATATTCATGAATTTTATTATCAGCGGGTAATTCCAATTTTGCATGAAGGAATTCTCCATTACGTTTTGGGATATTAAGATTGATCGTATTCATTAAACTACAATTTAAAAAATGATTATTTTACTTCAACTCCTTTCCAAAAAGCTACATACCCTTTGATGGACTTTGCCAAAGGTGAAACTTCTGGATAATACCAAGCGGCATCTTTATTTACTTTTCCATCTACTTCAATGTCATAATATGACGCAACACCTTTCCAAGCACAAGTAGTATGTGTTTCGTTAGTTTTGAAATATTCTTTATTGATAGATTCAGGAGGAAAATAGGCGTTATTTTCAATTGTTACTGTTGCGTCACTTTCTGCAATTACAACACCATTCCATATCGCTTGTTTCATACTATTATTGTTTTAATTGATGATTAGTAGTTGAAAACATGCATTCCTTACAAACTATCAAGCCAACCGAAAGGAAATGGAATTTTCTATAGACTTAAACAAAGCCGATGGCGTAAATGTTCTCCAATCTTCCATATAAAAAGATTCATCCATCTCGATAAATCTTGTCAATTGATTATCTGCAAACTCACGCACTACATGTTCCATAAAGTTAAGTCCGATGATATAGCCATCCTCCAGTTCTTCTTGCAGTTCTTCATAATAGCAATCATCTTCAAAGTGGAAATTAAGTACATTTTCACCGATAAGGATGATCTTATTTATTCCGGCATCTATTAAAATTTCCAAAAGGTTACCCTTGAGTAATTCAATATCATTGTGTATGGCGTCATTCCATTCGCCAATTAACTCAATAAAAGCATAGCCATCCTCATAATCTGCATAAAGGATTTTCACAAACATGGATTCAGATTCTATACTG
>JBFHGR010000228.1:0-2674 GCA_041583015.1 Parvicella sp. | reverse complement strand
GAGCTCAATCATCATGGATAATTAATTATGCCCTAGGTAGATTTGAATTTGGGAAAGTAAGAGTAAGAAAAGAAGATTGGGACTTATTCCTTTCTTTTTTATTAAAAACACTACTCGTTGATTCGAGTAATATAGATCAAGTTCTTAAAATTGTTCTAAGTTATAAAATGTTTGTAAACAGCAAATCAAAACTGAAAATATCCAATGTATTAGAAGTTGTAGTTAATGATCATGTTGAATTGAATCATTCTTTTGAAGTTTCTTGGGCACTTTGGTTTTATAAGTCGGTAAATATAAAGGTAGATGCTGAGATACTCAGAAAAGTTTTGAAGTGTAATGATACAGCTTCAATAATGGTAGCGTTAGATATTATTAATTCGGGAGGTTATTTTGGAACTAAACCAGGTGTCACGAATCTATCTAGGTCTCTTTCTGGAGATCATTTGTTCACAAGTGACTGGTTATTGACTTATGAGTCTTATGTGAAGAATTGGATGACTTTTGATGGTAGGAATATTCTTGATTCCAATATTTTCATGCAGTTTTTGCATTATTATGAAGTTGAGTTTTATAATAGTTCAAATCAGATTAAATTAGATTTTCAAATTGACACCAATAATGTCGTTGATGCAGGTAATCGTGAAATTAGAAGAGGACCTTATGGATACAGGGAAGATGATGAGGATGATGAGGATAGCCTATTAAATGAGCAAAGTTTTCTAAGAGCTATAGACGAAGATGATGATGAAATTATGGATATAATATTTTAGTAAAAGAAATATGAAGGCAAAAGACATATTGCAACTTGTTAGCTTAGTGTTGGTCCTGGCGATGGTTTACATTATAATTAGTCAAGCAAAACGGAATAAAATGTTGGAGAAAATAGCTGCTAAGGCAATAGGTGAAAGAGATTTTTATAAAAGAACCTATTTGAACCAATTAGAGGCTCTTTTGATCGACACGGAAGCACCTAACGAAATTCTCAAAGAATTAGAAGGCTTAAAGAATTTTTATGAAGAAATTGATATAGAAGTGCATAAACAGTTGCAAACAATTATAAGTCTAGTAAAAGAAGGTCATAAGGAAAAAGCAGTTTTTGACTTAACCAAAATAATTGAAGTAATACTTAAAAGTTCATACGAGAAAGAAGAAAGTAAGAAATGTAAGGTCAACTTTCATAAGTTACTGGAATATGCAGAAAATAAAGAATGGATAAGTAACCATGAGCATTCATATGCTAAATTCATAAAGAAAATACGTAATGAAGAAGGGCATGAACTGAATGTCACAATAGAAAATAGAGAAGCATATATTGCTATCTTTAGCGGAATTCAAATTGCCTATAAATTAACTAAAAAATGAGCGCACAAGAAATATCAAACAAACTATGGAATCTTTGTAATGTCTTGAGAGACGATGGAGTGACCTATCACCAGTACTTGAATGAACTGACGTATATCCTGTTTTTGAAACTAAGTGATGTAAAGAAATTTACAGAACAGATTCCAGAAGAGTATAGATGGGAAACACTGAAAGGACTTAAGGACAACAAAGAAATGTTTGACCGATATAGAGATATGTTGGCAAATATTAGCACTATTTCAAAGAATGAAGCCATTAGTGAGATCTACTTGAATGCTTCTACTACATTGAGAAAACCTGTTAACCTAAGAACATTAGTAACACAGATAGACTTGATAGACTGGTATGAGGAGCAGGATAGAGATACCATGGGGCAGATTTATGAAGATTTGCTAGAGCGCAATGCCAACGAGAAGAAGAGTGGTGCAGGGCAGTATTTTACACCTAGACCATTGATTGAAGTGATGATTGAACTCTTAGCGCCTAAACTAGGACAAGAGTGGAATGATCCTGCTTGTGGTACGTTTGGGTTTATGATTTCTTTGGATAAGTACTTTAAAGATAGATACAACTATGTCTATGATAGCACCCAGCAAGAACGTGATTTCCAAGAGAATGAAGCGCTTAGTGGGGTAGAGTTGGTTTCTGATGCACACAGATTGGCGTTGATGAATGCTAAGTTACACGGATTGGATAGTAAAATCTACTTGAACGATACCCTGACAGATTTTGGTAAAAGCCTAAAAGGAATTACTGGAAGAGGTTTTGACGGTGTATTGGCCAATCCTCCTTTTGGAACTAAAAAGGGTGGAGAAAGACCTAGTAGAGATGACTTGACCTTCTTGTGTAGTAACAAACAGTTGAACTTCTTGCAGCACATTTACCGTTCCTTGAAAAAAGATGGAAAGGCCACTGCTGCAGTGGTATTGCCGGATAATGATTTGTTTGAGGATGGCGATGGTAAGCGTATCCGAAAAGATTTGATGGATAAGTGTGACCTGCACACCATATTGAGACTACCTACAGGAATATTTTATGCAGCAGGTGTAAAAACCAATGTGCTCTTCTTTACAAGAACCAAAAAAGAAGAAGGCGCTACTCAGCGTGTTTGGATTTATGACATGCGTACCAATGCACCTAGTTATGGAAAGCGTACGCCTTTTACAAGAAAGGCATTTGATGATTTTATCATAGCCTACACAGGCGGAATGAATGCTGATAACGTAATGATGAAATACGATGGAGTAATAGATGATAAAAAGCGAACAAGTATTACAGATGAACGTTGGAATCAATTTTCTAGAGAAACCAT
>JBFHGR010000227.1:0-2677 GCA_041583015.1 Parvicella sp. | reverse complement strand
ATTACGCCCTCCGGAGATATTGATATTACTTTTCTTAAATCCGTAATTGATGCTACCATTCAGGTTATACTGACCTACCGATTCATAATAAGTATTCCCTTCTACCCTTAGTTTATCCTTATCATTCTTTTTGGAAATCAAATTGATGGTTCCGCCCAATGCATCTGTTCCATAATTGACAGACAAAGGACCTTCTACTATTTCAATGCGTTCAATGTTGTCCAAGTTTATTTGAGAAATATCAATGCTGCCATCTAATCTCCCTATCACCGGGACACCATCTATCATGATTTTGATATTTTGCCCTGAGATACCTTGCATCGCCATGCTACTTCCCAAAATTCCATCTTGCGATAATTGAATATTGGTTTCATTGACCAGTACATCTTTTAAGTTGACAGCGCCTTGTGCTTCTATTCTTTTGGCATCTATCACTTTGATGGTATGCACAGAATTTTCCACAGAGTTAGGATTATACTCACCCGTTACCACTACCGGATTGAGCCATTCTTCTTTTGGAGAAACCAATACCAATTTACTTAACTCAGTCTGTTTCCAAACTGTTTTTTGATGCGAATAAAAGTGACTAGTCACCTCAAAAAACAATTGATCTTCTGTAGTAAAGTGCTTGGTACAATTTATTTCCCCATCTCTATTAGACTGAAGACTGAGCGTATCTTGTCCTTTGTAGAAAACTACATTGGTAAATGCCAGTGCTTCATTGGTAATACTATCCATCAGCTTCAAGGTATGCTGACCTTGAAGCTGCATAGATAGCAGAAATAAAAAACCTATTATGATTTTTTTGCTCAAACCGTTAATTCTTTTTCAACTTGGGCAACAATCGCTCTCCATCCTTCCAATTCTGGAATACCTGGTTTTCTTGCGCCAAAGAATGTTACTACTAATTCTTCTTTTTCATTGAATACTTCGATAGAAGTTACAATACCATCTTCTGTTGGTTTTCTTACTACGTAAACCTGACTTACACCTTCTTCATTCAAGTGCATGTTGAAATCTGGATCTAAGATATTAAACCAAGGTCCTCTGTCCATTAAGTTTTTGATAGCACCACTGTGAATCTGTACAATTCCTTTATTTCCTACAAATACCATGATAGGTGTTTGAGATTCCACTGCCAATTCACAAGCTCTACGCACAGCAGCATTTTCCACTTTTGTAGCATGTCCTTCAGGAGCAATTTCTAATGCCTGCAATCTGCTTACATTAAACTTTCTTGTCATCATGAAAAATTCGTGCGTATCTTTCATCCCCAACCAAGCCGCTTGAAAACCTGCTACATCTGCAGCATCATTTCTCTCACCATACTTCGCTTCAGTTTTTGGTAAAACAGTTTCAGCACTGGTTTGATCTTCTGCCATAAATTTCTCCACGATGGCTTCAAAAGCAGGAACATTGCTATCTACCGTAAGGTAGATTTTGTGCATTGCAGTACCTTCTGCATCAAAAAACTGAAGACTTCTTCTTACTGTATTACCACTTGGCTCTTGTACAGCAAAAACTGTTTTCCAATGATTTAAGAATAATCTCAAGTCAATATCTGGATTCACAAACATACTAGCATGCGGTCCAAAAGTAGGATTAGCATAGATACCTTTTCTTTCGTGAACTACTTCGTTGTTTCTACTCAGTGCCATTACTTTTCCAAGGCTTTCAATTTCTTTTAAGATATTTTCTACCTCTGGTTTTAATCTTACTACAGTTTTATCTTCAATTTCTGTAGCTAATAGTTCTACTTCAGAAACACCCAACTCTGCTGCTGCGTTTCTAATTCTCATTGGTGTCTCTCCATTTTTGAGCGCCATCCACTTTTCTTTCAATGTGTTTGTTTCTGTCATTGTTTTAGTTTTTATGCCTTTTTGGGGCGATTAGTAAATTATTTTCATCTGTTAATACCAAATCAAAATCGGTATCAAATACGTTATTTAAATTCTCTTCTGTCAATGCTTGCTCTTTGCTAGCGTCTACCACTATTTCTCCTTTTTTGATGGCTACAATTCTATCTGAAAATTGCGTAGTCAGGTTTAAATCATGCAGCACTGCAATGGCTGTCAACCCGTGATTGGTGACTAGCCCTCTTACATACTCCAAAAACAAATATTGATTTCTAATATCTGCCGCACTAACAGGTTCGTCCAATAGCAACACTTTGGATTTCAAATTATCAATACCCAATTGGTACAATACCCTTACAAAATGAACGCGTTGCTGCTCACCACCAGACAACTCATTAATCTCTTTGCTCAGCATGTCTTGCAATTCAAAATGAGCCACCAATTGATCAAAATAGTTAGTATCTATTACACCCATGTTGATTTCACTCAATTGGATAACCTGTTTTACACTCAATCTTTCAGAGCAAATATTTTGTTGCATGAGAACACCTCTCAGGTTGGCCAATTCCAAAAATGAATATCGGGTCACACATTGCTCATTGAGTAATACCTGTCCTTTCTTCACTGGATAAATTCTAGCTAGACATTTTATCAAAGTAGACTTCCCTGAGCCATTTGCACCGATAATGGTATAAAAATTATGCGGTTCAAAGTCAATGCTTACATCCTTTAGAATAGGTCTTCCACCCAATTGATATGTAAAATTGGCTACCTTAAACATTACCTATAAATTTTTGTTTGTTTTTCATGAGCATCATGAT
>JBFHGR010000226.1:0-2684 GCA_041583015.1 Parvicella sp. | reverse complement strand
TTTTGATAGTCCTGAGCAAGTGCAGAAAGGCATTGACATGATGAATGAGCAGCAACCAGACTTGGTGCTTTTTACTGGAGATTTGGTAAATGATAGAGCAGAGGAGGTAGATGCCTATGCGCATGTCTTGAAAAATATTGAGGCTAGAGATGGTATTTATAGCATTACTGGAAATCATGATTATGGTGATTATTATCAATGGGATAGTCCTGAGGCTAAAGAAGAGAATTTCAAAAATCTAGTTCAGAAACATTCGGATATCGGGTTTAAATTATTGATGAATGAGAATGTTAAAATTAAAAAAGGTGATGCCTATTTTAATTTGCTTGGAATAGAAAACTGGGGGTTGCCTCCTTTTCCTCAACATGGGGATTTAAATAAAGCACTAGACGGTGTAGACGAACAGTTTACTTTATTAATGTCGCATGACCCAAGTCATTGGGATGCAGAAACCATAAAACATACCAATAAAGTTGATTTGACATTGGCAGGTCACACACACGGGATGCAGTTTGGAATTGAAATCCCTGGAATTAGATGGAGTCCAGTTAAATATAAATATCCAAGATGGGCAGGTTTGTATGAAAAAGGAGATCGTAAATTATATGTTAATAGAGGTTTTGGGTTTTTAGGCTTGCCTGGAAGGGTTGGAATTTGGCCGGAGATTACAGTAATAGAATTAAATTCGAGTAAGAAGGCATGAGTAGTAAACCATCCACATTAGGTACAGAAAGTATTGCAAAGTTATTGATAAAACAATCAGTTCCAGCAGCTATTGGGTTCTTGCTGATGTCTGTTAATATGATTGTAGATACAATTTTTGTTGGTCAGTACGTAGGAAAATTTGGTGTTGGAGCAGTTGGAATTGTTACACCAATTACCTTCTTAATTTCATCTTTCGGTATGGCAATTGGTATAGGTGGTGGATCTATTGTTTCTCGTGCATTTGGAGCGGAGGATAATGAAAAGGCACAGTTGGCCTTCAATAATCAAATATCATTGGTGCTTTTAGTTATCGCATTTTTTACAATGATAAGTTTTGTTTTTCAGGACTATATTTTGAATTTGTACGGAGCAATTGGTCAATTAAAAGAACCTGCCTCTATTTATTACTTTATCACCATGATGGGTGTGCCATTTCTTTCATTGTCCATGACTGGCAATAATAATTTAAGAGCAGAAGGTAAAGCTACACAAGCAATGATGGTGTTGCTTATACCAGCTGTTTTGAACATGATCTTAGATGCCATATTTATTGGTGTGCTAGATTTAGGAATGGAAGGCGCGGCATGGGCTACAACTATTTCGTATGTTTCTTCAGGACTGTACATTGTCTATTACTACACCACGGGAAAGGCGGAGTTGAAAATTATGCCTAAATTATTTAAATTGAAGGCAAGTATAGTCAAAGAGATTTCGGGTGTTGGCGCTGTAAGTATCGTAAGGCAAGGAAGTGTGAGTATTTTGGTGATTTTATTAAATCAATCGTTAATTGTTTATGGTGAAACGAACGGCATTGGCGGTGAGAATGCGGTAAGTGCTTATGCTATTGCTTCTAGGATCTCCATGTTTGCCTTTTTCCCATTGATTGGTATTGCACAAGGTTTGGTCCCAATTGCTGGATTTAATTATGGTGCACGTAAATTTGATAGGGTAAAAGAGGTGATTCGATTGTCTAATATTTGGGGCTTTTTTATTGCATGTGGTTTGTGTGCACTGCTATTGATTTTTAGTGGAAGCATTCCTTATTTATTTGTAGATGACTCATCTCAAGATATTGTGCCTATCACATCAGAAGCGATTTTTTATATTTTCATGGCCTCTTTCCTGGTTGTTTTTCAATTAGTTGGTGCAAGTTATTACCAGGCGTTAGGCAAAGCAATTCCCGCCTTATTGTTAACACTTACCAAACAATTATTTTTCTTAGTACCTTTTGTTCTTATTCTCCCTCCTTTTTTCGGATTGAAAGGCATATGGATATCATTTACTTTCGCGGATATACTCAGCGCTGCTGTGTGTTTCTACTTTCTGCGTCTAGGTTTGAAGAAAATGATGAAGAAAGCCGCTACCGAATATTGATTCGATTTGCAATAAAGATTTATTAACTAGATGATCAGTTTGGTTAATTGCATCCAGTTTCTTTCACTATTGCAAATTTATTTACCTTATTCTTTAGGTCATTTCGAGTGTTTTTATTGAGTGGTAACGAACTAAAAAAGTATCGAGAAAGACCGGATTAGAAGCAGTCATTATCTCTTTAGCGATTTCCTTTTCCCTAAATAAGTGCAGCGCGTATCGTCCCAATTGTCATATTGTGAATAAGTTATGCTTAAGAATGCTTCACTACAATCATGATTTTATGTGCTTAATATGATTTTGCTCAAAATGCATTACCTTCGTTTGAAGATGTCTGGTTAGAAGTTTATGGTATGGCAGATATTTTTTGGCGATGTTAGAAATGCGAAATAGTAGAAAGGGATTGACATTGTATGTATTACAACTTCAGAAAGAGATGGAAAATTTAAAACAACAAATCAATGAAAAGTAAAATTTACCTATTGCTATTTATTATCCCTCTGCTGTTTATACAGCAAGGATGTAATAAAGATTATCCTAAAGACATTCCTAAGTGGTTAAAGGAGAAAATTAAAGAAAGAGAGAAGGAGTGTAAAAATGGGGGGTGT
>JBFHGR010000225.1:0-2718 GCA_041583015.1 Parvicella sp. | reverse complement strand
TAGGCAATGCTTCTATTATTTTTAGTGTAATCGGAAGTGCCCTAACATTAGCATTGATCATGTTATTATCCAAACGAATAGGCAATGGCCCGATGTTATTAATCGCAGGATTGATGATTGGCTCATTTGCTAGCGCCATGGTAAATATTTTGCAATATTTTGCCCCAAGCGAATCTATCAAAAGATATTTATTGTGGACCATGGGAAGTCTAACTGCAGTAGACCTAAATGAATTAATTCTTTTTGGAGGAATCATCATCGTTTTCATATTTCTAGCCATGCTTTTTGCTAATCCACTTAATGGATTTTTATTGGGAGAAACCCAAGCGAGAACATTAGGTATTTCCGCATCCAAAATTAAATGGTCAGTTATGCTGATCACTGGTGTATTGGCTGGAATAGTTACAGCCTATTGTGGTCCTATTGCTTTCATAGGATTGACTGCTCCACATTTATCCAGATTGATTCTCAAGTCTCAAAACCATCATCAATTAATTCCATTTGCAGCCATACTGGGGGCCATTTTACTTTTAATTTGCGACATCATAGCCCAGTTACCAGGAATGGATTTACAATTGCCCATTAATGCTGTAACCTCTTTGATTGGTGCGCCCATCGTAGTAGTGGTTATTCTTCAATCTAAAATTGCAAGACATGCCTAAGTCAATACTTCAAATATCAAATGTAACATTGGGCTACAACACTGTGGAACTTTGCCGAGACATCAATGCAACTGTTCAAGAAGGTAGTTTTGTATTATTCCTAGGTGCCAATGGTAAAGGTAAGTCTACACTTCTAAGAACAATTGCTGGATTACAACCTGCTATGAAAGGAGAAATTAGCGTTGACAACAAAAACATTACTGATTACCCAATTAAAGATTTAGCCAAAAAAATTGCCTTTCTACCTTCTTCTCATGAAATGGTAGACGGATTATTAGTGATTGAATTATTATCCTTTTCTCGTATTCCTTTTAAAACTTGGTTTCAAAACACCAATATAAAAGACATGGACATTATCACTAAAGTGGCGCAACAAACGGGAATTTTAGCATTATTAGACCAAACTTATAACACCCTTTCTGACGGACAAAAACAAAAGGTAAATATTGCTAGATGCTTGGTTCAAGAAACACCTATCATACTCCTTGATGAACCAACTGCTCACTTGGACATTGTCAATAAAATTCAGATTTTTGAATTAATCAGATCATTAACCAAAGATGGTAAAACTATTATCTGTACCACACATGATGTAAGAGATGCCAGCGCTTATGCCTCACACTTCTGGATGATAGACAATGATGGGAAATTTAAAACTTCTGAGTTTGATAGTAGTGTTACACCTGATGATTTGATTGCGAAATTGTTTTAGGGAGACGCTAGATAATAGACACTAGACGTTAGACTGATTTTGATTTCACCTTGGTCAGTTCGTTCCGATAATTATAGGAGTTTCACAGAACGACAGTGTAGAAAATTGTATCGAGAACAGACCACTATTAAAACCGCAATCACTATCCGGTCGCTTCTCGATACATCTCGATTGTCATCGAAACACTCGAAATGACCTTTGATTTTTGGTATCATTGAAAATCCAAGTTCAATAAAAAACTTTCTTCAATTCATGGAAAGACTTCTCCGCAAGGTCGAAGTTGCAAGAATCTAGTGTCTAAAATCTAGGAGCGCAGCGGTCTATCATCTAGCGTCTATACAAAAATTAACTTCACCACCGCAATCATTAAAACAAAAGCCAAGACATACTTTAATTGCTTTAAATTTTTGAGGCCACTTCCCCAATAGGCTCCGGCAAATCCTCCAATAATTGCAATCGCAATACAACCAACAACAGTCATTTGAGAAACCTCTAAGGTAATACCATTCATGGCAGTTCCAATCAATCCAGCAGCGGAATTCACAAAAATAAATAATGCAGAGACTGCAGCCGTTTCTTTCATTTTACCCCATCCTAATAATAAAATAACTGGACTGAGAATGATACCGCCTCCGATGCCAATCATCCCACTAAAAAAGCCAATTGACGCACCGATAATTAATGCCGGAAAAAACTGAACTGGCTTAATAGCGGTCTTTTCCTTTCCAAAAACATTTAGCATTTTAAAAATGGCAAACAACAGTAAAATCGCAAGAATCTTCTTAAACCAAAATGCATCTACACCTAATTTACCCCCTAAAAAAGCAGCAGGAATAGAACCTAATGCAAAGGGAATGAATAAATTCTTATTGAAAAACCCTTTTTTCCAAAAGAGATAAAAACTAATACCCGCAACAAAAAGATTAAGCATTAATGCAATGACTTTCATGTCTTGCGTAGCAAAACTAAAAATGGCCATCAATGCCAAATAACCACTTGCACCTCCATGCCCCACTGCAGCATAAAGAAACGCAACAATCGGTAAAATTATTAAGAAAATCATGGAACCTTCCATAGGATGCTTAATAGATTTTATAAGTCAACACTTTATCACCTTTTTCCAATTGGGTGTGAGCAGGCAGATACACAATAGCATTGGCTTCTGCAAAAGTATGAAGCATAGCAGAACTCTGCCCTTCAAGTATACTTACTTCGTTGCCTACTGCAAAAGCTTTAAGAAATTGCTCTCGTCCATTTGTCTTTTCAATTACAGAATTTGAAACCAACTCCATAGATGATAATCCTTCAAAACCTCCACCTTTGAATTTCTGAATAGCAGGAAGC
>JBFHGR010000224.1:0-2923 GCA_041583015.1 Parvicella sp. | reverse complement strand
TACTTTACAATTACTACTACATTTTTAATTCTACTACTATGAATAGGTTTTATGCTTATCTATTAACCACCTCTGTATTATTTTCTTTTGTGTCTAATTATTCTCAGTTTGAGGAGAATAAAGGACAAATTTATGACGAAGGGGGTACTTTTCGTGAGGATGTGATGTTCGTTACTCAGGTTTCTAGTGGGAACATATTTTTCACAGACCATGGTGTTGTACATCATTTTAGGAAAATAACTCCTGCTAAATTTGATGAGATACGTGCAGGTAAGATTCCTAACCCATACACAGATCAAGAATGGGAGTCTTTTATGAGCCAGGCTGCAGAAGGTTCTTTTATACATGAAGGATTCAAGGAAAAAGGAGAGCAATATAGAATTGATATGACTTTTCCAGGTGCAGATTTATCTCATGCGGTTGGCGAAATAGAAAAATTACAAAAAAATCAATACTTTTTACCTCAATTAGAGGATGGTATTTCAGGTGTGAAGATGTTTGAAAAGGTTAGGTATGAAAATGCTTATCCAGGTGTGGACATAGTTTTTTACTTTGTGGAAGGTGGATTGAAATATGATTTTGAAGTTGAAGCAAATGCAGACATAGATAAGATAAAGATTTTATACGTTGGTCATCAAAATATTAGAATTGATGAAAGCGGAAATGTAGTGGTAAAAATATTGCCAGGTGAAATTAGAGAGTTGGCACCAGTTAGTTTTCAAAACGGTAAAGAAATTGCTTCATCTTTTAAATTGGATAATGATACAATATCGTTTCAGTTAGGTAATTATGATAGAAGTCAGGCACTATTAATTGATCCAGCTTTAACTTGGAGTACTTATTTTTATGATGGTACAACAAATTCTATGTTTACAAGTACAAGACCTGTTTGGGATGCTGCTGGAAATATGTATCAAGCTTTGGATACTTATAATAGGACAACATATCCATTGGTTAATCCAGGAGGTTCCGGTTATTACAATATATCGCCAGGTTCAACAGGGTTGCAGCTAGTTATTCAAAAATACAATACGAGCAGACAAATTGTTTGGGCTACTTATTATCCTTCAAGTCAATCTTCAAAAACCAACTTTTCAAATGGTGGTATTGTTGTAGATAACAATGACAATATTTATGTTACAGGAGCATTGACGTATACGTATTCAAGTCCAACACCAGCTTTTAGTTTATATGATGCTGGTGGTGGGGCTTATTACGAGACTACAGTTGGTACAGGTAGAAATTTCATTTTAAAGTTTAATTCTAGTGGGGAAAGATTATGGGCCACAATGTTTTCAACAACTGCTTCTGGTAGTTCTTCAGGGCTTGATTTTGCAGGTTTGGCTATTTCAAGTAATAATAAGTTATATACAGTAGGAGAGTCATATACGACTGAAAGTGTTACTTCTTGGAATGTAATACCCTTGGCTAATCCGGGCGGTAGTCATTATTATAGACCTTCACCTTTGGAAGATCAAACACCGGTTTTGCATAGGTTTTCTGCTACAGGTGTTTTAGAATGGGGAACGTATATAAGTCAAGGTATTGCAGATACATATAATAGTGGCTCTGCAATTGCTCTGGATGCTAATGACAATATTTTTATTGGAGGTAGTGCTGGACAGGAATGGGGGGCTGGATCTGCTTCGCCATACACGTTAGTTAATCCAGGCGGAGGTGCGTATCAAGATGGTTATAATACAAATACAAATAATGGACGAAAAATGGCATTGTTCCGATTTGGATCAAACGGTGCATTAACTTGGAATACTCTTTATGGAGGTACTTCAAGTGCTAATAGTAACATTTGGCAAGACATTAGAGATGTAACAGTTGCTTCAAATGGTGATGTTTTCTTTGCTGGGAGAGCAAATACTACAAATATGCCAACGCAAAATCCTGGGGGAGGAGCTTATATCCAAACTTCTTTATCTGCGGGAGGGTCATATGTTTATGACGGTGTTGTGTTACAATTTTCAAATACTGGTGTAAGAAAGTGGGCAACATATTGTGGTGGTGATGGGACAAGTGATGGTACAGATTTTTGGGGAATCGCCAAAGATGCTAACGATAATATCACAATTGCAGGTGTGAGTAGAACTACTAATACTTTCCCAGTTCAATCAAAAGTAGGTAGTTATAATCAAGCCTCTCAGACGGGAGATTATGCTGCTGTTTTAATCCAGTTTAATAGCGCTGGAGTTAGACAATGGGGAACTTATTATGGTAATCAATCTTGGGTCAGTTCTGGAGGTTTTGGAGGTGATGGTTCAGGAAAGTATGTGTTATTTGGTGCGGCAGAAAGTATTCCTTTTGTTAATCCAGGAGGAGGAGCAATTTTTGAAAATACTCACGAACTTACTGCTACAAGGTCTGATTTTATAGCAGAGTTTGGAGGTTGTACTGCAGAAAGCAATACTACAACTACAGCTGATATTTGTGAAAATGCTACTAAAACACTTACTTCAAGTGGTTCAGGAGGCGGAACTTGGTCTGTTGTAAGTGGAGGAGGAACAATAACGGGTACAGGCCCTTATACTTATAATCCTGCAAATGTTTCTACAACAACTACTGTTACAGTAAGGTATGTAGATGGATGTGGAAACGGTACTAATGTTTCATTTGATGTTAATCCTTTGCCAGCAACGCCTGGTACAATTTCAGGGACAACTACAGTATGTAGTGGAGTAGCACAGTCATATTCTATTTCTGCAGTATCCGGAGCCACAAGTTATACTTGGGCATATACTGGAGGGGGAACTCCATCAGGTACAGGAACTACATGCTCTCTAACACCAACTTCAAGCGGAACTTTATCGGTTTATGCAACCAATGCCTGTGGGAATTCTACTACTTCAACTATTCCTATTACTGTAGGGAACTCACCTGCTACTCCAGGGTCAATTTCAGGAACTGCAACGGT
>JBFHGR010000223.1:0-2930 GCA_041583015.1 Parvicella sp. | reverse complement strand
TCAGTAATAGTTGGGTCTTCGTAAGTTTCTGTTCTACTAGTGTCTATTGGAACTTGAAAAATTCCCCAACCTCCAGGTTTCATGATTCTGAATAATTCAGTCATACATTGATGGTCATCATCTACATGCTCCAAAACGTGATTACAAAATATCACATCATAAGTATTGTCTTCCAATGGAATGTTATGCAAATCAAAATGAATATCTGCTATTGGAGAAACCAAATCTCCGGTAGTGTAATCTAAGTTTTTTTGCTTTTTAAACAAGTCTAAGAAACATTGCTCAGGTGCGATGTGCATCACTTTCTTTGGCGCAGTAAAAAAGTCTGAATGATCTTTAAGGTATAACCACATCAGACGATGTCTTTCCAAAGTCAAATCATAAGGACAAAGTACACCTTCTCTATGAGCAACTTTACTTCCGTAGGAAAGGAATTTTCTGAACTTCTTTTCACAAACTGGACATTCTACTTTGTCTCCTTTATAAACCAATGGAGCAAATATTCTAAAGACATAACTTAGTCTTATCAACCAAGGTCTAGGAATGACTCTTAATAAGTATTTGTATAATTTTTTCAATCTTTTTTCAGTAAAGCGTTAATTTCTTCTGCATAGTCTAATGAATCATCCAAAAAGAAAGTGAGGTTAGGTGTTTTACGCAATTGCATCTTTACAATTTGACTCAGTGCATGTTTGATTTGCTTTGCATGTAACCTAATGTTTTCCAATACAGCATCTTTGTCATCGGCTGCAAAAATGCTCAAGTAAACTTTTGCAACTGAAAGGTCTGAAGAGATTTTTACCGTAGTAACCGAAACCATCGAGTTCATACAAACCGTACGAGTTTCTTTTTGGAATATCATACTTAACTCCTGCTGTAGGACACTTGATATTTTTTCTTGTCTAATTGATGCCATAAGGCTGCAAATGTACTAAAGATTTCAATAGAGATATTCCAAATAAAAAAAGAAACAGTATGAATTGTATTTTTTGAATAAATTTGATGTATGATAAATTCTGAAAAAACTGTTTTTTCTAATATTGCTCGATATTTTGAAATTGCGACCAATGCACATACTAAAGTAGAAGCTAGTGTTCTGGAAAGAACAATACAAATTGAAAAGGAGCCGCTAAATACAGAATTATTGTTAAAGCATGCAAATACGGTACATTCGGAATCGATTATTACAATAGTTTTTTGCGCTATGACGTTGGAAGCTTTTATTAACGAATATGGTATAAAAAACTCATCCAAAGGATTCTATACTGAACATTTAGATAATCTTAGTTTGATTTCTAAATTGTTGTTGATTCCAAAGTTATACAATATGCCAAGCCTTGAAACTGACGGACAACTTTTTCAGGAGTTGAAATGGTTAATTAAATTAAGAAATGAATTGACACATTTTAAATCTAAAGAAAAGAATACTAAAGAGTTAAAGTTGAATATTAACCTGCATGAGCAAAACGATTTTATTTTAGAAGACCACGCTCGAAAGGCTATTCAAGTTATGAAGGATTTAATTAAACTTTTAATGCCAGAAATTGACATGAAGAAAGCAACTATGTTTGTTCCATACAAAGATTAAACTTGAAGCATTTTTGTTTTTATTACTCAATAACCATACTTCCCTTTCCACACTTGCGCCAAATATTTACGCAAATCATCTTCTCTTTTGGTTTGAGAAGGTCTGAAAAAAGCAGAGTTGGAAATTTCTGGAGGTAGAAATTCTTGTTCATGTAGTTTGTCTTGCGCTTCGTGAGAATATTTATATTCTGCACCATATCCCAATTCTTTCATGAGTTTGTTGGGAGCATTTCGCAAGTGAATAGGCACACTCAAATCTCCAGTTTGTCGTACCATTTGTTGTGCTTCATTAATGGCAACATAACTGGCATTACTTTTTGGTGAAGTGGCTAAATAGATAGCACATTGTGAAAGCACAATTCTACTTTCCGGCCAACCAATTTTACTTACAGCATCAAAACAAGTATTGGCCATTACCAATGCAGTTGGGTTAGCATTACCAATATCTTCAGAAGCAGCAATCATTAATCTTCTTGCAATGAATTTAGGATCTTCACCACCTTCTATCATTCTTGCCATCCAGTACACAGCACCATTAGGATCACTTCCTCTGATTGATTTTATAAAAGCACTGATGATGTCATAATGTTGTTCTCCACTTTTATCATATCTAGCAGGGTTTTGAGAAATATTGGTAAAGACATAGTCATCTGTAATTTCTTTTTGACCTAATGGTAGTGCTTGAACAGCAATTTCCAAAATATTTAACAACTTCCTAGCATCACCACCAGACAGTTTGATGAGCGCATCAGTTTCTTTGAGAACGATGTTTTTAGAAGATAAAACCTTGTCTTCTTTCACTGCTCTCTCTAGCAAATTTACCAAATCATCCTTGGTGTGATGTTCCAAAACATAGACCTGACTTCTGGAAAGCAATGCAGAGATTACTTCAAAAGAAGGGTTTTCTGTAGTGGCACCTATTAGAGTAATCAATCCTTTTTCTACCGCACCTAGCAATGAATCTTGTTGTGATTTACTAAATCTGTGAATCTCATCAATGAAAAGCACAGCATTGCCACTGCCAAACATTCCTTCTCCTTTTACTTTTTCAATGACCTCTCTAATATCTTTAACACCAGAATTGATGGCAGACAAAGTATAGAAAGAACGCTTGAGTTTTTGTGAAATGATTTGTGCTAGGGTGGTTTTCCCAACTCCCGGAGGTCCCCACAAAATCATAGATGGTATAGCGCCAGATTCGATAGCATTTCTAAGCGGTTTTCCTTCGCCTATTATGTGTTGTTGACCAATATAGTCATCAAGGTTCAATGGGCGCATTCGTTCTGCAAGTGGTATGTGATTAAGTGTTTCGATGGTACTTTATTTGTTATAGTCTTCTCCTT
>JBFHGR010000222.1:0-2936 GCA_041583015.1 Parvicella sp. | reverse complement strand
TTGAATTAGTAGCGCAAGTAGTTACAGATCAACTTAGGAAAAATGGTGGAGTGCAAATTATTCAAGAAATAAAGTCTTTTACCAATCGTGCAAAATAACCTAAAAAAAATATTATCTACAAAACGCTTGAATGAAGAGCAATTACTTTTGTTAAAAGAAAGTTTTGATGTAACTCATTTGGATATCATTGAGACAAAGAAATCGCAAGTAGACCTTGATAAATGTTCAGAAAATATAATTTTTACAAGTTTTAAAGCAGCACAAATTGGCTTAAGATTATTGGCAGAAGATACAATTTGCAAAAACTATTATTGTGTAGGTGGCAAAACGGAATCACTGCTTCAGATGTTAGGGTTGAATATTGTTAAATGCACACCTTATTCTAAAGATTTGGCAAGATATATCCTAAGGCATCATTCTAAGGAGAAATTCTCTTATTTATGCAATGAAAATAGGTTGGATGATTTACCGGAAATGTTAGAGGAGGGCAATGTAAATGTTGAAGAATTCATTACTTACCAAAGTTCTATTACGGATACCACTCAAGTAAATGTTGCAGGTCATGCTGTCTATATGTGGTACAGCCCAATGGGTGTGGAGGCTTTGGCTAGTCAAGTTGCTGACGAAAAAGGTTGGCACATAGCAATTGGCGCAACTACAGCCGATAAATTAATTAAAGAAAATATTAAAAGTGATAAGATTTTATTTCCTAAAGTTCCATCTATTGACGGAATGATAGAGCTAATCAATAATCACATTAAGTAAGACAGTATGATAAAGAACGATTTGTTTTTGAAAGCCTTAAAAGGCGAAGAAGTAAGCAGACCTCCAGTTTGGATGATGCGTCAAGCAGGTAGATATTTACCAGATTTCATGAAATTGAAGGCTAAGTATGATTTTTTTACTAGATGCAGAACGCCTGAATTAGCGGCAGAAATTACAGTGATGCCTATTCATCAAATAGGGCCAGATGCAGCAATTTTGTTCTCAGATATTTTGGTAATTCCTCAAGCAATGGGAATTGACGTAGAGATGAAACCAGATTTTGGACCTTACGTTCCTAATCCTATTCGTACTCCGCAAATGGTGGCAGATATTCCACAGAATGATGCTAAAATTGAGTTGCAATATGTTTATGATGCTATCAAAGTAACTAAGCAAATGCTAAATGATGAAGTTCCTTTGATTGGTTTTGCAGGAAGTCCATGGACTATCATGTGCTACGTTGTAGAAGGAAGAGGTTCTAAAACATTCGATAAAGCCAAAGGTTTTTGTTTTCAATATCCTGAAGCGGCTCATGCATTATTACAAAAGATTACTGACATCACCATTGATTACTTAAAGGAAAAAGTAAATGCAGGTGTAGATGCTATCCAAGTATTTGACAGTTGGGGAGGATTATGGTCACCAGCAGATTATAATACATTTTCTAAACCATACATTGATCAAATTACAGCAGCGATAAAAGATTTATCTCCGGTTATTGTTTTTGGAAAAGGATGTTGGTACGCTCTAGAGGATTATTCTAAAACAGGTGTTAGCGCATTGGGTGTTGATTGGACATTGAATCCTAAATTGGCAAGACAATTGGCAGGCGATAATGTTACACTTCAAGGTAATTTTGATCCAGCAAGATTGTTATCTCCAATCCCAGAGATAAAGTCTATGGTGAAAGAAATGATAGATGGTTTTGGTGTAAACAGGTATGTAGCCAATTTAGGTCATGGTATTTTACCGCATATTCCCGTAGATCACGCCAAAGCATTTGTAGATGCAGTTAAAGAGTATGAAAAGTGAAATTAGAAATGAGAGTTTAATTAGTGTTTTTTGTCTAAAGTCTAGTATCTAGCATCTATTGTCTAGCATCTAACATCTAACGTCTATTGTCTAGAATCTAGCATCTAAAAATAAAAAAAATGAAAGAACAGTTTGTACAATATATTGATCAACTTCAACTAGATATTTGCGCTGCTTTTGAAAAAGTAGATGGTAAAGCTAAGTTTAAAGCAGATGAGTGGAAAAGACCAGAAGGCGGTGGAGGAAAGTCCATGGTGATAGAAAATGGTAATGTCTTTGAAAAAGGAGGCGTTAATGTTTCTAAAGTGCATGGCAAACTACCACAAAGCATGATGGATAAGTTTAATGTTACAGATGAAAATTTCTTTGCCTGTGGATTGTCTTTGGTTATTCATCCTACGAATCCTTTTGTGCCAACTGTGCATGCTAATTTTAGGTATTTTGAATTGTATAATGAAGCAGGAGAAATTACTAAATACTGGTTTGGTGGCGGACAAGATTTAACGCCTTATTACTTTTTTGAGGAAGATGCTAAGCATTTCCATCAGACTTGTAAGGATTTCTGTGATACACATAATCCTTCTTATTATACTAAGTTTAAAAAATGGTGTGATGAATATTTTTACAATGCGCATCGCAACGAGGCTAGAGGTATAGGAGGTCTTTTCTTTGATTACCTTTCAGAAAATGAAGAGATGAGCAAGGAAGCCATTTACAATTTTGTAACAGATGCTGGAAGTAACTTCGTGAAATGTTACCTCCCAATTGTAGAGAAACGTATGGATACTCCTTACACTGCTGCACAAAGAGATTGGCAAGAAATAAGAAGAGGTAGATATGTAGAGTTTAACTTAGTGCATGATAGAGGAACATTATTTGGCTTAAAAACCAATGGTAGAATAGAAAGTATTCTGATGAGTTTACCTCCGCATGTGCAATGGAGATATGATTATCATCCAGAGGAGGGAACACCTGAAGCTGAATTGGAAGCATTGTTAAAAACACATAGAGAATTTGTATAATGGATATTTTACACAGACATAGAAGATTAAGAACAAGTGCCAATTTACGAGCATTGGTTAGAGAAAATGAAATCACAGTCAATGATTTTATTGTGCCACTTTTCGTGGATGAAGGTT
>JBFHGR010000221.1:0-2974 GCA_041583015.1 Parvicella sp. | reverse complement strand
TCAAACCCCAATTCATAAGCAACTTCTGCAACACTGATATTGGGCTGAAGTAACATATCTTTTGCTTGAGAAATTAGATATAATTGTATGTGTTCTGTTGTGGTTTTTCCTGTTTCTTTTTTTAATGTATCACTCAAATATCTTTGCGTAAATTTCATTTTACCTGCTATTTCCTCAATGGTAGGAATACCTTTTTCTTGAAGCAGTCCTGAGTGAAAGTAAACTTCCAAGTAATTATTAAATTGCTCCAATAAACTATGCGAGAATTCCTTTCTATTGATAAATTGACGTTCATAATAGCGATTTGCATATTTAAGTAAAGTGCTAAGTTGGGAGATAATTATTTCCTTACTGAAGGCGTCTTGATTATTTTGGTATTCTAACTTTATATTAGTAACTATCGCTTCCATTTGTGATTCTTCCTTTGGCGATAGATGTAATGCTTCATTTACTGAATATGAAAAAAAACCATACTTCTTTATTTGATGCGCCAATTCTGTACCTTTGATAAAGTCTTCATGAAAATTTATTGAAAAACCTTTCTGCTCAAAAACGGCTGTTTCTTCCCATTGTAAAACTTGTCTTGGCGCCATAAAAAACATTGCCCCATTATTGAAATCAAACTTGGTTCTTCCATAATTCAACTCTCCGCTAACTATTTTCTTCAAACTGATAGAATAACAATCATGCGTTATAGGAGGAGAACTCTCTCTTGGACACGGAAGAAAGTTGTCCTCATCGGCAACCAAAACGCTGAGCATAGGATGTTCAGGTTTTGGCAACTCCATGTATTCAAAATATGCTAATAGTGTTTTAAAATGTTTCATTTTCCGCTGTTATTAATAATTTTTGATGATAATCGTTGATTCTTGCATGCGCAGTTCCATCTACCAACAACAATACTATCATCAATGCAATAGTAGTTATAAATATCGCTCTTATCATTGGTGAATTTAGAAATATTATCCCAAGTGCAGAAACTGCAATAATTATGGGTATAATCTTAAACACTACCAACTGATACTCCTTTAAGGTGTCTTTCGTACGCGTTATTTCGGAAGCAACAAAAGCAGATGGATTTTCCAAATATTGTTTTTCAAAATGTTTCATTCTTACCCTATTATTACCATACAATCCACTTCCTATTATTGTAAGCAAAAGTCCAGCTATCAAAGTAGGAACAATATACGCCTTTGCCAAATCTGTTTTTCCTAATTGCCAAAATCCAATGCTAGCTATTAGAAAAATTATTCCAAAAAATATAAAGAATGGAGTGGAAAATAATTCATCTTTAGTCCAATCTAATGACGTTTTTAAAATATCCATTTTATTATTTTGATTTATGCCAAAGCCCAATTAATTCCAGTTTCTTTTTCCGATAACTCCCAAAGCCTTTTCATTACAGATGTATCCTTGGCATGAGCTTTTATTTCATGAGCTCCTACTGGACCAACCCAATTACTTCTACCTGTTGGTCCATAAAATGCATTCGGGTCCAAGTTTGGTTCGGTAGCGCACATCAATTCAGGATAAGCTCCATTTTCAGCGGGTTGTGTTAAGGGTGTTAATTTCATGATTCCAAAAATCATTTTCATCATGAAGTTTCCATTTGTAGAAATCAAAGATGTTCTTGAAGATCCAGGATGACAAGCATAGGCCTTCACATCTGATTTGCCATTTGCACTTAATCTATTATTTAACTCATACATAGACATGATCTGTGCTAATTTACTTTGACTATACGCGTCATTTGCTGTATAATCTTTTGCCCAATTTAAATCGTCAAATTTAATAGTTTTAATCCCCATGTCATATCCCATACTTCCCACTGACACAATGCGCCCTTTAGATTTTTCAATTAAAGGATATAGCATACCTTGCAAAGTAAAATGTCCGAAATAATTTACTCCCATTTGTAATTCCCATCCTTCTTCGGTTAGTTTACGCTTTGGCGTTTGAGCAATGGCAGCATTACATAGTAACGCATCTATCTGAGATACAGAATTTAGCACTTTCTTGGCTGCTTGCTTTACCGATTCTTGTTCTCCCAAATCCATTTTAATAGCCGTTACACCAATCTTGTTGCCAAGTTCATGTTTAAGTTTTTTAATTGTTTCCTCAGATTTTTGCGGATTACGATTTAACATCACCACTTTTGCTTTCTTGGACAATAGTATTTTTGCTGCTTCAAACCCAGTACCGCTTGTTGTTCCAGTGATTACATATGTTTTACCTTCAAGGTTACCTATTCTATCGGGTGTCCATCCTTTTTTACCAAATTGATTGCTCATAATTACTTGTTTTAAATATTTAAGACAAAGGTAATTGCGCTTAGTTCGGCACCTCTTATACACATTTTCGTTTGATGTATACTTTTTGGTTATATTCAATTAGAATCTAAAACCCGTCCGTAATCTGTCTATAAATAAGTTCATACCCCTGCATTACAGAAGAGTTTGATATCAGTTCTTAAACTTCCTTGGAAAAGTTCGACCCAATCCCACTATTTGATCCTCAAAAATTAAAAAGCCTTGAATTCTTTGAATTTGAAGCTTTTTTTTGTGACCAAAATCTACTCTTGAAGAGAACTCATTTGAATTTCATCTATTAATTGCCTCTTTTGTTTTGCCAACAATTAAGTTGGATACAATATATATGAATCCTGATGATTTACTAAACTTGGGAATGAACTTCAAACAAATATAAGTAGTAAATACACACCCTGAAACCGACACCGCTTAATGAATCTAGCAATGCTCTTGTCAGAACAAACTAGTTTATTAATTTTGAAGAAATTAATAAAATTTAAAATCAATATGAAATCACTTTTATTATTAACGTTTCTCGGCACATTATCTTGGAGTGTAACAGCGCAAACTGGTAATGAAGTTCAAGGAGCAGGATCGGGAGTAAGCATCACTACAGGAGATTACAACACTTTTTATGGTGACAGTTCTGGTACAAATCATACATC
>JBFHGR010000220.1:0-3001 GCA_041583015.1 Parvicella sp. | reverse complement strand
TGGTTCCACTGCCATAAAATAGTCTAAACTACCTTTAGCAAACTTCATGTTAAACTCAAATTCGTCATCTCCGAACTCAAACATTCCCCAGTTATAACACTGATCTATGCCATTTACTGGATCTGCTATTCTGATAGCACTATGCCCAAACTGTTCGTAGATTTCATCCCCCACATCGCAGGTCAACAAATAAACTTTAGCCTGCTCTGACAACTGCGCTTTTCCAGCAAAAGAACAAACCAAAACTCCTATTAAAAATAATAAACTTCTCATGTTATAATTTAAAAAGTTGGTTAGCATTATGAGTAGTTACTTCTTCTATTTCTGGTAGTGATACACCAAAAACATCAGCCATTTTTTCTGCTATCAAAGGCAAATAACTACTTTGATTTCTTTTTCCTCTATTTGGCGTAGGCGCGAGATAAGGAGCATCCGTTTCCAGCACAAAGTTTTCCAAAGCATAATCTTTTATGACCTCTGCTACGCCCCCATTTTTGAATGTAAGCACACCACCTATTCCCATTAGGAAACCACCATACGATATGATTTTGTCTGCTTCAACTTTACCTCCAGTAAAGCAATGGAATATACCTTTCAGGTTTTCATCATTGTACTGATCTACCACTTCAAAAATCTCATTAAAGGATTCTCTTGCGTGAATAACTATTGGCAATCCAAGTTCTTTGGCCCAAACTATTTGCTCCGCAAATGCTTCTTGCTGAATAGCTAAAGTAGATTTATCCCAATGCAAATCAATTCCTATTTCCCCCACAGCAATATAATTGTAAGTTTTATTGAATAGATGATCTTTTGCTATTTGCAATTCTTCTTTCCAATTTTCTGGTTGAATAGAACAAGGGTGCACTCCCATCATTGGAAAACAAGTATCAGGGTAGTCTTTAACCAATTGATGCATACCATCGATAGACTTTGAATCCACATTTGGCAATAGCAATTTATTGATATTTTGTGATATGCAATTTTCTATTTCTGTATTTCTATCTTCATCAAATTGCGAAGAGTACAAGTGAGTATGGGTATCAATTAACATCTATTCTTACTGTAAATTATTCTTTTGCGAAGGTATAAAATTACCAAGTCTTATGGGGTACACCTCGATGATATTTATTTTTTGAAGATTTTTCTTGTCAATATTGTAAAGATATATTAGGTTTGCACTCCCAATTTAAGCCTGAGTGGCGGAACTGGTAGACGCGCACGACTCAAACTCGTGTTCTTCGGAGTGTCGGTTCGATTCCGACCTCAGGTACAAAAAGCAGAGTTTTATTACTCTGCTTTTTTTTTGCTTAATTTCACCATCATGAATTACGAACAACTCAGCAACAAAGTCATCCAACTAAGTCAAGAAATTGGCAACTGGATGGTCGCAGAAAGACAAAAGTTCTCACAAGAGAATGTAGAGACTAAAACATTCAATAACTTAGTATCTTATGTAGATAAGCAAGCAGAAGACAGATTTGTAAAAGGACTTACTGAACTGATTCCTGGTTCCGGAATACTTGGTGAAGAAGGTTCGTCAATAGAATCTAGCAATGACTTCGTTTGGATCATTGATCCTTTGGATGGCACCACCAACTTTGTTCATGGCATTCCAGTTTATTGCACAAGTGTTGCGTTGCAATACAAAAGCAAAACAGTACTCGGTGTAGTATATGAGCCTAACAGAAAAGAATGTTTTTATGCATGGGAGAATTCCAGTGCCTATTGCAATGCTAAAACTATTCAAGTTAGTCAAAACGAAACATTAAGTAAGTCATTACTTGCAACAGGTTTTCCATATGACGACTTCTCTAGAAAGGAGAATTTCATGAATATCTTAAAAGATTTACTGAGTGAAACCAGAGGTATTAGAAGACTTGGAGCTGCTGCTCTAGACCTATGCTACGTAGCTGCAGGAAGATTTGAAGGGTATTATGAATATGCATTACAACCTTGGGATGTAGCTGCAGGCGCTTTTATTGTACAACAGGCAGGAGGTAAAGTAACGGATTTTAAAAATGGTTCTTCTTACGGTTCTGGGCATGAAATTATTGCCACCAATAAATTAATTCACGAAGCACTACAAGTTAAAATCGGGCACTATTTTTGTTAATGAATTGGCTTTATTAACTATTGCAATATACCTTTGAGGACTTTACTAAAAGCACTTGGAACTTAAACTTATTATGAGATACATTTTCACCTTACTAATTCCTCTATTATTCTTGCAGGTTTCTGCACAAAAGACAACTTCAGAACTTTACCTTGATTTAAAAAAGATGGCTTCTTTAAAAAGAGTGCTTTATCTTGCTGCGCATCCAGACGATGAAAACACAAGAGCCTTGGCATGGCTGTCTTTAGGTGAAAATGCACAAACTGCATATCTTTCCTTAACCAGAGGAGATGGCGGACAGAACTTAATAGGGAATGAATTGGGAGCGGAATTAGGAATTTTGCGTTCTCAAGAATTACTTGCCGCAAGAAGCATAGACAATGCACAACAATTTTTCTCCAGAGCGGTAGATTTTGGATACTCCAGAAGTGCCGAAGAATCTTTTAAAAAATGGCAAAAAAGTGAAGTACTTAATGATGTGGTAAGAGTCATTAGAAAATTCAAACCAGATGTAATCATCACTAGATTTCCACCTGATGAAAGAGCAGGACACGGACATCACACCGCATCTGCAATGCTTGCGATTGAAGCAGCAAAACTATCCAACGACAAAACATTCTTAACCTCAGAATTAAGTGGAGAAGAGAATCTTTGGCAACCTACTTCTGTTTATTGGAATGCAAGTAACTGGTGGAACAAGGGCATTGCAGAAACTGCAGCGAACAATCCTGATTATCTAATCTATGATATTGGTGCCTACAATCCTACCATTGGAAAATCTTATAATGAGATAGGAACAATGGCACGTAGTCAGCATAAATGTCAAGGTTTTGGATCTATCATAGAAAGAGGTGAAAGAATTGAATACTTCCAATATTTATCGGGAGA
>JBFHGR010000219.1:0-3009 GCA_041583015.1 Parvicella sp. | reverse complement strand
CAAAAAGAATTAGGATGGAAACATGAATATGATTTAGAAGCACTTGTTAAAGACATGGTATCTAGTGATTTGGAGCAATGTAAAAAAGATATTCATTTGAAAGAAGGTGGATTTACAACTTTAAACTATTTTGAATAATTCAATGAATAAGGAAGGAAAAATATATGTTGCCGGACACAGAGGGATGGTGGGTAATGCCATCGTAAATAAACTCTTATCAGAAGGATACCAAAATATTGTTACCAAAACATCATCAGAACTTGATTTAAGAATTCAAAGTGAGGTCAACACTTTCTTTGAAACTGAAAAACCTGACTACGTTTTTCTTGCAGCTGCTAAAGTAGGAGGAATTCATGCTAACAATACATATAAGGCAGATTTCTTGTATGATAACCTAATGATAGAAGCAAACATCATTCATGCCTCATACCTTCATAAAGTAGAGAAACTTCTTTTTCTTGGGTCTTCTTGCATTTACCCAAAAATGGCTAAGCAACCCTTAAAAGAAGAATACCTAATGACTGGTGCTTTGGAACCGACTAACGAACCTTACGCCCTAGCTAAAATCGCTGGCATCAAACTATGCGATTCTTATAGAGATCAATACGGTTGCAACTTTATATCTGCGATGCCTACTAACCTATACGGCCCCAACGACAATTATGACCTTCAAAATTCTCATGTATTACCTGCACTTTTAAGCAAGTTTCATACAGCAAAAAAAGAAGGCCTAAAATCTGTAGAAATTTGGGGATCAGGAACACCAAAACGAGAATTTCTTCATGTAACTGATTTAGCGGATGCTTGTTTTTATTTGATGGAAAACTACAACGAGTCAGAATTGGTAAACATTGGTTGTGGTGAAGACATTTCCATCAAAGATCTTGCTTTGACAATTAAAGAAATTGTAGGTTTTGAAGGTGAACTAACATTTGACACTTCTAAGCCAGATGGGACACCTAGAAAATTATTAGACATGACAAAATTACATGGACTAGGATGGAGTCATAAAATAAGCCTAAAAGATGGTATCACTTCAGTTTACAATCATGTTTTGAAAGAAGGTATTTTAAATTAGCATTTTGAAAAATGTAATTATAATATTATTCACTTTCCTTACTTACTTGACATTTGCTCAAGTTCAAAACATTCCTTTAAACTACGGAATTAATCAGGAGGTTAATACTCATCAATTAAACACTAATTCCTTTTCTCATAAAGGTATTAAACCATATTGCCTTCAATTTATTTCACCAACAGTTTACAACTATACCTTTAAAGATACTTCTAAACACTATTATGATGTTACAGAGTTCCTTTACAAAAGAAGTTTACTCGACATTAATAAGGACGATGTCCACTTAACGGCTGACATTCTATTAGATCTAGAAATTGGAAAATCAAACGTCTCTGGTCGTAATGGCTCCTCAAGAATACTTACTAATACCAGAGGAATTAGAGTTACTGGCGACATAGGTGCCAACGTTAGTTTTGAGACTAGATTTTATGAAAATCAATTTTACTTACCTGATTATTTAGATAGCATTGCACTTAAAAGAAGCATTGCATTTGGTCGCGGAAGAACTAAACCTTTTAAGGATATAGGATTTGATGTTGGAAACTCCATGGGGTATGTTAGTATCAAGGCAAGCAAACAACTTAACGTACAAATTGGTCATGATAAACTTTTTTACGGTCATGGGTATAGAAGCCTTTTACTTTCTGACAACGCTAGTAACTATCCTATGCTTAAGTTACAATACGTTTCTAAGAATGGTAAATGGGTCTATCAAACTGTAAACGCTTTAATGCAAAGTTTAAATCGAACACCTGCTACAAGTTCTGCAGAAGCGCTATTCAAAAGAAAAGCAGCTAGTTTTAGATACCTCTCTTTCAAACCTAATAAAGCACTAGAATTTGGCTTATTTGAAGGAGTCATCTACAAAAAATATGAAGAAAACATTGGCATGGTTCCAGTACATTATAGTTTCTATGTTCCCATCATTGGTTTTTCTACTGTTGTAAACGGATTACAAAATCAGAATAATTCATTACTTGGTGTAAATGCCAATTATGAATTCGGACAGTTCAATATCTTTGGCCAAGTAGCATTGGATGATGTATCAAAAATGGGGCTTCAAATAGGAGGAAACTGGCATGAACCATTTGGGTGGAAAAAAAACTGGTTTCATATAGAATACAACAATGTCCCATCTTATATGTACACACATGATTCTGAAAATATTCTCCAAAATTACACGCACACTAATCAGGAATTAGCACATCCTTTAGGCGCATCCTTTCAAGAGTTGATTTCTATTTATCATTTTGAAAAAGGAAAATGGTTTGCTGAAGCAGAAATTGCATATACTACGAGAACGAGATTCAACGGGGATCTAAATGGCGAATACATTTTCAGAGCTAATGACTCGACACCTTTATTAGTATATTTCTCAAATAAAGTATCTAGTTTTTATTGGAAATTTGAAGCGGGACATAATTTTAATTTAAAAACTAAAATGCAAGTCTATTTCGGAATCTATTCGCGAAATTTAAAAAACTTCAGTAACTCATTGGGCAACCAAAATGAACGCTACTATACCATAGGTTTACGAATGAATTTAAATAACTATTACTACGATATATAATGATGACAATTGAACCTGGTACAACCATAATAATTTTAGGTTTTCTAACAGCATTTTTTGTTGTATTACTTGCAATACCTTCTCTAATAAAGGTTGCTAAACTAAAACACTTAGTAGACGAACCTTCGGAAGATAGAAAACTGCACAGCAAAAGTATTCCTACTATTGGAGGAATTGTGATTTTTGGAGCCATTGTTTTTTCTTATTCACTATGGTTCCCAGAAGAGTATGATCACATACCACATATGCTAACTAACTTCAAACACTTAATAGCTTGTTTAATTTTATTATTTTTTGTTGGCGTAAAAGATGATATTATAGGAACTGCTCCGATGAAAAAACTAGTTGCGCATATGATAGT
>JBFHGR010000218.1:0-3101 GCA_041583015.1 Parvicella sp. | reverse complement strand
TTTATTGTCAAACTAAAAGGGTTGAAGTCTATATTTAGTAAAGACCCAATAGACTATCTCAAACTACGAAAAGGAGATATACATACACCCAAAAGCAAGTTTTTCAAAAAAGACAATACGCAAACATTTCAAATATTAAAATCTACTATCACTGCGGTAAAACCTAATGAGGATACTAATAAACTTATTCTTTTCATTCACGGTGGTGCATTTATTTCTGGCCCTTCGCAAATTCATTGGGACAGTATTCAAAAAATATCTCAACAAACCAATCAAACGGTATGGATGTGCGATTATCCAAAAGCACCGGAGCATAAAATTGAAGAAATATCCAACAACATAGACTTTGTTTATGCTAAAGCATTAGAAAGTTTTAAATCTTCCAATATTTCACTAATTGGAGATTCAGTTGGTGGTACTTTGATAACATCCTTAGTGCAAAGATTGGTAAAACACCAACTTGACTTACCTCATCAAATTATACTAGTTTCTCCAGTTATGGATGCCAGTATGACTAATCCAGCGATAGACAAAATAGACACAACTGATCCAATGCTTGCTAAAGTAGGCTTGATGAGTGCCAAAAGAATGTGCGCTGCAGATGTGACAAATGAATTGATTTCTCCAATTAATGGAAATTTTGACAACTTCCCAAGAACTACGCTATTTATAGCAGAGAATGACATTACTTATCCTGATCAAGTATTGGCTGCTGAAAAACTCAAAAAAGCAAATACCCATCTAGAGGTTATCATTGGTGAAGAAATGCCACATATATGGCCATATCTCCCCATCATAAAAGAATCAAAAATAGCGCTTCAGCAAATTGTAGCTATCCTAACCAACTAAATATGATAAAGGATATCTATATAAAAGATTTAGAAATCTCAATAAAATAGAATGTTAACATGAAAAACATTGAAAAATTAAGCAGTGAATTATTCAATTCTGTCATTAAGGATAAAGGAATAGCATTTAGAGGGATTAATATTGGAGATTCTATTGACAAGATGATTGCCATAGAAGGATCTTCATTTTCTCACGGAACTGGTACGCTGCCTAATTACAAGTACTTCATAGAATTGGGTGAGATGGAAGAATTGATTTTGGTTTACTCATATCATGAAGAATCTAAAATAATTTACAACATTGAAGTAACGCTAAAAACTTACCCAAAGTATTATTGGGAACAATCTGGCAACACTGATGAATTAGAGCTTTATCAGCAAACCATGAATAACGAACTGAAAACATTTGTAAAGCATTTTACTGCTTGCCAAGACCTTATCACTTCACATTTCGAGAACCAATTAGGCAAACCTACACTTGATTTAAAACATTCAGTATATAAACATCCTCATCAAAACTTTTCAAAACTCACATGGCTTTCTGAAGACATGAGATTAGTCGCAATGAGTTTTATGAATGATAAAAATTATCCTCAGGGGCCTATCGTCATGGAATTAGTTTTGATGCTAACTGCTACATAATTATTGAAGAAAAATCTGCATTGCTTAAATTGTAAAATTCTTTTGAAGAACGTAAAATGTAAACTTAACAAAACTAAAAGATGCTGATTCTTTAAATATATTATCTAAATTCATTAAATTGAGGTTATCTTTTAATAATCAGAATGCGAAAATGAATAAAATGATTGTTCTTTTCACAAAATAAAAGGTCAATAGAAAAAAACGAAACAATGGAACAAAATAATATGAATATGAATCTAGCAGTACTCATAGACGGTGACAACATACCATCTGCTCATGTAAAAGAAATGATGGAGGAAATAGCAAAGTATGGCAATCCCACCATTAAACGTATTTATGGAGATTGGACGAGTCCACATTTGTCAAAATGGAAAAATTTATTGTTGCAAAATGCCATCACACCAATTCAACAGTATGCATATACCACTGGTAAAAACGCAACTGATTCAGCCATGATAATTGATGCCATGGATATTCTATATTCAGAAAAAGTTAATGGATTCTGCCTTGTATCGAGTGACAGTGACTTTACAAAATTGGCAACTAGATTGCGTGAAGCAGGACAATTAGTAATTGGAATAGGTGAGAAAAAAACGCCCAATCCTTTTATTGTGGCTTGTGATAAGTTCATTTACATAGAGATTTTAAGATCGCAAACTGAAAAGAAAGAAAATGTAAGTCAAAAAGACAAGATAAAAGACAGTGTAGACGACATCACTCCTGCTGTAACTAAACTTATCTCTTCAACTATTTCTGACTTATCAGATGAAGATGGATGGGCATTTCTTGGAGATGTAGGAAGTTTGTTGCAGAAAAAGCAACCTAATTTTGATTCTAGAAATTATGGCTTTGAAAAATTAACACCACTGATTAAATCCATTGGAAAATTTGAATTAGATCAAAGAGTCAATTCTAAAAGTAAGAATAAACTGATTTTTGTAAAAAATAAGTAAGTGCTTTTAATTAAAGCAGTAAATCTTAAGGGTAATTACCTGAATTAAATAACAACAAAATGACACTAAAAAAACTAACAATACTCGCCATGACTTTCACCATATTATCAGGTTTATTTTCGTGTTCTACTATTCCTAAAGGAGCAGAGGCTGTTCAGGATTTAGCAAAAGAAAAATACCTTGGTAAGTGGTACGAAATTGCAAGAATAGACTTTAGGTTTGAGAAAAACTTAAACAATACTACTGCTGAATATTCCGTAAACGATAATGGAACAATCAAAGTAGATAATAAAGGTTATGATACCATAAAAGAAAAGTGGGTGCAATCCATTGGGAAAGCCAAATTTGTCAAAGAAGACAATATTGGAATGCTCAAAGTATCCTTTTTTGGACCTTTCTACGGTGGATATAACATTGTTGCATTAGATCCTCAATACAAATATGCCCTGATTGCTGGCTCTAGTTATAAATACTTGTGGATTCTATCTCGCGAGAAGACAATTCCTGAAGAGGTGAAAAGTAATTACTTAAAAATTGCACAAGACATTGGCTATAATACCGATGATTTGATTTGGGTAGAACACAATAAATAATTACCCGTAAATATCTAACAAACCTTCTGGAATATTAACCTTGATAATCTTATTTACCTTATCAA
>JBFHGR010000217.1:0-3188 GCA_041583015.1 Parvicella sp. | reverse complement strand
TATACTCACTTCCACAGGATTAGTAAGTATTCTCTTTGCCAATGTTCTAATTTTAGGAGGCATAGTAGCGCTAAACATTAAGTTCTGGCGCTTTGCAGGCAAGAAAGTTATCACTCTACAAATGTCTTCGTAGAATCCCATATCTAGCATCCTATCTGCTTCATCGAAGATTAAGTTTTCTATAGTATCAGTATTAATGGTTTTCATGATCAAGTGAGAAATCAACTTCCCAGGAGTAGCAATAATAATATCTACACCCTGACTAAGTGCTTTCTTATCTCTAACCAAATCTCCTTTTTTTCCTCCACCATACAAGCAAATAGAAGTTGCTCCAGTAAAATATGCCAATCCTTGCACTTGCATGTCTATTTGCAATGCCAACTCTCTAGTAGGCACAATGATTAAAGTACTTGTATGCGTATAACCTTTAACTAAAATTTTATTTAGTATAGGAAGTATAAATGCTGCTGTTTTACCCGTTCCAGTTTGTGCACAGCCAATAATATCCCTTCCTTTCATTACTTCGGGAATGGCTTGCTCTTGAATGGGCGTGGCTTTTTCAAAACCCATTGCATCCAAGCCTTCCAATATTTCTTCTCTTAATCCTATTTCTTCAAATGTCATGGTTTAAAGGTCTTGTTATTTTTTGAATTTAGCAAACTCACCTTAAATTGTTTTAGACCATTGATTGTTGGTTTCAACCGCTTCCTACCTTAAAATCCTAGAAATACTTACGTTTCCTACAACAAACCCAATTTTAATCAATTAAAATAATGACTTACATCACCTTCCAAAGTCTTAAGCTTAAGTAATCTTGTAAATAAAAATAGTTATGGAACAAGATAATAAAGATCTTTTGAAAAAAATAGCCTATTTGGCTGTTGGTATTTTTTCTCCTGAAAGCGAAAGTTTTAGCGAAATGGTTGATGGTTGGATTGAAAAAGGTAAAATGACAGAAGCTGAAGGGAAAAAATTTGTAGAAGAGGTCATGGAAAAGGCGAAAACTACAAAATCTGAATTGGAAGAAACTATTCTGAAACAAAGTCAGTCATTCTATGAAAACATCCATTTAGCTACAACAGATCAAATTGAAGCCCTTAATAAAAGAGTCACTGCTCTAGAGGAACTCCATAAGTCAAAATAAGTTTTAAATGGGTCTTATTCGATTTTTCATAAATCAAGTTAAACACATTACCAGGTACAACCAAATCATAAGGGTTTTGTTGAAATATGGTTTTGATGACTATGTTGCTCAATTTAATAAAGGGAAAGGCTTTTTAAGGTTTTTTATTCCAAGACGAAAGATAAAGCAAGCTGCTGAACTCAACAAATGGGAAAGGATAAGATTGGTAAGCGAAGAGTTAGGGCCAACATTTGTGAAATTCGGTCAGGTATTGAGCAGTAGGCGTGATTTATTGCCGCCAGAACTTATTACAGAATTATCTAAATTACAGGATAGTGTTCCTCCATTTTCTGGCAAAACCGCAAAGAAAATCATAGATGAGGAATTTGGGGTTTTTAGAAATAAAAAAATTGCTTCTTTCGATGAACTTCCTTTTGCTTCTGCATCTATGGCACAGGTTCACAAAGGAACACTTAAAACCGGAGAGCACGTAGCATTTAAAGTTCAACGGCCAGCTATAAGAGAAACCATAGAAGAAGATATTCTAATTATGCGCGATCTAGCGGGAATATTAGCAGAAAGAATGCCTTCTATAAAGCACTTTGATCCCGTAGGCTTAGTAGATCAGTTTTCTAGCAGTATACATTATGAACTTGATTTTATTCATGAATCAATCAACGCAAAGAGATTTGCCTACAATTTTAGAGAATCTAAGGCTATTAAAGCACCCAAAATTTATGATGAATTTACCTCTACCAAGGTTCTAACCATGGAATTTGTAGATGGCATCAAACCAGTATTATCAAAACTAGAAGCTGGCGCTATTACTAATACAAAACAAATAGCAAAAGACATTGCTGACTCCTTCTTCAAACAAGTATTTGAACATGGTTTTTTTCATGCCGACCCACATGCGGGAAACATCATCATTAACAATAAAAATGAGATCTATTATATAGACTTTGGAATGATGGGAACCATCTTGAAAAAGGATATGGAACAATTGGGGAACCTATTACTCTCCATTGAGATGCAAGATGTAAAATTGATGATGAACGCAATTGCATATCTGACTAATGTTGTTGTATTTGAAAATAAAAAAAGTTTAGAGTACGAGTTGATAGAGTACATCAACAAATATGCATTCACAAAAGATTTTCACTTGCAGGTAGGGCAAATGCTTACAGACTTAACCGAAGTCATGACTAATCATCAACTGCACATTCCATCCCATTTTTTCCTCATAACTAGAGCCATGTTTTCTGTAGAAGGTCTTATAAGAGACTTAGACAATGAAATCGTTCTAATGAATGAAATAAAACCTATTATAAAAAAACGAATTCTAGATGACAGAAATCCGGTAACCTCAGGAGAAAAAATAATCAACTCCATGTATGACTTGGGAAATTATTTGGAGGAGTTTCCTTCAGACTTACGTCAAACAATGAAATTAATAAGAAAAGGAAAACTACGGGTTAACTTAAAACATGAAGGAATAGACCCTACAGTAAAAACACTCAATCGATTAGGACGACAATTGATCATTGTTATTTTAGTTTCATCTATCATTTTAGGTTCATCTGTATTTGTATTGGCCGACACAAATCCTAAAATAATTGGAATTCCTGTTTATGCAATGCTTGGGTATTTACTGGCGATAATTCTGGCAATATTTTTATTACTTCGTTTGTATCAAAAAGAAAGTGAGCAATAATTTTTCAAGGTTAAAATAGTTTGTTTCAAATGTTAACAAACTACATTTGGAAATATTACAAGCAACTTTTTATTTTTGTGTCATGCTTGTAAAAACCTATGGAAGTGCTGTTTACGGAGTAGACGCCATCACAATAACAGTAGAAGTAAATGTAAGCCAAGGAATTAAATTCTTTCTAGTTGGGCTACCTGATAATGCGGTAAAAGAGAGTCATCAGCGAATTGCTGCTGCGCTAAAAAACAATGGACATAGAATTCCCGGAAAGGAAATCACTATAAACATGGCTCCAGCTGATATTAGAAAAGAAGGATCTTCCTATGACTTAACGATTGCGATGGGAATATTGGCTGC
>JBFHGR010000216.1:0-3211 GCA_041583015.1 Parvicella sp. | reverse complement strand
TGACAGACAATTTGAAAAACTTTGTCAATTGTTAAACATTAATATTCACACTAATGATTTGTTTAAACACAATAAGTCTCGAGTGGAGAACAGAAATAAACTTCAAGTCATTTTGGACAAAAGCATTCGCTCTTTAAATTGCGATTACCTTTTAGACAACTGCAAAAAGCAACAAATTCCAGTTGGTAAAATAAAAAACATGGAAGAAGTATTCAATAACAGTGTAGCACAATCAATGGTTCTTGAAGAAACTTCAGGGAGACAAACCACTAAACGCATTGCATCCGTAGCATTCTCTATTACATAGATTAACTTTCTAATTCAGCCGCTTTAGCCTTATACTCTTTAATAGTTTTTTTGATCAACTTGGCTAATTTGCTTGAATCCATATTTTCTAATTGTGTTCCAAAATAAATGACTTTACCTTCATAATTCAACGCAATTGTACCGTGTCCCACTTGCCAAAACGAATCATTCATTACTTTACCATATGAAGCAGGATTAATATATACATCTTCGATATGTTCAGGCTCTATCTTCTTTAGGTCATATACTTTAGCATCTCCAAATTTAAATATTGAATCTCTAATCGATAATTCCTTTTCATCTATTCTGATTACTTCCAATCCGAATTTTCTCCAAAGAAAAGCCTTGGTGATTCTTATTTCAAAATATATCCAAAACATCAATATCACACTAAAGACGATTACCTCTTTTGCGGATTTCATCTCAAAAAACATGTAATAAACAAAGGCTAAACCACAGAATGTCCATGCTATTAACCATACCAACAAGGAGTTCATTTGCCACCTTTCAATAGTTGGCGAAATTACAATGGTTTGACAATCATCATGTTTTTTGAAAGTAATTCTACTTGTTAGTTTCTTCATTTTACTCATAGACTACAAAGATAATCCAGATATTGTAAAAACATATTTATAAATAAGTTAATCAACTCTGAATGTACTTTGATTTTTATATATTTGTAACTATCTATGATTTAGGCATAGACTTTGCAAAACAGTAATCAAATCATAAAATAATTGTAATGAAAAAGTTAATATTAGCAATGTTCTTAGGACTTTATTTATTTAACCCTATAACCTCCTTAGCGCAAGGATATGAAGATTTATTAGTCTTATTGGTGGATGAGAAATATGAAAAATGTTTTGACAAAGCTTTGAAGTATACAGAAAATGACAAAACAAAAAATGACCCAATGCCATACTTATATGCATCTCAAGCATTATACGCAATGAGTCAAGAGCACAAATACAGTGAGATCTTTCCTAAAGCATATAAGGATGCGATATCTTTCGCTAAAAAATACAGAAAAAAAGATAAAGCATATGCCTACAGAGAAGACGCAGAACCTTTCATTGAAAAAATGAAATTAACGATTCTCGAAGATATTGAAAACTACAATTTAGATGCGAACGAAAAGGCTTATAAGAAGTCTCTTGGATTCATGAAAAAAGTAATGCCAATTGATCCAGATTGTAAAGGAAGTATGCTGCTTAGAGCAGAATTGGAAATTCTTACCAAAAACAAAACGGAAGGACGTAAAATGTTTGCTGCTGCTTTGACTGAAGTAAAAAAGATAGGTGTAGATGTTCAATTTGCAGACTTAACACTATCTCAACAAAAATATTTGAAATACGCACTTATGTTTACTGCTCAAAATTATGCTGAATTAGATCCTTCAAAAGCAAAAGAATTGATAAGTATTGGTCAGCCGTACTTTGGAGAAGAGAATGAAGGTAATTTAATTGAAGATAATTCAGACTTCAAAAAAGTCTATAAATTAATTACAGGGTAAAAAATCACAATTTATTCAAACAAAAAAGCCGATTTCAATAAATGAAATCGGCTTTTTTTATATCAATTTTTCCATTAAACTATTTTTCCGTAAAGGTCATAATGATCAGCAGAGGTAATCTCAACATTAGCAAATCTTCCTAATGTAAGGAAAGTATCTGCATCTTTTTTTACCAAAACTTCATTATCAACATCTGGCGAATCAAACTCAGACCTTCCAATAAAATAATCGCCTTCTACTCTATCAAATAATACTTTATAAACTTGTCCGATTCTAGCTTGATTCAACTCATAAGAAATTCCAGATTGTAAATCCATAATTTCTTCTGCTCTTTCGTGTTTTGTAGCTTCTGGGACATCATCTTCCACATTATAAGCGTGAGTGTTCTCTTCATGGGAATAAGTAAACACGCCCAATCTATCAAACCTCATTTCGGAAACCCAATCATACATTTCCTGAAAATCCTCCTCCGTTTCCCCAGGATAGCCCACAATCAAAGTTGTCCTGATTGCAATACCAGGTACTTGCTTTCTAATTTCATGAACTAAAGCGGTGGTCTTCTCTCTATCAATACCTCTACGCATTGCTTTCAAAATCTTAGAAGATCCATGCTGCAACGGCATATCTAAATAAAGACATACTTTATCATTATCACGAATCTGGTCTAACACATCCATAGGAAATCCTGAAGGGTATGCATAATGCAAACGAATCCATTCAATACCCTCTACTTCAGAAACTTTTTGGATTAATTCTGCCAAGTTTCTTTTCTTATAAATATCTAAACCGTAATAAGTTAAATCCTGAGCAATAAACATCAGTTCTTTAACTCCTTGCGCAGCTAATGACTCTGCATTTTTAACCAACTGTTCTATTGGTGTAGAAACATGTTTCCCTCTCATCAAAGGAATGGCACAAAACGAACACGGTCTGTCACAACCTTCTGCAATTTTAAAATAAGCGAAATGTGTAGGAGTGGTCAATAATCTCTCTCCTACTAATTCATGCTTATAATCCGCCTTCAGTGTTTTTAATAATTTAGGAAGTTCTCTTGTTCCAAAATAAGCGTCAACATCAGGTATTTCACCTTCTAAATCATCTTTATATCTTTCGCTCAAACATCCAGTCACGTATAATTTATCCACTTGACCATCTTTTTTAGCTTCGGCATATCTAAGAATAGTATTAATGGACTCTTCTTTTGCATTATCAATAAAGCCACAAGTATTGATGATTACAATTTCAGAATCATCTTGTTTTGCTTCATGCTCAACATCAAACTTATTTGCTTGCAATTGCGCCATCATCACCTCAGAATCATAGATATTCTTAGCACAACCGAGTGTTATTACGTTGACCTTATTTTTTTTAAGTGTTTTGGTTTTCATTTTT
>JBFHGR010000215.1:0-3309 GCA_041583015.1 Parvicella sp. | reverse complement strand
TATTCTCGAGGATTCACCTCCTGAAGCTATTTTTTTTAGTAGTTCAAAATCCCCTCCTAAGTTAGTTTTTGCAAGTAATTCAATATTGTCAAGCCCATGCTTAGTAAAGTCTCCTGTTGGTGAAAGTTTAAATTGAATTTGAGCATTGCTCATTTTCATTTGAGCAAGTAGCCCTTGTGCACTTTTTTCCAGATTGGGAATAATTTTATTCCTTTGTTTTGTTAAGTCGTTTGCAAGGGATAACAGTTTTGTTTTTACATTATTAATTTTGCTTTGTACTTTCTGTATCTCTGCTGATATGCTGCCTATCTGACTTAGTTTGTTTTCGATTTCAGATTTATGCTCCGAAAGTTCTATGATTGAGTTTACATTGTGTTTTTTTAGCAGGCCATTGATTTTGGAAAGTTCATTTTCTAATTGAATTAATTTTAAATTATCTACTTCAATATTGTCTTCTTGACTAGCAATTTCATGCTCGATGTCTTGTAGTTCAATTAGTGAACTATTCACGCGCTCGGACAATTCTGCAAACTGGCTGTTTAAATGCTTTATTTTGTCTAGTTCTGTGGCTACAGAGTGTAAGTTGGAAATAATTGAGTTACTATCATTGTTTAGGTAATTTTGACACTGATAAAGTGACTTTTTTACATCTTCCGCGTTTGAAAGGAGGTTGTATTCACTTTCTAAATCAGCATCAATTGCTTTTTGTAAATCTAATTCTTCAAATTCGGTTAATAAGAACTCATAGTAACTCTTATCATTTAAACTTTTTTGTTCTTTTTCTAATAAGTCTTGTAATGTGTTGCCTAGTGTTTTGTACTCAGCGTAAAGAGTTGAATACTTTGTAAGTATATCATTGGTGAACTGACTATCTATAATGTCAAAAACAAAATTCTTGTCATTAAGAAGAAGTGTGGCGTGCTGACTGTGAATGTCAATCAGTTGTTCGCTTAATGATTTGAGGGTCCCTAAGCTAACAGGCGTATCGTTGATAAAAGCTCTTGATTTACCTTGTGAACTTATTTCTCGTCTTATGATGGTAGTGATGTCAAAATCTAGGTCATGTTCCTTAAAGAAAGGATCCAGTTCAGTCTGGGATAATTTAAAAACACCTTCTATAATGCACTTGTCGGTTTTATTGCGAATTGATTTTATATCAGCTCTTTCACCCAGAATAAGAGCTAAAGCCCCTAGAAGGATAGACTTCCCCGAACCTGTTTCTCCTGTAATAACCGAAAAGCCATCTGCAAAATTAATATGCAGATGGTCTATTAAGGCGTAATTTTTGATATCTAATTCTTGTAGCAATTTGTTTCAATTTGAGTGAAACAAAATTAGTAGAATTATTTGTTATTAGCTTGATCGTTTTCTAAAGTTATACCCTCTTCTGTTGGATAAAGTAATGCAATTTCTTCTTGGTTTAACCTTTTACCTTCTTTGAAGTAAACCATAAATGCACCTTCGTACCCTGCTTCAATCATCGCTAGTCTGTGTTCTTTGGCTACTTCTCTGTTTAGGAATGTTCCAGATAAATATTTGTATAACCCATCTTCATCTTTGTAGAATGCAACATCTAGAGGAGCGTCTGTAAACTTTTTATTATCTAATTTATTTTTGAATGCTCCTAGTTGAACCATGCAAACCACTTCTTGGGAGTAATCAATAGTAGCAACTTCGTAATTTTCATTTTTAAAATTAGAAACTGGTTTTTCAATTTCGTATTTTGTTTCTTCTGTAGATTCGTTTTGAGCTAAGGATTTTTCATCCAAAACAAAAGAGACTCTTCTGTTAATTAACCTGCCTTCTGGGTTGTCAGATCCATCGGGATTTTTATTTGGTGCGATTGGTTTGTCTTCGCCATATCCTCTTGTTTTCATTCTTCCCCAAGCAACACCATTATCATAAAGTCTATTTCTAATCTTGTTACTTCTTGCGCTAGATAACCATTGATTGTATTCTCTACTCCCGTGAGAATCGGTATGTCCTTCAATCATTACTTTTGCAGTTGGGTTGTCTTTTAGGTATTTTAAAGTTGCTTCATAATCAGGTTCTGATTCGTCAACTAAAAGTACCTTGTCATATTGAAAGTAAAGATCTTTTAAGTATTCACCTTGACTAGAGTACTCAGTAACAGTTGAAGTAGTAGTTGTTTCAGTGTTTGAATTTGTTTGCTCTGAGTCAATTGGTGTGTTCGGGTTTTCAACAGAAACTAATATATCTGTTATTTCAACATTTGTAGGGTCTTCACTTTCCACTAGGCTGATAATGTCATTGTCATCAACTTTTCCAGTAGCTACTCTGAGCGTGTTTCCTTCTTTAACAATAAACTTTACAAAATCTTGAACTCCGCCACTTTCGGGAACGTCTACATTGTCTGTGGCTAATGCACCTTCTGCATCATATTGTATTTCATATCGTTGTCCTGGTTGTAATAAGAATAAAAATCTTCCGGTTGTAGTGTTTGGTCTGTATATACCTAGTTCTTCTCCTGTTTCTTCGTCATAAATGGTAATAGACATGTCTTTAATAACTTGACCATCTGAGTATTTAGCCACACCTTTATATACTGCTAAAGTTTTAGGTTCGAAATTAGGTAGTTCCAAAATGTAGATATCTTGATCTCCTTTACCGCCTTTTCTGTAACTAGAGAAGTAAGCTCTTAGTCCATCATTAGTAGGGAAGTAGAAAACGTCATCACCTGTTGTGTTAATTGGGTAGCCTATGTTTTCAGGTGTGCTCCAAGAACCATCTTCTTGTAGTTCAGATTTGAATACATCAAATCCACCCATAGTATTGTGTCCTTTAGAAGAAAAGTATAATGTTTTTCCATCAGGATGAAGATATGGTGCTTCTTCATCGTATTCTGTATTTAAAGTTGCACCAATATTTTGCACACTTGCCCATTCTCCATTAGGTAATTTTTTCATTGTCCAGATATCTCTACCGCCAATTCCGCCAGGTCTATCAGAAGTAAAAAACATTGATTTACCATCAGCGCTTACGCTTACATCAGTTTCCCAATAATTGGAGTTAATATCTGCTTGAAGTAGAGTTGGTTCTGACCATTTTTCTCCATTTAATACTGTTTCATATATTCCACCTTCAGTTAAGGTTGCTGCACTAGCTCTAAAGATTAGCATATATTGTCCATCGGGAGATGTGTATAGGCAAGCATCATGACTTGGAGTGTTGATGGATTCATCCATTAATAATGGTTTTTGCCATTCTCCAAATTTTCTTTCAGAATAATAAATGTCCTCATAGTATTTTCCTTCTTCATCTGTTGCGGTATGCTCTGAGTTTTTCCTT
>JBFHGR010000214.1:0-3310 GCA_041583015.1 Parvicella sp. | reverse complement strand
TTTCTTGCTTTCGCAATATAATCCTCCCAATCTATCTCACCTTTAGAAGGTGTATTAATCATCACAAACCAATTTTCATGTCCAATTGGCGCATCATCTTTTTTAACTTTATTGGAAATGTGAATATAAATAGTTGGATCATCAACTCCACTAGAATGATTAAAAATAGACTCGAACTCCTTTTTATAATCATCTGTAAAGAAAATATTATGTAAATCTAATTGCTCAAATACACCAGCAATTCCCCAGTAAAAAATCAGAGCACTACTTGATCTTTCTCCTTTTAAAGTTTTCTCTGGTGCTTTAATATTGGGTAATAGTTTTCTATAAGTGAAAAATACATCCATATTGGAAACCACAACTTCTGCCCCGGTGAATTCATTGTTAGTTCTGATTCCTTTGGCTTGATTTCCCTCCACAACAATTTCTGTAACTTCTTGTCCCAACTTAAAAGTCACACCCAAGTCCTTAGCGAGTTTTACTAAACTCTCTGTAATACTAATCATTCCTTTTACAGGAAAAAACGTACCTACATTATGTTCAAAGTGAGGTATTATGCCTAGTATTCCTGGTGTCTGATATGGGTCTGAGCCATTATATGTAGCAAATCTATCAAATAATTGAACCAACTTAGGATGATCTAAATCTCTTTTATTACTTGCATGTAATGTTTTATTGATGTCTAGTTTTGGAATACTCAGAACACCTTTGACCGTTGCCAGATTTAAAAAATTAGTTGGCTTGTGTAGACTTTGTTCTAAAAACAATCTACCAATTTTATCATTTATAAATGCTGCTTTTTCAAACTTCTTAAGGAGACTTTCCTCGCTTACCTTAAAAATCACACTAGCCTTTTGAGCAAATTGTTTGGGGTCGCTTGGTGCGTTAAAAACTGTACCATCATTCCAAAAATAATGGCAAGCCGTAGTTTGCTTTTTGTATTGGAAATAATCTCTAGGATCCTTTCCTGCCAAACTAAATAACTCATCCACAAAATGCGGCATTGTAAATAGTGAAGGTCCTGCATCAAAACGAAAACCATCCTGCACAACTTCGCTTAGTTTTCCTCCTGCGTAAGTATTCTTTTCGAAAACAGTGACTTGAAACCCTTTTACAGCCAGGCGAATGGATGATGCAATTCCGGCAATACCAGACCCTATTACAATCGCTTTTTTCATCTATTGATTAAAGAGTTCTTTAATTTTCACTTTCCTATAATCAAAGATACCTTTTAATTGCTTCTTGATAAGGACAGTATTTGCTAAACTCCCAAGGAAACCCATCGGAGGCCAATAATGAATAATATCTGTCATCAACACTCCCCCATCTTTTTCTTCAAAATGATGTTGATGGTGCCACATTTTGTATGGACCTTGACGCTGTTCATCAATAAAAAAATTAGGACTATTCACTTGAGTTATTTCTGTGGTCCAATTCATTGGGATACCCGCTAATGGCTTTACTTTATATCTGATAATCTGACCAGCATACATTTCATCCATGTGCATTTTTGAAGTTATATCAAACCCCATATGAGGAGGCGTGATAGCCTTCAAGTTTTTGGGTGATGAAAAAAAGTTCCATGCTTCTGCAAGTGAAATATTACTAATAAACTGTTCCTGATTTAATACGAAAACTCCCATAATTACAATACGTTTACACTATGACGGATATACGAACTAAGAAATAGCGCATACTTTTTTCCATTCGGAATTCTGATTCTTGCTCCCATGATTTTACTGGCTGGAGTCAATTCAATTTTCTTCATCAATCTATGATAGTATTTATAGGCGATATAAACACCAAACCTTGAAGATTTAGGCAACTTGGTTATTCCTATATAACCTTGGTAAAAATCTTTGGCAATATCCTCTTCCAATTCTTTTTTGACATCATCATTAAAGTTTTCAAAATCAACACCAGGGAAGTAAGATCTTCCTAAAGTTTTATAATCATCTTTCAAATCTCTTAGGAAATTAATCTTCTGAAATGCCGAACCTAATTTCATTGCATAAGGTTTCAGTTCTTGATATTTCTCTTCGTCTCCTCTCACAAAAACTTTCAAACACATCAGTCCAACAACCTCAGCAGAACCTAGTATATATTTTTCATAAGTAGCTTGATCATACTCCACATCATCAAGATCCATTTCCATACTGTCAAGAAAAGTCTCTGTAAGTTCTAATGGAATATTGTATTTATTCACTACGGCTTGATAAGCATGTATAACTGGATTTGTGCTAATACCTTGTTTGATACCTTTGAAAGTATCTTCTCTAAAAGATTGTAATAATTCTCTTTTATTGTACCCATGAAAGGAGTCCACTATTTCATCCGCAACACGGACAAACCCATAGATGGAATAAATAGGATTGTGCAGGTCTTTTGCCAAAAAACGTATTCCTATGGAAAATGAAGTGCTGTACGTTTTTGTGATTAGCGCACTAGACTTAATCGATATGTCATCATACAATTCTTTCATATGTCTATTTATTAAGGTATTTAATTGTTTCAATTGCCGCTACTTTACCAGAAATCAATGAAGGAGGTACTCCCGGACCAGGAACTGTTAATTGACCCGCAAAAAACAAGTTTTTAATTTTGGGATTATGCATTGTTGGTTTAAGAATCGCAGTTTGTTTTAATGTATTGGCAAGTCCATAAGCATTTCCTTTGAATGCATTATAATCCATCACAAAATCTTTGAGCGCATAACTTTTCTTGTAAATCACAGAAGACCTAATCTCTTGATTAGTTATGGCCTCTAGTCTATCCATGAGCAAATGGTAATACTTCTCACGTGTATCCTCATCATCTTGCAAACCTGGAGCAATTGGCATTAGTAAAAACACATTTTCTTTTCCTTCCGGAGCAACAGTGTCGTCTGTCACACTTGGCGCACAGACATAAAACAATGGATCTGACGGCCATTCAATAGTGTCATAAATCTCTACAGCGTGCTGAGAAAAATCACGATCAAAAAACAGATTATGATGTAATAAATTATCCAATTTCTTATCAATTCCTAGGTAAAACAAGAGACAAGATGGTGCCATTACTCTAGAATCCCAATATTTACTATCATACTTACGAAACTTTTCCGGAATTAGATTTTGCTCTACAAAATGATAATCTGCAGCAGCAACAACCGCATCAAATGATTGGCGCTCTCCATTAACCAGAAGTTCTTTTGCAAATCCTTGCTCAATTTCGATTTGTTCAACTGAACTATTTAAATGAATTTCAACACCAAGTTCCAACGCTAAACTCTCCATCGCTTCAATCACTTTGAACATTCCTCCTTGGGGAT
>JBFHGR010000213.1:0-3367 GCA_041583015.1 Parvicella sp. | reverse complement strand
TAATAAATCCCGATGATTTATCTACAGAAAAAAGTAATATTATAAATTATTCATTACAATCTAAAGGCCATATTAACCTCAATATAGTGAATACCACACCCTTTGATGAATTTGATGAAATAACGATAAACTCAAATAATCCTAATTGTCCCAATTGTGTTAAATTTACCTCAGTAAACCTTATAGGTATAGACATTGACACAAACCTTATTGGTCTCGTTGAAGCAAATAAATACTACAAATTTCAATATTTCGTAACTAAAAACGGAATTAATTCAAGTTTTGAAGATTCAATTTTTTGCGACATAGGACAAACTTCAACAAAAGTAATTAATTACTAAAATTAACTTCTAACTCTCTTTTCAACTCTCTTTTATCACTTTTTGACAGAGTTACAATTCGTAACTAATAGACATTTTTTGGCTATTAAAAGATATTTATATACTTTTAATCTAAATATCAATGCAACTTATCAAACTTTGTTGCGTCAAATAAAAAAACATTAAACTCATGATAAAACTATTTACAACTCTGATTTTATTTTCACTATTGGTATTTTCATATGGCCAAGAGACTAAAAATGTTAAAAATAACAATGCTCAGTTAGATCAAAGAACGATTAGTAGACACTCAGTTTATAAACCTGAGCAAAAAAAAAGCACTGAAGTACAACCTCAGAAAAGTTCACAAAAAAGTGTTTCAAATCCAGCAGAAAAAACCAACATAATAAAACCTGCAACAAAAACTAACTCTAGAAAAATTAAAACTATTATTTCTGATCTTGTCAATACAAATGACTCAAATCTAAATAATCTTTTAAATCTTATTGAAGAAAAACAAAAAGTAAATGAATTAGGTAGTGAAAAATTAAAAAGTTCCAACGAATATGATTTACTACTTAAAAATATTTCAACTTATAAAAGCAAATTTATAACAGAAGTCAATTCTAAAGGAATATCTAATTGTTCTACTAGAGAACAGAACTATTTTCTTTCATTCTTAAAAGAAGAAGGAAAAAAATCAGAATACCAAAAATATTCAACTCAACTAAAATAAGCTACACCAATATTATTGTAATATGAAATTTCAGATAACATTACTTTTAATAACCTGCATTTCTGTAAGTTATTCTCAGTTTTCGTCAACACCTTGCTCGGCAGGTCCGTTGCCAATTAATTGTGCAGAAAACACAATAAATCTTACATCCTCATTCTCCAACTCATCCATTGATGATCCTTCAGACGAAAATAGTATTGGATGTAGTAGTGTTGGTTCAGACATTACTGCAGGAACTATTTATGATTACGATGGTTGGTTTACAACTGTAGCAAATGCCGCAGGTGAAGTTGAGGTCTATGCAGCTATTGTCACAGGAGATCCAGTGGTTGGGATTTATTCTGGCACTTGTTCTTCTCCTACATTGCTTACTTGCGATGATGATGGAGGCTCTGGCTTAGATGCAAATGCATTTATGAGTGGACTTACTCCTGGCGGGACATATTACATCAGGGTTTGGGACTACAACGGAGGCACAGGAGTTTACAATATAACAACAAATGGAGGAACACCACCAGCCAATGACAATTGCGCCAATGCAACAGGACTAACCGTTAATGCTGCTCCAATTTCTGGCTCAAATTACTGTTCTACCGTTGAAACTTCTGACTGGAATGATTGTGAATCAAACACTGAAAACAATGTTTGGTATACGTTCACCACAACTGTAGATGGTGATATTACCGTCAATTTTTCTTCTATTGATTGTTTTGGTAGTGGCCAAGGAGTAGACGTATCTGTATTTTCTGGAAATTGTGCAAGTTTCACCGCACATGGCTGTACTTCAATCAATGCTGGCTCTACTGGAAGCATAACTACCTTTACAGGAAGCGCTGGAAATTACTATGTTATGTTGGATGGAAACAATGACGGAAGTGCTACAGCATTATGTGAATTCAATGTAGATGTAGATTTTGAAGCAGATGCCTGTGCATCTACAGGAGGCACATCTCCTGCAAATGATGACTGCTCTAATGCTACTAACCTAATGGGTAACGCTGCTCCAATTTCTGGCACAGTATATTGTGCTACTGTAGAGTCACCAGACTGGAATGATTGCGAAGGTATAACTAACAATAACGTTTGGTATACTTATACTGCAGGCCAAAATGGTAACGCTAATGTTAACTTAGTTTCAAATAACTGTTTTGATGCCAATGATATTTTAGACATCTCTATTTTTACAGGAAATTGTGGCTCTTTTACAGACGTTACTTGTGGTGCCGTTGGAGGCGGAACTAATTCCGTATCTTTTATTGCTGATGTAGGCACTACCTATTATATAATGGTGGACGGAAAAGATCAATCCGGAGAAACTTCCAATTGTGACTTCAATATAGATGTGGACTTGGATGCAACTTGCCCTACTGCAATTTTTTATGACTATACTAATGGAGAAGTTCCTTTAGCTACTAACAATCCTTATGATTGTAATTCTTCATTCTTATTAACTGGTGCTGATTACACAGGAGCTAACGGCTTTATTGTACCAGGGATAACTATTAACATGAGTGGTTTTGATTCCTTCTCTGATACTGAGACCTATATGACTATCCAACAAGATTACGGAAGTGGATTTGTAGATGTAATTAGTTGGATTCAAGGAGATTTTCCTACTTCGGGAACAATCAATTACACTGGCTATTTTTTAGACCCAACCCTGCCTACAAATTTAATTATTTGTGATAGTTATGGTGATGGGGCTCTTACGTTTACAATCACAGATGCTGTTACAGGTGCGACAATACAAGGCTCGACTGTTGCAAATTTCACTACATCAGGTTCTACTCAGTGTTACAATTATGTACTTCCAGCAGGTAGCATGAGCGATGTTGTCTCCTGGAACATTACACCTGCAGTTTCAACCAATGCTTTTGAGCCTTTTCCAGATGGAACAGCTATCGTTAGGACTGGTTATATGATGCCGGGCAGCTATGATATCACTTATATTTTTGATGATGGTCTTGGTTGCTCAAGTTCATACTCTCAAACTTTAGTAGTTGGTCCTGCACCTCCTTCTACACCAGTTATAGATAGCCTATGTGGAAATGCTATAAACAACGGGGTTTTTAATTTAAACTCGTATAATAACACTGTTAATAATGGTACACCAGCAAATTCCGTGTCATGGTACGACCTTAATATAAACCCTTTAGCAAGTCCAGGAAGTTATACCGTTAATACTACTAATAGCCCAGACACCGTTCTAGCAATAATAGAAGATGCAGTTTCTGCTTGTCTTGCGGTTGAACTAGTCGAACTATACGTTACACCTTCTCCTAACGTTGTTATTTCACCAAACCCAGCAACC
>JBFHGR010000212.1:0-3378 GCA_041583015.1 Parvicella sp. | reverse complement strand
GTGAGATGTTCCATTTAGGATTTTGTTTAACGTAGTCTACAATCAACTCCGTCATTGCTTCTTTTTTACTCCATTCTGGTTGTAAATAAAGTTTACATTTCTTATTCACCTTTTCAGCATGACCTTCAGCCCACTCTAAATCTGATTTGTGAAAAACAATCACTTTTAATTCATGCGCTTTGCTGTAAGTATCCTCATCTGGTGCCTTGAATTTCTTTGGTGAAAAACAAACCCAATCTATGTTGCCAATAATAGGGTAGACACCAGAAGTTTCCATTGCAATTTCCACATTTAATTCATGTAGAGATTTAGTTAGTTCTGTAAGGTCATACATAGCTGGTTCGCCACCTGTAATGACTACGAATTCTGTCCTACTTTTCGTTACGAAGTCTAGTATTTCTTGAATTGGAGTGAACGGATGGTCTTGGGCATTCCAACTTTCTTTGACATCACACCATACACAGCCAACATCGCAGCCGCCAAGTCTTATGAATACAGCAGGTCTTCCAGCGTAAAAGCCTTCTCCTTGAATGGAGTAGAACTGTTCCATAAGCGGAAGCATATTTTGATCATTATCTTGCATGTTATTCTTCTTCTAAGTCTTCTTGACTGGAATTTGGTCCAATTTCCACTTCGTCACCTTTCTTCTTTTTCTTCTTTTTTTTCTTTTTGGAACTTTCGCTTTCAGATTTTTGTTTACTCATTAAGTTGTTTAACTCCACTAAATCTAAGTCGTTTTTAGGTTTTCCAAAACGATCGTATTCTACTGTTTTTAGAATAACTCCATCTTTAAACAAAGCTGATGTTTGATTTTTACCATCTTCTAAAAACATTTCCCAAAGACCATCTTGAAAATTATTTGAATAATCCCCTACAGATTTTATTTGGCCATTTTCATAATAAGTCGTCCATTTTCCGGTTTTTTCCCCGTTACTGAATTCCGTTTCTGATTTAAGAGCGCCACTTTCGTAGTAAGATTGAGCTTTGCCATCTGCTTTACCATTTTTATATGTTTTTACGTATTTTAGGATGCTGTCTTCATAATACATTGTGTATGCACCGTGCATTTCGCCACCTTTATATTCTACCGTTTTTTTGATGTTGCCACTTTTGTAATAGGCTTTACTGACGCCATCTAGTTTGTTGTTTTTATAATTTTGAACTTTAGTAGGCTTTCCATCTTCTGCAAAAAACAACCATTCGCCTTCACGATTTCCCATGGAATAGGTATTTCCCCAGGCAACTTGCTGAGGCGAAGAGTTATCTGCACCATTATCATACCAGTAACCCCATGTTCCGTTTTCTACTCCTTCTACGTTAATCAATACAGCTTGAATATCCCCACTTTCATAATAGACATAAGCCGTATCATGATCTTTTCCATTTAAAAATCTTGCTTTTCTTTGAAGTCTTCCGTTGGGGTAGTAAGAAACGCAAAGCCCAGTAAAAGGGGCTCGCGTTTTTTTATGATATATTAGGTTATTACCTGGGTCTAATTCAAGGTCCTCGTTGCAATTAGCAGGTTTTTCACCTTTTGTAGCATACACGGGATTACCATCTGCATCATACCCCTTTTTTTGAGTTTCTGGCGTTGTAGTTGTTCCACCTCCTGTGCCTCCTCTGCTAATTTGAGCAGACATAAAAAAAGGTGTAAGTAGAAATAGGTATAAAATTTGCTTCATCTTAGCTGTTATTAATCGTGATATATATTTGCGCTAATTTACAAAACATAAACTGTGCCTGAAAAGTGAAAGAGAGTTTTTCTCAATATAATAATGTATATAACCACAATGAAGATAATTGTTACCTTCGTTTTACGTTTAGATAATTAATGAAAATCTACAGACCAACCCTAAGAACCCGTATTTACATTTCAATGTTAGCATTGATTGTGCTGTCTTTGGTGGTAATTGGAGTTACTACAATACTATACTTTAACAATCAAAACGAAGTTTATCACAAAGACCGATTACAACGAAAGGAAAAAACAGTTTTGATGTCATTGGGGTATTTTTTCAAGGATGCTGAGAATGAAGATGAGATAAATGGAGTAAGTAAGGTTTTTGAGGATGAGATTACCAAGTTGGCAGATATCAATGGAGTAGAAGTTAATATCTTTAGTATGGCAGGGCAAATATTAATGAGTTCTGATTATGATTATGCTGATCCAGATTTTTATAAAACTACCATTGATGAAAGTACCTTGACGAAATTATGGTCTACGCAAAGAAGGCAGGTTGTGCAATTGGATGAAGATAATGTATCTACTTACTCACTAATTTATGGAAAGGATAATTATACACCTATCGCAATTGTAAATATCCCCTATAATACAGCGTCTCTTAATCAAGGGGCAGGTGTTGCACCTTTCTTGACTACATTGATTGAAATTTATATTTTTCTCTTAATCGGAGCGAGTTTAATAGCTTTCTTTCTTTCCAATTATATAACCAAAGGTTTGAGGTCAATTGCCGAAAAATTAAAAGAAGTTCAGATTCAAAAAAAGAATGAACCAATTGTTTGGAAGGGTAATGATGAAATTGGGGCATTGGTGGGAGAGTATAATAGAATGATTGCTCAGTTGGAAAATAGTGCTAATAAATTAGCGAAAAATGAGCGTGAAAGTGCTTGGAGAGAGATGGCAAAACAAGTAGCTCATGAAATTAAGAACCCTTTGACACCGATGAAGTTGTCTATTCAACATTTGCAAAGAGCACTACAGCCAGATGACCCTGACTTTGAAGAGAAAATGCAAAGATTTTCGAGTAAATTAATTACTCAGATTGATGCTTTGACAAACATTGCCAATGAATTTTCCAATTTTGCCAAAATGCCCAAGAGTAAAATGGAACCAGTGGATATCAAAGAGATTTTGAAGAAGACCATTGATTTATTTTCTGAACATGACAACTTAGTCATTAATTTGGTTACAAATGATTTAAGATCGCTCCCTTCTACTGGAGATAGAGAACAATTAACTAGAGTATTCAATAATATTATTAAAAATGCAATACAAGCCATTCCTAATGATAGGGAAGGAATTATTACTGTAGACTTACAAAAGGAGGAAGGGAAGTATATTATTACAATTACAGATAATGGAGATGGCATTCCTGAGGATATTATAGATAAGATATTTGTTCCAAATTTCACAACCAAAACCAGTGGTTCTGGACTAGGATTGGCCATGGTAAAACAAATTGTATCGGCTCATGATGGAGAGATTTCATTTACAACCAAAGAAGGGGAGGGGACCGTGTTTGTGGTGGAGTTGCCTTTTTGAAGCTTTTTTATCCTTTGAACTTAGCGTAGCGAAATCACGAGCACCAAAAAAAAATAAACAAGAGTGAGTAAAAAGAATAACTAAAAAAATGGGTG
>JBFHGR010000211.1:0-3411 GCA_041583015.1 Parvicella sp. | reverse complement strand
CTAGCAAGGGAATTATTAAGGAAATAAAAGGTGACAAACTATTGGTCATGGTGGGCAACTTTATGGTGACTACTACGCTAAATGAAAACCAGAGCGAAAGGGAGAGTAAGAAGATTAGTAAAGTACTCAACAAAGAGGCAAAGAAACCTGCAGCACCTAAAAAGAAGAAAGTGCAAGAACCTGAGGTAGTAAAGGAAGTAGATAAACCTATTATTGTAGACACAAAACCTGCTGAACCTGAACTTCCAGAGAATAAAGAAACTCCTGCTCCACCCGAAAAAATTGTTGAAGTAAAAAAGGAACCTGTTGTAAAAAAGACGCCTAAAAAACCGGAAGTTGGCGATACTGTAAAACTTAAAAATCAATCTAGTGAAGGAGTCATTCATGAAATAAAGGGATCCAAGATTATGGTAATGATTGGTAACTTTATGATAACTACTAAGGCGAGTGAGATTGAGTAATTGTGAGGACGCTACGCTGTTAGGTCGTTTCACTTTAGGGCGTCCTTCGGACTTTTAGGGTTTGTTTTTTTCTTTGAATGTATAGTTCTTAGGTTGTTTCAACTGCAATTCAATAGGAAATTAATCTAGCATCTAATGTCTAGTGTCTAGCACTTAAAATCAAAATCACATTGCTCAGGTCACTTCGAGTGGTTTTAATGAGTGCCAACGAATTAAAAATGTATTGAGAAGCGACCGGATTAGAAACCGTAACCTCATTATAAAAGTCCATTCTCGAACATTTCCATCCACTAAAGTGTCTAAAAACACTCGAACTGACCAAGTTTAAAATCAATCTAAAATCTAGTGTCTAGCGTCTAAAATCTAATATCTAGCGTCTATCATCTAGTGACTTTCAAAAAATTAAACTAAATTTGAGAATATAACCTACTACACAATTTAAACTAACAGAAAAATGTCATTATTCCCTCAAAAAGGCAAAACAAAAGAAGAAATTGCAAAACTAATTAGAGCCAAGAAATCAGCTGATTACGATTGGCGAAATGGTAAATTATTCTGTTCTGTCTATGACGGTGGTGATGAGATTCAAGAAGTGGTGAAAGATGCGTACATGCATTATTTATCTGAAAACCCTGTGGATCCAACCCTATTTCCAAGTTTGAGAGATATGGAAACTGAAGTGGTAAAAATGTCGGCAGAAATACTGAGAGGTGATGATGCTGTTGGGACATTGACTACTGGAGGTACGGAGAGTATTCTATTGGCAGTAAAAACAGCCAAAAACAGAGCAAAAGCATTGAGACCTTCGCAGTCTACTTTTGAGTTGATTATTCCATATACCATGCACTCTGCATTTTTTAAGGCGTGTGATTATTTTGAGGTAACGCCCATTGTGACCAAACTAACTGCAGATCATAAAGCAGATCCTGAAGCCATAAAAAATGCTATTACAGAAAATACAATCATGATTACTGCATCTGCCCCATCCTATGTTTTTGGTGTGGTAGATCCTATTGAAGAAATTGGCGCAATTGCAGCCGCTAGAGATATTCCTTTTCACGTAGATGCTTGCATTGGTGGAATCGTTCTTTCTTTTAATAGATTGGGTAACCAACCCAACACACCTGATTTTGATTTTTCTATTCCAGGTGTAACTTCAATCTCTATGGATTGGCACAAATACGGCTATGCTGCCAAAGGTTGTTCGGTACTATTGCACAGAAACAAAGACTATAGAAAGCATCAGTTTTTTGTATGCACAGAATGGACAGGTTATACTTTGGTAAATCCTACCATCTTGAGCACAAAATCAGGCGGACCAGTGGCTGGATGCTGGGCTGCTATTAATTACCTTGGGTTGGATGGATATATCCAATTGTCTAAAGACCAAATGGCCACTACTCGAAAAATTGTAGCAGGAATCAATGCCATAGATGACTTATATGTAATGGGTAATCCTGAAGTATCCTTGTTATCTTTTACGAGCGACACGGTAAGCGTGTATGATTTGATGGATGCCATGACAGATATGGGATGGTTTCTACAATTCCAATTGTCTAGTGATTACACCAAGGCCAACTTGCACATGACCATTGCCAAGGCACACAAAGAAACTGCAGATCAATTCCTTATAGACTTGCAAGCAGCGGTAAACAAAGTGAAAAAGAAAAGTTTATTGAAAAAAGTGAGTTCCAAAGCCACAGTAAAAACTGCAGTAGCGTTGGCAAACAACCTTTCACCTGATAACTTTGGAAAATTAGGAAAACTGTTAGGGTTCTCCAATGGAAAAGTGCCTGAATCATTTGCTACGGTAAATGAAATAATGGATACCTTGCCAGATGCAACGGTAAAGAACACGCTTTTGGAATATTTTAACGACTTTTATACCTACAAAGAAAAAAGATAACAATGAAGATTTCTAAAGCGTCCTTGGACTTTTTGATACAACTAGAAAAAAACAACAATAAAGACTGGTTTAACGAAAGAAAACCAAAATTCAAGATTTACCAAACGGAAGTCAAGCAGTTTGTAAGTGAACTGGAAGGTAGACTGAATAAAACTGATCAAATAGAAAGTCATAAGATATTTAGAATCTACAGAGATGTGCGTTTCTCTAATGATAAGACGCCTTTTAAGGCAAGGTTTGCAGGAAGTTTCAAAAGAGCCACAGCATCACGTAGAGGTGGTTATTTCCTAAATATAGAGAACAATCAATCCATGGCAGGTGGTGGTTTTTATGCACCCAACCCAGCCGACTTAAAAAGAATAAGGCAAGAGTTTGAAATGGATGACAGCGAGATAAGAGCAATTCTCAATGCACCAAAATTCAAGAAGATGTTTGGCGGACTGCAAGGCACTACCGTAAAGACTGCACCAAGAGGTTTTGACCCTGAGCATCCAGCGATAGACTTGATACGTATGAAGCAATTTTATGTAGTGAGAAACTTCACCAATGAGGAAGTACTCCAAGACAATTTTGCAGACCAAGTAATGGACACCTACCTTACTTTAAGACCTTATTTTGATTTTATGAGTTCGGTGTTGACTACCAATTTGGATGGGGAGGAGATTTTATAAGGACATAATGGGATAAACTCCATAACTGGTTTTTATATATTATATTTACGGGGAATAAAGTGCAGTACTGCACTTTATATAAATGTTAGCATATATAAGATGAGAAAAATTCTAATACTACCTTTATTGTTTCTATTCTCTTGCTTTCCATCTATGCAAACAGGACCTGATCCTCATTCAATTGAATTTGAAAAAAATAAATTTAATTCAGTTATTAAATTCTTCGAATCACATTCCGAAATAGAACAATTGGACATTGAAAATCCGCCAAAAACAATTCCTGAATCAGTTCTAAACGAAATGGAAAACCTAGGTTTTTTGGAATATCGAAATTGTGGTAATTACAAAGTGTTTTTTTGTGGATATGGTGTTG
>JBFHGR010000210.1:0-3423 GCA_041583015.1 Parvicella sp. | reverse complement strand
GTGGAGGTCGGCTGGCCGACGCCGACTGGAAGATCACGCTGTTCGACGTGCAGCGGGACTGGATGTGCCGGCCCATCAGCGACAAGGACCCTGGCGAAGACGTCGCGGGCGTCGCGGTCTGCGACGAGCCCCAGCAGAAGAAGTTGAAGCACCACTTAGTGAATCCTCACTTCAATTTATAGCTGCAGATATAGAAGCGGTGTTCAATGCCTTTTACATTAATAAAGAGCATTCAGAAACTTCACTTGCCGACTATTTGGATGCATTGGGAGCAAAATACAATAATACGACTTTACCCAAGGCCATTGAAGACCAATTCAACTTAGTTCGTGCTACCATTCAATCTATTCAAGAACCTTTAAAAGATGCGGTAGTAAATGATTACACTACAGTGGATCAACTTTATAATCAAGTAAGAGACTTGCTTATTTTATTTAAAGTAGACGTGGCAAGCCAATTATCTATTACCATAACTTTTAATGATACCGATGGTGACTAAGTTACTATCCCTAATCAACAAGCAATACCAGAGTACTTCAATTATTCCATTAGTGCTATTTAGATTTCTATTTGGAATTATCATGGCTATTTCTGCCACTAGATTTGTACTAAAAGGATGGATTGAAACACTTTACCTCTCTCCTACTTATCATTTCACCTTTTTTGGATTTGAATGGATTAGAGTTCCCTCAGAAGGAATTCTATACACCATGTATGGCACACTTATCCTAACCTCATTAATGATTGCTATTGGGTTTTTATACAGGGTATCTACAATAGTATTCTTCTTTACATTTACTTATGTTCAACTTATGGACAAAGCGCTTTACCTCAATCATTACTATTTCATTTCACTAGTTGCTTTCTTGCTTATAATACTACCGGCTCATCACAACTACTCCGTGGATGCTTTAATGTTCAAAAAAATTCGCAGAAATTCCATTCCTCAACTTTTCCCTAATGTTTTGAAAATGCAAATTGGAATCGTTTACTTTTTTGCTGGTGTAGCCAAAGTGAATTACGAGTGGTTATTTGATGCCATGCCTCTTAAGATATGGCTTCAATCCAAGGTAGACTTTCCCATACTAGGTTATTTCTTCCAATTTGAATGGACGGCTTATTTCATGAGTTGGGCAGGCGCAATTTACGATTTGACTGTTCCTTTTTTATTGCTCAATTCTAAAACTAGAAAACCAGCTTTTGTGGTCTTGGTTATTTTTCATTTGCTTACATGGTTTTTATTTAATATCGGGATGTTTCCATGGATAATGATGCTTGGCGCGACCTTATTTTTCTCAGCGGAGGAAATTAAAAACATTTTTCCATTTTTTAGAAATGACACTTTAAATGCTTCGAAACCTTCCCAAAAAGTAAGCCCTGTAATCACATTTACCTTTATCATCTTTATCTTGATTCAAATACTTGTTCCTTTACGTGTTCATTGGTTGCGAGGTGACTCATGGAATGAATTTGGTTACAGATATTCATGGAATGTCATGCGAGTTGAAAAAACAGGCTATGCAGAGTTTAGGTGTTATGATCCTACTGAAGGAAAATGGTGGACCGTTTATCCTGCTTCAGAACTTTCTATATTTCAACAAAAGCAAATGGCATTTCAACCAGATATGATTTTAGCCTATGCGCATCATATTGCTAGCAAATATGAAAATAACATTCAAGTTTATGCTGATGTTTGGGTGTCTAAAAATGGAAAAATATCCAAACGTTTTATCGACCCAAATCAAGATTTATTACAAGTGCAGAATTGTGGTTTTTGTTCATTTGACTGGGTGCTTCCAGAATAAGCACAACTTATTCTTCTAACTCATCGATATCTTCAAAACCGATATGATATAACGCCTCACCTAAATGTAATAAAGGTATATTATTGTGGCCATAAATAACTCCAGTAACTGGAGACTTTATTTTGGACTCTTTATTACCATAAGGGTCAGTTATATGACCGAGTACTTCACCTTTTTCGACATGATCACCAGATTTTTTGTAAGCAATGAATAATCCTGCTTGCGTTGCCCTAACCCATCTAGAATTTTTTATCATTATACTTTTCTGACTTGACACCTCATCTGAAATCATTCCTTCTGAAATCATTACTCGTTTGATACCATCTATACCTTCCTTCACAGAAAATTCATCTAATCTTAAAGACTCCCCTCCTTCATACACCACCATAGGAATATCTCTCTTAGTACATTCTTTTCTTAAAGAACCACCAATTGGTTTACTATGAACAATAAAAGGAGAATTAAAAGCCTTGGCTAATTTCATACTTCCCTTGTCAGCAGGGTTTACTCTTAATTGCGGAAAATTATGGATACTTCTACCTCCTGTGTGAAAATCCAATCCAAAATCAACTAATGGTAATATATGTTTACTCAAGGTATACGCCACTCTTGAAGCAAGAGAACCTCTTGAACTTCCTGGAAAACTTCTGTTTACATCCTTTCCATCTGGTACGTCACGAGAGAAGTTTATAAATCCATAAATATTAAGCAAAGGAATCGCAATGACCGCTCCAACGTTCAACTTTTTGAAAAGCCCAGATTTCACGGACCTTCTTACAATTTCTACACCATTGATTTCATCACCATGTATTCCTCCAAGAACCAACATAGTTGGACCAGGATTCTTACTTCTATAAACATGTGCAAAAAGATTGATGCTGTTTCCAGAAGGCAAATCACCAACCTTTATTTTTACTATTGCATTCTTACCTGGCTTAATTTCAGTTCCGTTAATTATCATAATTATTAATTACTTTTTAGTAAAACTTTCTTCTGCAAATTCTATAAACTTTTTGGCTACATCCAATCTTGTATAACCTTCAATTCCTTCTATACCAGGTGAAGAATTAACTTCAATCACCATGGCTCCTTTATCAGATATTAGCATATCTACACCAGCAATACCAAGCCCAATTACTCCTGCAGATTTAATGGCTGTCTCTTCTTGATCTGGAGTTAAATACACCATCTCCCCCACTCCTCCTCTATGGATATTACTTCTAAATTCACCATCTTGAGCAGTTCTTTTCATGGAAGCCACAACTTTTCCTCCCGCCACAATTGCTCTAATGTCTACCCCAGAACTTTCTTTGATAAACTCCTGCACCATAACTTTAGCTCCCAATTGTGCAAATGCATCTAAAACAGACTTGGCTCCTTCCTCTGAATCCTGCAACAAAACCCCTAAGCCGTGTGTTCCCTCTAGTAATTTGATAATGATTGGAGCGCCACCAACGTAATCAATTAATTGTTTAGCACTATTGCTTCCGCTAGAAAAACCTGTTTTAGGCATCCTAACTCCACACATGCTTAACATTTGTAAGCATTGAAATTTATTTCTTGAATTTATCAATGCTTCACTAGCCACTGCTGTTTTTACACCCATTACTTCAAACTG
>JBFHGR010000209.1:0-3527 GCA_041583015.1 Parvicella sp. | reverse complement strand
GTTTTTAAATTATCGTTTTGGAGGATTGTTTTTTTGATACCGTTTAATCTTTTGTCTATGTTTTATGGTGTCTATCTCTTTCTTTTTATTTTTCATTTGTTCTTTCTTCGTTAATTTTAAGAGGTAATTGAAAACTGAATAGGTAAAAATACTGGGCAATACAAATGCCCATAAAAATGAAACTTTGGGAGGTTCGGCTAACTCATATCCAGATTTAGTTTTGCGTTTCCAAGTTGCGATTACAGCAAACTCATCATTTTCTATTACTATGTATAGGTTGATGATGAAATTTATTACAACAATTAAGGCTATCCAAATCATATGGTAGTAGTAAGTGCTTCCTTCTTCTCGTTCGCAACGAGAATGCCTGAGAAATGCGTTTGTAACGCAAGTTAATATTTAATTTTCTTTCAAATCTTCAAACCTCTCTTTAAAAACCTCCATTGCAGCAGGAATTTTTTCCATTACTTCAAAAAATGCTTCCATTTTTTCAGGTGCAATTGATTCATGCAGTGCAGATTCTAATGTGAAAACTGCTTTTAACGAATCTTTTCTCATAGAAAGTCCGTAATCGGTTAAACACATGTATACTTTACGTTTGTCTTTTTTATCCTTTTTGCGATAAATCAAGCCTTTCTTTTCCATAGACAATAGAATCCTACTTAAGCTATTAGGTTCCATGCCCATTCGGGGAGCAATTTTGGTCACAGGTGTTCCTTCTTTATCGTTAATGGTAAGAAGAATAAATGCCATTGACATTGTTCCATCTTGCGCAGCAGCCATTTCATTGTACATTTTGCTAATGGCCAACCATTTACTGCGTAATTGATAAACAACAACCTTTTCGGCAACTTCCAAAAAACTATCTTGGCCCATGAATCTGTTTTGATGATTCAAACTTAATTAAAATCCTTTAATTCAATGCATGCATTGAAAAATATTTCTAATTTTGATGCAAATATTCTGAAAATGAACGAAAAAATAGTCTTTATAGATGGTTGCAGAACCCCTTTTTTAAGATCCGGTTCTGATTACTTTAAACATGATATCATGTCCTATCAATTAGGGCAATATGCGATTAAGGGTTTGTTGGTGAAAACTGGTTTAGATCCTAAACTTGTAGACACAGTGATTATGGGGACTGTTATTTCTAATCTCCAGACATCTAACGTGGCAAGAGAAGCGGCTTTGGGTGCTGGGATACCAATGTCTACACCTTGTCATACTGTGACACAAGCTTGTATTTCTGCAAATCAAGCAGTAGCAGCGGGTATTGGTGCAATTCGAACAGGGCAAGCAGAAATTTTTATCGCTGGAGGAGTAGAGAATACTTCCGATACACCAATTGGTTTTAAAAAGGAGATGCGTAAAAAGTTGTTTGCAGCACAAAAACTGAAAACATTTGGTGATAATTTGAAATTCGTTTTTTCATTGAGACCAAGACATTTTGCACCTGAAAGACCTAAAGTTGCAGAGTTTACAACCAAGAGAACAATGGGAGAGGATTGTGATATTTTGGCGGCAAAATATGGGGTTACTAGAGAAGAACAAGACGAGTTTTGTTTACGTTCACATACCTTAGCAGATCAAGCATGGAAAGATGGTCACTTAGGTAAAGAAGTTGTGGAGGTAGCGTTCCCTCCAAAATTCAAACCTGTTAACTATGATAACGGAATTAGAGTTTCTTCATTAGAAAAACTAGCCAAATTAAAACCTGCATTTGATAAAAAACACGGAACATTAACAGCTGCTAATTCATCTTTCCTGACAGATGGTGGTTCTGCAGGATTGTTTATGACAGAAAGCAAGGCAAAAGAATTAGGGTTAATTCCCAAAGCAGAAATTGTAGATTTTTGCTTTACCGGTCAAGAGTTAGACGAAGAACTTTTATTAGGGCCAACCTTTGCAACTTCCAAAGTATTACAAAAAACAGGTCTTTCATTGGAAGATATGGATGTGATAGAGTTTCACGAAGCATTTGCTGGTCAGATAATGGCCAACTTAAAAACATTAGCATCTGATGATTTTGCGAAAACAAAATTAGGTAGAGATAAAGCAGTAGGGAAAGTCAATATGGATAAACTCAACCTTTGGGGAGGTTCATTAGCAATTGGACATCCATTTGGCGCAACAGGTGTAAGGTTGATTACTACAGCAGCCAACAGATTACAGCATGAAGGTGGTAAATATGCTATCCTTGCAGCTTGCGCAGCAGGAGCACATGGGCATGCAATGATTATTAAAAAATATGAGGCTTAATTTGACTTATGGGAATATAGATTTCTCCACAAGGTCGAAATGACAAATTATTGAAATTTCGAGTGGAGCTTGCGGAACCGAGAAATCTATCCTTCAATTGAAAGTGAGATTTGATTTCATCGAACTACGTTTCTCCACAAGGTCGAAATTTCAAACGGATGAAATAATAAAAGAAAAACAAAGGTCAGTTCGAGCTTGCCTAGCGAAGTTAGGTGATTTTAAGAAGAGAATCGGAATAAAATAGTATAGAGAACAGACCAGATAAGAAAACTAACAATAAAAAACAAACTGTAATGAGTACAGCATTAAATAGAGATGACTTTTTTAGATTGGAAAAGAAAGATGGTATTGCTACTATCTGGATTCATGTAAAAACAGAAAAAGTAAACATCATTTCTCCCACATTGATTGAGTATTTCAATGAAATATTCACAGAGTTGGCTAGCGATTCTAGCATTAAGGCTGGTGTCCTGATTACGGATAGGGCAGATTTCATGGCTGGAGCGGATATCAAAGCTTTCAAAGCGGAGAAAAAAGGAGACTTTATGCCTACGTTAGAATTTGGACATAAATGTTTGGATGCTTTGGCAGCTTCTAAAAAACCAATCATTAGTGCGATCACCGGAACTTGTTATGGATTAGGAACAGAGATTTCTTTGGCTTGTCATGGCCGTGTTATTTCGGATGATCCAAGAACAAAAATGGCTTTACCTGAGGTGAAGTTAGGGTTGCTTCCCGGTGGAGGCGGTACACAAAGATTACCTAGATTGGTAGGTTTGCAAAAGTCTTTAGACATGATGCTTACTGGTAAAAATATTTATGCAAAGCAGGCTTTGAGAATGGGGTTAGTTGACGAAATGGTCAACAAAAACAAATTGCACAAAGCAGCGGTTGCCTTAGCAGAAAAGATTATTAAAAACGGAGGCAAACTTGATAGAAAACGAAAGACTAGCTTATTAGATAAATTTTTGGATGGTACTTCTGTAGGTAGAAATATCGTTTTTAAAAAGGCAAGGGAGAAAGTCATGAAAATGACTCAAGGAAATTATCCTGCTGTGCCTAAAATTATTGATTGTGTTGAATATGGTTTAAAGCATGATCTTCAAAAAGGATTGGCTTTTGAACGTGAAGGTTTTGAAGAATTGATTTTGACTCCTGCATCAGCAGCGTTACGTCAAATATTCTTCAACATGACAGACAATAAGAAGAATCCATACGAAGGTAAGCAAAGGCATATTGATACAATAGGAATAGTTGGAGGTGGATTT
>JBFHGR010000208.1:0-3535 GCA_041583015.1 Parvicella sp. | reverse complement strand
CATTAGGTCTTTATTTATCTTACTTACAAAATAAACTAACCGATTATAATTATAGTCTGAAGTTCTTAATTTAAGTACATCATAATTATCTAATCTTAATCCTGCTGTTTCAATTTCTGAAACTATATGATTAAAAACTCCATTTTTAAACTTAACCAACTGGTTAATTTTATCTTGATTAGTCAGGTAAAATGACAAATCTTTTTCTTCCATATTTGGTTTACTAATATTAGTTATATTTTGGTTGAAATCATCTAAAAAAACTTGATATTTGACCTTCACTTTCCCTATATATTCTCCACTATTTCGCATTACCTCTTCCATGAGTTCTTTATGGGTAATGTTTATATAATGTGCCTGAGTAAGGTACTTTTGATATTGATCACGAGAGACGGGATGAAGACTAAGTATTACCCCAACTTTAGATTCTGTATATTGTTCATCACATAGTATGCTCGCCCAATAATCATCCAAATCGTTATTGAGATGATGATACACCTTGTTCTCAATAATAATGGCTTGACTATCAGTATAAAGTAGTATATCAATTCTTCCAGAATTAATGGTTTGAAATTCAGTCTCAACGGTAAAACTATCAAAACCTGCTAGTTTCTTATCGTTAATCTTTTCATTGATAACGTTAATTAGACTCTTCACAAACAAGTCCCCATAATCATGCACTTCATCCACCCTAAAAAAGAAAGCATAAATATTGGATAGCACATTTTCATAATGTGGTTGTTTGGCAATACTTAAAAACGTTTTTGGTTTACCTTTTACTTTGGGAATAGTAATACTGGTGAGAAAATTTTGCAATTTATTATGGTTCATTTAATCTCCTTTAAATTACTTAATCCTCTTCACAAAAGGCATCGTTGCTTTCTCCAACCTACTCATACCATCAATAGCTTCCAAGGCTATCTTCTCCCATTCTTCAGAAGGGTTTCTATATCCACCAGATTTAAAAACTTCACGAATGATGCAAACCCTATAACCTTCTGCCTCATTCCACTCTAACTCATTTGTTCCATATGCGGATTGAATTGCATCTTTGTTTGATTCCAATTGTTTAAATACATCCAAATTATAAGCATCTTGTTCCTTCCCAAAATCTATTCTTAATTCTGCTCTCAAAGAATCCTTTGTCAACCAAAAAGTATAAGCAAAACCTCTGTTGACATTTTTTCCTATCCAAATATCTTTTGTAGCTGAAATGGTATTAAACAATGGTAATTTTCCTTTGGCTAATTCTAAAAATTGCGTCCAAAATGCAAGTCTCAATTTAAATCGTTCTGCATCTTCCTTTTTAATCTGACCTACTTTTCTCGCTTCTTCACTGGGTCCTACTATCTTTGTAATTAAAGGCGCTGGTCTTGACTCTCCTATCTTTATTGCTTCAATTTTTAATAACCAAAAGTCACATCCTGCATAAGATTCATTCAATTTGGAAATGGCAGTCACATGCTCCGGTCTCGGCTCTTTTACTATCCAGATTGCTTTTGCAGCATCAAAGGATGTGAGATAGGTTATCACTTTACCCAAATGATCATGATCACTTTTTTCTAATTGATTTTCTACAATTACTGTATCTCCAGATTCATCTTTCCCAAGTAAATCAACATTAAAATTACCTGTAGATTGCTCTCTTTCCACTTCAGAAATGGTAAATCCTACCACCTCTGTAAGCACATCAATATTATCTTCTAACCAAACTGTAAAATCATGTGCTTCATGCTTCCAAACTTTTCGTAGGTCTACTCTATTTATTCTTTCTATCATTTTACTCCAACTCCTTCATTATAGACCTAAAACTCTCCAAGCCTGATTCCATATTCTCAATAATCTCGTTTGCCAAAACATCTGGATCTGGTAGGTTATCCAAATCTGTTAGACTTTGGTCTTTCAACCAAAAGATATCCAAACTGGTTTTATCCCTTGAAATTACTTCATCATAGGTATACTTACGCCATCTTCCGTCACCTGTCTCTTCGTTCCAAGTTTCTTTACGTTTGTTTCTATTGTCAGAATTATAAAGTTTAATAAACTCTTCTAAATGCCCCATGGTCATCACTCTTTTCTTAGGTGTATGATGAATATTGGTTCTATAATCATAAATCCATATATCCTTAGTCCATGCTTCTTTGCTGGCAGGTTTATTATCAAAAAATAAAACATTTGCTTTTACACCAGGAGCGTAGAAGATACCTGTTGGCAACCTCAAAATGGTATGCAACTCCGTAGTTTTTAATAATTGCTTTCTAATCTCTTCTCCAGCACCTCCTTCAAATAGAACATTATCTGGCAAAACTACTGCCGCCTCACCATTAATCTTAAGCATGGTTTTGATATGCTGTAAGAAGTTCAATTGCTTATTGGATGTAGACTCCCAAAAATCTTGTCTATTATAACTCAGTTCTTGTTTCTCTACCTCTCCTTCATCATTGGTGCTTACCATACTACTTTTCTTCCCGAAAGGTGGATTAGCCAATATATAGTCAAATCGCTGTCCGTTATCTGCTATTAAAGCATCATTGGGATTAATAAGACTTTCTCCATCTATCTCACCAATGTTGTGAAGGTACATGTTCATCAAACACATCCTACGGGTATTGGCTACTATTTCATTGCCATAAAAAGTTTCATTCTTGAGGAATGCCTTTTCTTCCCTATCCAAACTGTTATTTTCTACAATCCAATCATAAGCGGCTAAGAAGAACCCTCCTGTACCACAGGCAGGATCTGCTATGGTCTTACTTGGTTTAGGTTTCACGCAGGCAACAATTGCTTTTATTAAGGACCTTGGCGTAAAGTATTGACCTGCTCCAGAACTACCTGAACTATCCATGGCATTTTTCTCTAGTAACCCTTCATAGATTTTACCTTTGATGTCTGCTCCCATCAAGTTCCATTCTTCTCTATTGATTAGGTCTATGACCTTGAGCAACTTGGATGGATCCTGAATTTTATTCTGACTTTTGGTAAAAATCTGCCCCAACATTCCTTTCTCTGTGGAAAGACTTCTTAGTAACTGACTGTAGAATGATTCCAATTCTGCACCTCTTTTGCTTGAAAGCGTTTCCCAATCACAAGTTTCTCCATCCTTGATTTCTTTCCCTTCCACATCTTTGAGTTTAGGAAACTTTAGTCCTTTATTGTAAGGAGGTTTGTTTAGTTCATCTGCCATTTTTAGAAATAGCAAATAAGTGATTTGTTCTAGGTAGTCTCCGTACCCCACACCGTCATCACGTAAAACGCCTGCAAGGTTCCAAATCTTTGATATTATTGTTGAGTCTGTCATATTTCTTATTTTTTGAGCTTTTTGATTGCTTCATCAATATCTCCAGCGCGATTAGATGCTAATCTTATTCGTTGTTCGTTAAATGCTTCGTAGTTGTCTTCTGCTAATTTATCTGCTATCGCTTTTGTTACTGAGCCAGCATTCTGCAAAATATCCTGTCCATTATAGTGTAGAAAAGCATCCAATTTTTCACGCCATTCTTTCTTAACCACTTGCTTGTGTTGTTTGGCTTGAAGT
>JBFHGR010000207.1:0-3605 GCA_041583015.1 Parvicella sp. | reverse complement strand
GGTTGTTATTTTGTGTGTAATGTCTATCATATCTATGTCAAAAGGTAAGCGGATTCAAAGTTATAATATTAATTAAATAGTTTAGAGCCTAGAATTCTTTCATATTTTGTTAATTTAGCTAATCTAAAAATTAAGGTGAATGAAAAGTCTGGTAGGTATTTTTACAAAGCAACTGGAAGAAGCAATGGAAATTGGTGCGAATGCATCGTTGGAGAAGTGCAGTAAGAAAATTGCCAACGTAGTAATTACAGGCTTAGGAGGTTCTGGAATAGGAGGTAAAATTGTATCACAATTAGTTGCTGATAATTGTATCGTACCGATTACTATTAATAACACGTACGATTTGCCAGGGTTTGTCAATGAAAACACTTTAGTGATTGCTAGTAGTTTTTCCGGGAATACGGAAGAAACTTTGTTTGCCGTTGAAGCAGCCCAAAAGAAAGGTGCTGAAATAGCGATGATAACTTCTGGTGGTAAATTTTTAGAATTAGCCAAAGCCAATAATTACAATCACATCGTTCTGCCAAAAGGTGATTCTCCTAGAGCAATGCTGACTTATTCTCTGACTCAGCAGTTTTTCTTATTAAATCATTATGGATTAATTTCAGATGAATTTAATAATGAAATTCCTGCAGCCATAGCACTTTTAAATGCTTCGCTTGAAGCAATCAAAACAGAAGCAAAGACTATAGCGGCTCAATTGAAAGACAAAACAACTGTTATTTATTCAGAAGCAAAATACGAGGGTGTAGCAATCAGATTTAGACAACAATTGAATGAAAATGCTAAAGTATTGTGTTGGCATCATGCATTACCAGAGATGAATCACAACGAATTAGTTGGATGGGCTGGCGGTAAAGATGAGTATGCAGTTGTTGTTTTTAGAAATGAAGATGATTTTTATAGAACACAAAAAAGATTAGAAATTACCAAAGAAATTGCCTCTGCTAAAACAGATACTTATATTGAAATCAATTCAAAAGGTACATCCAGAATTCAAAGGTCTTTATATTTAATATTAATGGGAGATTGGATCTCGGTTTATCTGGCTGAGTTGAACAAAGTAGACTCTATAGAAGTAAACGTAATAGATTATCTCAAATCAGAACTGTCGAAAATATAATGTCAGCAAAGGTTGAATTTATTGATTTAGGTCTCAAAGATTATAAAGAAACTTGGGATTTTCAGACGGAATTATTTGATAAGAATATTGCGATAAAAATTGCAAATAGAAAAGAGGAAGATGCTGAAAAACATCAGACTACAACCAATCATTTAATTTTCTGCGAGCATCCTCACGTATACACGCTTGGTAAAAGTGGTTCAGCAGACAATCTATTGATTTCTGAAGCCATTTTAAAACAGCAGAACGCTCAATATTACAAAATAAACAGAGGAGGGGATATTACTTATCATGGTCCAGGTCAATTGGTAGGTTATCCCATATTTGATTTAGAAAGTTATTTTTATACAGACATTCACAAGTATATGCGAATGCTGGAAGAAGCAATAATTCTTACGATTGCGGAATATGGGCTTAAAGGTGGAAGAGTAGAGGGTATGACCGGAGTTTGGTTGGATGGAGATACTGAAAATGCAAGGAAAATATGCGCTATGGGTGTAAAGTGTAGCAGATGGGTTACTATGCATGGTTTTGCTTTAAATGTAAATCCGGATATGCAGTATTTTAATAATATTATACCTTGTGGAATCGAAGATAAAAAGGTGACATCTTTAGCCAAAGAGTTAAATGAAGTTGTAGATATGAACGAGGTAAAGAATAAATTAAAAGCTAACTTAGCAAGACTATTTGACTATCAATATTTGTAAGATTATGAAAAACGTTAAACTTCCTTTTCCAAAATATTCTTTTTTATTGTTGCTCGCTCCTGTTCTTTTTGGTAGTTGCGAAAGTGAAGAAGGTAAGGAGTTAGCGGGGTTTTTGGTAGGATTTGTAGTTTTTCTAATAGGTACAATTGTTACGAGTATTCCTGCAATTATTTTCTCAGCGCTTAGTATTAATACTAAAAGTAGTTCAGTTCCTATAATTGCTATAGTGTTGACAGTGTTGTCCTTTTTTTTCCTTATTGCTCAGGTAACAATTTTTTCTGATTCTCCAGAAGGGTTGGATGGTTCTGTTGTGTTATTTCCAATTATTACAATTGCTATCATAGCAATGTGTATAGTTTTTATAGTGATGGGGATTAAAAATAGAAAAAATGGGTTCAATTCAAACGCTGATGAAGAAATAGATGTTCTTGATAATATTATTAATTCTGAAGAGGAGCAAGAAATACTATAGGGATGAAGAAAGATATTGTAGTACCAAAGGTTGAAGGCATAGGATTAGCTATCGCTAAAGAGATGGATGAAGGTGAGGAAGTATATAAAGCATACTTGATCAATTTCAACGATTTCCCAATTGAAAATGTATTGATTTCATCTAAAGGGTATGGAATTAAAGATGATAAAAATATAAAAACCACAACGTTTCGTCATTATTTTAAGGTAATAGAAGCACATAGTTTTCAGTTTATTGAACTGATTACGGAAGAGGTATTTGGCATTAATAATGAGTTTTTTGTAACTTATTATATCGACAAACTGATTTATGATAAGAAGTATATTTTCTTACCGGAAACAATCGCTAAAGAAAACTTCATTGAAATCAAATTGTTGGGAAAGGAAGGGGTTCTTATAAAATAATTACCATTCTTCTAATTCAGACCTCTTGAAGGCTAATCGATATAACTCACCTAACAGAATTTTAACTTGGAACTGGTAGAAAGGAGCATTCAATGATTTTCCAATATTTTCATTTCTTGTAATCATTTGTCGATAGCCAGCGCCAGTACCCAAAGCAAACCACCTAAATATTTTAAATTGAGCAGAGCCTCCAAATCCTACCATGGCTGCACTTCTTGATAAGAACATGTTGTTTTTACCTGTAGTATCTCGATAACTTAATTCGATATTCCCAGAGCCAATATGAAGAGGAGTAGTTAATTCCCACCTTTTGGTTCTTAACCATACATAATCGTAGAAAACACTCAAATAATTGAAGTTAAAAAATAATGTATCTGTAGCAGTTGGGAATTCATTTCTATCTAATTTCCCTTTGAATCTAACTGGCTCTGAAAGTCCGTAAATAGCAAGTCCTAATCTATGTTTTTCTTGTAATTCTACACCTAGTTTTATGCCGTTAAACTTGACATTTGGTTCGGATAATATTGAACGACTAGCATCTAACGCAAAGTACAATTTAGCCTTTTTTATTTTTCTTTTAGTATGTGTTGAATCTTGTGACAACATGGTATAGTTGCACATCATAAGAAATATGAGAATAATGTGTTTAACGTATGCCATGAATCATTCTTGGATTATTGTTGATATCTTTTTTTATGAAGATATTTTTAAAACCTTCATCTTCCATTATTTCCGCAACTTCCTGACTGTATTTTTGATTAGATTCAAAGAATAGATGTCCACCTATAGGAAGATGATTAAATGCAAGTGAAGTTATTTTTCTATAGAAAATCATAGGATCAATATCATCCACAAATAGTGCCAAATGTGGTTCGAAATCCAGCACGCCTTTATCCATG
>JBFHGR010000206.1:0-3641 GCA_041583015.1 Parvicella sp. | reverse complement strand
CATCTTCCTTAGCCACTTTAGCCAATTTCAACTTTGTCAACCCTTTGATGGCTTTATCCCATTTCTTTCCTGAAAGGGCTGCTTTTTCTTTAAGATCACCTAGTTGCATTGGAGAAGAAGACTTCAATAAATCTAAAACTAACTTCTCTTCGTCTGTTAATACAACTGCTTTCTTCTCAGGTCTCATTTGAGGGAAGAATAAAACTTCTTGAATAGCAGGGTTATTAGTCAAAAACATAATTAATCTATCCATTCCAATTCCCAACCCTGATGTAGGTGGCATTCCGTATTCTAATGCTCTCAAGAAATCTTGATCTATAAATTCTCCTGCTTCATCATCACCTTTTTTGGCCAAAGCAACTTGTGCTTCAAAACGCTCTCTTTGGTCTATTGGGTCATTCAACTCTGAATAAGCATTGGCAATCTCTTTACCACATACCATCAATTCAAAACGTTCTGTCAATGATGGGTCATCTCTGTGCTCTTTACACAATGGAGACATTTCTTTTGGATAATCAGTAATAAACGTTGGTTGGATATAATTTCCTTCACATTTTTCTCCGAAAATCTCATCGATTAACTTCCCTACTCCCATAGTTTCATTCACTTCAATACCCATTCCTTGTGCAGCCGTTCTCAATTCATCTTCCGTCTTATCTTTGATATCAAATCCAGTAAAGTCGATGATTGACTGACGCATCGTAACACGCTTATAAGGTGCTTTAAAATCAATTTTATGCTCTCCAAAAGTCGCTTCCGAAGTTCCATTTACAGCAATTGCACAATGTTCCAACAATCTCTCGGTGAAATCCATCATCCAGTTGTAATCCTTGTAAGAAACATAGATTTCCATGGCAGTAAACTCTGGGTTATGCGTTCTGTCCATCCCTTCATTTCTGAAGTTTTTGGAGAATTCATACACTCCGTCAAACCCACCGCAGATTAATCTTTTCAGATACAACTCATTAGCAATTCTCATATACAATGGAATATCCAATGCATTGTGATGTGTCATGAATGGTTTAGCTGCTGCTCCACCTGCAATACTTTGCAATATTGGTGTCTCTACTTCCATGTAACCTGCTTCATTGAAGAAGTTTCTCATGGCTGTAAATAACTTAGTTCTTTTGATAAAAACCTCTTTCACTTTTGGATTAACCACCAAATCAACATAACGCTGACGGTATCTCAACTCTGGATCAGTAAAAGCATCATGTACATTTCCTTCTGCATCTGTTTTTGGCAAAGGCAAAGGCTTAAGTGACTTGCTCAAAACTGTAAATTCTTTTACCCTAATAGATGTCTCTCCTACTTTGGTTTTGAATAGTTCACCTTTTACTCCGATAAAATCACCGATGTCTAATAACTTCTTAAAAACAACATTATACATTGTTTTATCTTCTCCTTCACAAATCTCATCTCTACTAAAGTAAGCCTGTACTCTTCCTTCACTGTCTTGTAATTCAACAAACTGAACCTTCCCCATGTCTCTTCTAGACATTAATCTTCCAGCCACACAAACCTGTTTACCTTCCTCGTAATTCTCCTTTATTTCCTTAGACAATGTATCCACAGGATATAAAGCTGCTGGATAAGGATCGATTCCTAGTTCACGTAATTTTGTTAATGACTGTCTTCTTAGGACTTCTTGTTCTGAAAGTTGTATGCTCATTACAGTTTAATTTTAAGGATGCAAAGTTAATTTAATGTAACAATGTAGCAATGAAGAAATGTAACAATTTGCTTTGCAATGTAACAATGCACTAATGCAGCAATTTGAACATCTTCCAATCCACAAACAACAAACCTCAAACCAACTAACTTTTTCACCAAGTCAAACTTCCAGTTCACTAAGTCTGTATTTCAAACAACCTTTCACCTCCTTAAGTTTGCTTCACAATTAAAAACTCAAAACGATGAAAAAGCAAATTATCATATTCACACTAACAGTATTTTCTGTTTTGCCAGCCATGGCCAATAAAATAAACTCGAGAATTTCTGCGGTGACGGTTTATATCAACGGAGCACAGGTTTATAGAAAAGCAAAAAGCACCATCAAGAAAGGAACCAATGAAATTATCATTAATGATGTCTCTCCTTATTTAAATCAAAAAAGCATTCAAGCCAACTGTTCAGGATCCGCACTTATACTAGATGTAAAACATAATATTGAATACAATAATCCAACCTTTGTTTCTGAACCATTGCCGGCCAAAATTCAAAATGAAATTTACGCCTTAGAAGATTCTTTGTTTTTTCAAAACCTAACTTTACAAAAACTTAGAAATCAAATAAGTAATCTAGACCAAGAAAAGAGGATCATTACCAATAATAAGACTATTCGTGGCGAAGGAAAATCTGACTCTCTAGCTATTTTCATGCAAGCAGTAGAGTTCTATCATGAAAAATTGAATGTAATTGAAAATCAAGTGATGCAACTGAAAATAACTGAGCATAAATTACTGAGTAGACAGTCTAAAACGCAAAAAGAACTGAATGAATTGCACAATTATAGCCAGCACAAAACAGTTGCTCCAGCGGTAAAAGCACAAGTACACCAAATAGTACTGACTGTGTTTAGTGAATACGATACAGAATCTGACATATCCATAAACTACCTCGTGAATAGAGCTGGATGGATTCCTTCTTATGATTTGAGAGCACAATCTTCAGACGCACCAGTTAACTTAACTTACAAAGCAAGTATTTTTCAAAAAACAGGAGAAGATTGGGACAACGTAAAGTTGACACTTTCTACCTTTAGTCAAGACTGTAGTTTTACTATTCCAACATTGGCCATGTGGGAAATTCAAGACAAATCATTAAAAGCAGTAAATAGAAAAGAAGCAAACATTTTTGGTTATTCATCTGATTCTATTTCAGTGATTCAACAAAGTAATTTTTACAGCAATACAATCATTCCTACAAATAACGCTACTGCTGCTGCATTCACTTTCAATGGCGCAACAACTTCTGCAGGATTTCAAGTGGGTAATAACCAAGATCAATTTATTCTTCCAAAAAGTTTAGTATCCAATACTGACAAAACACTTTCTAATGTAGAGTTTGCTATTAAAAACAGGTATTCCATTCCCTCTGATGGTAAAGAAACGATGATGGTGGTCAACAATGTAGATCTAAACTCAAAGTTTGACTACATAGCAGTACCTAAAGTAAATACAGATGCATTTTTATTGGCTAACTTAACTGATTGGAGAAAACATAATCTATTGCCAGCCAAAGCCAACATTTACTTTAACAATTCGTTTGTGGGCGAAACAGAAATTCATCCTTCTCAAATGGAAGATACATTATCATTGGCCATGGGAAGAGAAAGAGGAATTGAGATTACCAGAAAAAAAATAGAAGATGAAACAATAGATAAAGTTTTAGGAAAAAATAAAACAAGAGAAATCACAATTGAAATTGCTGTAAAAAACACAAATAGTACAACTGCATCAATCGATATTAAAGATCAAATACCAGTATCTAAAAACGAAGACATAAAAGTTAAGAAAATTGAATTAGCAGGTGGTAGACTCAATGAGAATACTGGAATCATTACTTGGAGATTGGATTTGAAGCCTAATCAAGGTAAAATCATTAAGTTTACCTATGAGATTACTCATGACAAAGAGATT
>JBFHGR010000205.1:0-3642 GCA_041583015.1 Parvicella sp. | reverse complement strand
ACTTTGCTTATAAAGTAAGTTCTATTAATTTTGCAATATAAAATGGCTTCGTAGCTCAACTGAATAGAGTACTTGATTACGGCTCAAGAGGTTCCAGGTTTGAATCCTGGCGAGGTCACCATTAAAAAAGCCCAATGCAATTGCATTGGGCTTTTTTTCTTTCTTAATGAGAAAGTGCCTTGGTGGAATAAGTGTAGAATTTCATGTTTTAGTAATATGAGCAGAAATTATAAGTTACTTATTCAGGTTGGCTATAACTTTATTAATTTTGCTGTTGTGGAACATTTGGTGTTTATCTTTGATATTGAAAATCCACGCGAAGGGATTCGCGCGGGAGCGAGGGTGAACAATGCCATTGATGCTTTTAGAGAAAATGTCACATTTAACGGAGGTAAAGCACAAATACAATTAGAAACTGGGGTAGAATTTTGGGTAAATAGTTCAACAACAGATTTTACGCAATATATAATACGACCAAGAATTAAGTAAATGGACTATAAAGAAGTTAAACGAAAATTAAAGAAGGAGTTTACAGTACTCCTAAAGCCAAAAGGATTTAAGCCAAAGGCGGATAGTCAAGGATGTTCTTTTTTGTGTGAAAAGGACAAGATAATTTTAAATTTTGGTTATGGTGTTGAAAACTATATTAATGAGTTTAAAACAGGTGTATTTGGGAGCGTATGTTTTAAGGAAATTGCATCTGTAGAGAATGATGCATTGAATCAAGAAGGATTTACAGACACATTGTTAATGCAAAAAAGTGATTATTTCCAAGATATTAACTATCGTTTTGTAATAAAAACAGATGAAGATATTACGGAGTGGATGAAAATAGTTTCCGAATTTTATTCTAAGGTTGCTGAACCTTTTTACGCTAAATATAATTCAGTTTCAGATATTGACAGGTTACTAAATTCAGATCCTTCAAAAAGAGTTCCTGAATTGAATGATTTGGGAGCACATATTATTACTGGTCTTATTTCAGCGAAACTTAATGACAACCCAAATTATGAAGAGCTAAAAGCGTATTATGAAAAAGAAGTTGATACTAAATTTCAGGGACATTTTTTATACACTAATTGTAAACAAGTAATCAATTATTTAGATAGTCACTCCGTTGAAGAATTGAATGAAATAACTAAATCTACCCAGCAATCTTAATTTTCCCATCCAATAAATCTTTCATACGTTTTTTAGTAAGCATAGAATTAATGATTTTGATAAGGGCATTTTTTTCGTCCTCATCCAATTGGTTTATTAAAGCCAATTGTTCGTTCAATTCTTTATCTTGAATATCTACGGTAGTATTTTCATCTTCATTTAAGAGCTGGTCTGCACTTACAGAAAATACTTTCATTAACCTTTGTACAATATCAATAGATGGAGAAAGATGTCCCCCCCGCTGCCGCAAGAATCCCCGCTGCCGCAAGAATCCTTTCTTGTGGGTTTCTAGGATAACTTTATTTGTAACAGTATTATATTAAAGAGTAAGGTTTAAACACCTAATTCTTTAGAAATATTATTTTCTGTATTTTTGGAGTATGAGTAGAAATTACAAATTTCATAATCCGGGAGGAGTTTATTTTGTAAGCTTTGCAGTTGTAGATTGGCTTGATGTTTTTACTAGATCAGAATACAAAGATATTTTACTTCAATCTTTGGAATTTTGTCAAAGAGAGAAAGGGATGGAAATTTTTGCATGGTGCATAATGACCAATCATGTGCATTTGGTTTTTAGATCAACAGGGGATCAACCTCCTGAGCAAATATTAGGAGATTTTAAAAGGTTTACGAGTAGAAATGTAATAAAAGCTATTGAAGAAAATCCAAAAGAAAGTAGAAAGGATTTTTTACTTGCCAAATTTAAAGAACATGGTAAAAAAAGTTCTAACACAACAAAGCATCAATTCTGGAGGCATGATAATAAGCCTATCGAACTTTGGAGTAACAAAGTCATAGATGAAAAGATAAACTATGTTCATCAAAATCCTGTTGTGGAAGGTGTTGTTTTAAACCCAGAAGATTATAAATATAGTAGTGCTGCAGACTATGCAGGAATGATTGGGATTTTGAATAATGTTTTTGTGGTAAAATGAATTTCTGTAGATTTGGTTCAATAAAGTGGCTAGTAGGCGAACTCGAAAGGATTCGAGCACGAGCGATGGGTAATAGTAATATTATCATTAAGGCATCTGACTCACAAAAACTTACTGATATTCAAAATGCTTTTAATATACACGCAAATGACTCCATCAATGAGGCTTATACCATACCATCAAACCAAGTTAATTCTTTACAGATTTTTGGAAGTGCCGCAGATGATGTTAATGTTGTAAAAGATATAGTAACAGTTTTTTAACCTAAAATATGGAGAAAATACATTTGGCACTATTAGAATTTTATTCAAAAAATGGATATGCGTTTAATAAATCCACCTATACATTTAAAAAAAATCAAAATGAAGTAAGTTGGACTATTCGTTCAAAATATCCACAATCAAATCTATTTAGGCCATTACTAGTAATAAGAAATCAGGAAATTATACAATTTTTAAATAGTGTTGAGGGAATAAATGTTAACATGACTTCTAAGCACGGTCAAAGCATCAAACTGGCACATGATTTTGAGGTATATGAATTTGACAAGAGTCCATTTGTCTACTCAGGAAATTATGGTATTGAAAGTTCAATATACTCATATGAAGTCGAAGAAAGCACTGATCTAACACCTATCGTAGAAGATCACATCAGCTTCATGGAAAAAGTGGGTTTCAAATATTTTGAAGCATTGATTACGGTAAAGGGGATTAATGAATATTTCAATGATAGGTTGTTGGAGTTGTCAGATGAAGTTTTTGAAGATGCTACAAAAAAAGAAGAAACAGGAGATTCCTTTCAAAAAGAAGAAGTTTTAAGTGCAATTGTTTCAGCTCATGTGGAAAAGGATGAGAGATTGAATGAAATTATTGAGCGATACAAAAAATTGTACTCTGACAATAATTGGTATCTGCAAGACATTGAGAAATTGGTTGAGTTCTTAAACAAAAACCAGTAGGCCCCACGCTACCCCCGCTACCGCTCGAATCTTTCGAGTGGTTTTATAGTTTTATAGCAGTAAGGATAATTTTATTTTAAAGAGTAATATTCACAAGGCAAGAATTAAATGCATAACTCCATTGAAATACTATTTTCCCAACAAATGCTCAAACAATATCATTAAGTTAAAGCAAAACATCTTTCACATTTGTTATAAACTTTGGCTATGGAACTTGTACTTGGAACCGCTAATTGTACAAACAAAAAAAGCCCCAATCAAATTGAGGCTTTAAAAATGCTATTATTTGAAAATCTATTTCACAGAAAACAATTGAAAATTTACTGCTTTGCCATTTACGCCATTGTTTTTAACGAAATCTGCACCACCTACCGTAAAGGCATACTCACCTACTTCAAGGTTTTCTACTGTAACAATATAGGAGTGTTCTCCGTACTTTTCAGTTGTAAACTTTACAAAATCTTTCGTTAAGGAATAACCTCTTTTAAGACGTCTATTTGGGCCATGTCGTTTAATAAATAGTTAGAGGTCTGTCCTTCCGAGGTCACTCTAAAGGACAATTGGTTAGCAATAACTGATTGTCCTTTT
>JBFHGR010000204.1:0-3713 GCA_041583015.1 Parvicella sp. | reverse complement strand
ATGAAAACTACCTTAAAACAAGTCTTTAGCATTGTAATGTGCTTTATAAGTATCGGATATTTTGCTGCAGATGATATAAGTTTGACGAGTGCTAAGATTAATCAATTGACACTTAACTATGAAAAGGTTCAAATCAGTCAAGCGCAAGGCTTAACATTTACAGGTTATGTTAACAATATTGCTAATTTCGATCATACTGGAATTTATATAAATTTAAAAGTTGTAGATTCTAATGATGATACTATTTTTAATGTGAACAGTGCACCTGTGACAATTACAGCACTTACAGAAGATAGTATTTTAATAGCAACACCTTTCAATACGCCAGAAGCTGGTAGTTATACTTTTATTTTTAAGATGTTTCAGGATATTCCTGATGCTATACCTGGTAATAATATGATTACGAAAGATATTCAGGTGGATAATCATGTTTATCAAAGAGATAATGGTCAGTTTAATGGAACGCTAAATATTTTGACTAATGATTCTTATGAGTTAGGTAATTTATTTGAAGTACATAGTGCTGGTATTGTTACTTCTGCTTCTGTTTTTATCGCTCCAAATTCTACTGCAGGGGATTATATTAACTTCATTTTGTACGAATTAGATTCAGCTTTTAATTATTTCTATTACATAGAATTTTCAGAGGATTATATGATTCAACCTTCTGACATAGGAGATACTGTTACATTGAATTTTTATTCGAATCACTTTGTAACTGCTAAAAATATGTTATGTGTTACTGTTTATACGTATGGAGGTACAGGTCTTGAGTTTGGTGTTTCTCAATCTGCAGAGCCTGGTACATCTTTTTATTATGATTGGGATTATGATTGGGTTTCTTTAGACTGGACACCAATGGTTAGAATGCATTTTGATGAGTTTTTAGGTTCTACAGAAGATATTAAAATGGAATGGAGTATGTATCCTAATCCTGCAAATGACATTGTGAATATTCAAATTTCAGATAGCAAATGGCATACAATTGAAATCAAAAATGCATTAGGACAAATTGTTCACTCTTCTAGTCAGATGACATCAGGCAGTGTTGATGTGAGTGATTTGAAAGCAGGAGTTTATATCGTATCTATAGATGGGCATAATAAGAAGTTGATTATTAATTGATACTCTCATAAAGAATGAACTAAAAATAAAAGTTTATAAATAAATATGGTATGCATGCATACTATTAGCCAAAAAGTTGCTAAATTTAGAGCGTGTTAAAACAATTCAAATACTTTGAATGAAAAATACCGAACTAATTGGATATAAAAAAAAGGTGTATCCAATACAACAACCTCTTTTTAATTACCTGAAAAAATACAGCAGGGGTGTAGAAATCCCTCTAAAGTATGACGATTTACTGAGATTTTCTGGAGGAATTCCCATTTACGATCAAAATGATAAAGACACGCTTTGGTTAAATACCTATTATCCTAATCAGGAAAGAGCGGAGATTGATTTAAGTTTAAAGAAAATTTATTCCATTTTATATGTAGATGGTGGAGATGAAATTTTACGATATTTAAATGTAGATTCAATAGATTATTGTACTTACGGAAATACGAAACCTTTCAGAGTGAAGGTTAGAAATATACTCAATGATAATTACGTTTTCATTTATATTAAACAAGCAGATGCATCTCGAGTTTATGGACTGGAATTAGAACATTTGTTGTCGCCTCATCAGTCCAATTTTATAGTAGGTGAAGATACCTTAATAGAGGAGCACATCACAGGAATTCCAGGTGATGAGTTTATTACTAAATATTTGGGCGACTGTTCTCGTCAAGAAAGAGCGGCTATTGCTAAAGATTTTGTAAAGTTTAATGAAAGATGTTTTGTAAGATTATTGGCGGATATGCGATCGTATAACTTTGTAATAGTTTTGATGCATGATTATGATAGAATACAATATCGTTTTAGAGCAATTGATTTTGATCAACAATGCTATGAAGGTGATATGAAAGCATACTCACCTCGGTTTTATCCAGAAAATAAAGTTTATCAAGACTTGGTAGAGGAGATTTTGTCGCCAGGATCCATAGAGCAATACAAAAGAGAGGAGAGGGCGTTGATAGCAAAACGTGCTAATAGCGAATGGGGTAGGCTGCAAGACTTGCTAACTTGTATGAAGGTAGATACATTATCTACGCCAGAAAATGTGGAGCAATTGAAAGAGTCTTTATATCATCATGCAAAAGATGTTGAATTTAGAAAAGCAACCACCATGGGCGAGATAATTGATTGTGCGCTCAATTTTGTAGTAAGAAATTATAAAAATATTAATCCATATATCTTAAAATGAAAATAAAAAAGGTACTTGTAGCTAACAGAGGAGAAATTGCAATCAGGGTATTGCGTTCATGTACAGAATTGAATTTAAGCACAGTAGCGGTCTATACTTATGAAGATCGTTATTCTCAGCACAGGTACAAAGCAGATGAAGCTTATCAGTTGGGGAATGATGATGAACCTTTGAAACCGTATTTGGATATCGATGAAATAATTGCGCTTGCTAAAGAAAAGATGGTGGATGCTATTCATCCTGGTTATGGGTTTTTATCAGAAAACAAGCACTTTGCAAAAAAGTGTGAGGAAAATGGAATTATTTTTATTGGACCAAGGTCCGAAGTGATCAATCAATTAGGTGATAAAATTACTGCAAAAAATATTGCTATTTCTGCAAGTGTCCCAGTGATTCAGAGTAATGAGTTGCCGCTTGAAAATAAGTTAATTGCCATAAAGGAGGCAAATAAAATAGGTTATCCTGTAATGTTGAAAGCAGCTTCAGGCGGGGGTGGAAGAGGTATGAGGATTCTGCGTTCTGATAATGATTTGGAAAGGTTTTTTGATTCAGCAAAGAATGAAGCATTAAAAGGCTTTGGTGATGATACTATGTTTTTGGAGAAGTATGTTGAAAATCCAAAGCATATTGAAGTGCAGATTGTGGCGGATAATCACGGAAATGTTCGTCATTTGTTTGAAAGAGATTGTAGTACGCAAAGACGTCATCAGAAAGTTGTAGAAGTTGCTCCTTCTTATAATTTAAGTGAAGGGGTTAAGGAAAAACTCTATGAGTATGCTTTAGTGATTGCTAATAAAGTAAAATACAACAATGTAGGTACTGTTGAGTTTTTGGTAAGCCAATCGGATGAGATATTTTTCTTGGAGGTGAATCCTAGAATACAGGTTGAACATACTGTCACTGAGATGGTTACAGGTGTGGATTTAATTAAGACTCAAATTTTTATAGCAGGTGACTACAGGCTGGACGAGGAACAAATAAAAATCTATGGACAAGAGGATATTCAATGTACAGGCTTTGCGATACAGTGTAGAATAACAACTGAAGATCCAGATAATGATTTCACACCAGATTATGGGACTGTTACCACCTATAGAAATGCCGGAGGTAATGGCATTAGGTTGGATGAAGGTTCTGTTTATCAAGGGGTGAAAATTAGTCCTTTCTTTGATTCAATGTTGGTGAAAGTTTCTGCTTCCAGTAGAACTTTGGATGGCTCTGTAAGAAAGATGACGAGAGCTTTGAAAGAGTTTAGGATAAGAGGTGTGAAAACTAATATTCAATTTTTACAGAACTTGATTAATCATCCATCATTCAAGGCAGGTGAGGTGAGTGTCAATTTTATCCAGCAAACGCCAGAATTATTTAAATTTAGACATTCTAATGACAGGGCAACAAAGACTAT
>JBFHGR010000203.1:0-3796 GCA_041583015.1 Parvicella sp. | reverse complement strand
TGATATAATAAGATTTAACTCTTCCTTAATTAATACAGGGAGTGCTACAATCACTTTACAAAGTAGCATTTCAGTGAATAAAGGGGTTTTTATAAAAGGACTATATACCGCAACAGACACCTTGTATATTAAAAGTACTGGGAGTACTATTTTTCAACTAAACTATAGTGGAGTTACATTCCCTAGATTTGATCTCGATAGTGTTGTTTTATCTGATGCAACCAGTGCAATATCTGGAAGTTCTTTCCCAAATTTAGATACAGATATTAGAGTTCAGAATAGCATAATTAGATACTGTACCAACTCAGCAATAAACCTAAGCCCTTGGCAAGTTGGACATAACGAAATCTCACTTAACATAAGCAATTCAAATATTTATAACAACACTGGAACAGAAGGAGGCGCTATACGTATGGACACTGAATCCGCACAAGGACGCACCAAAATAACTTTAAACATATCAAATTCGTATATATACAATAACACTTCTACAAGTGATGGTGGAGGCGTGTACATGTATACTAAAACTGGTGTCTGGGGTTATAGATCTGAAATAGCTTGTACTATTAATGAGTCAACATTTAGTAATAATAACTCAGGAAACGATGGAGGGGGGATTTACGCTTATGCTTATACTGTAGCAAATTATGATGATGCAAAAACAAGAGTTACCACCACAAAATCAACATTTGTAAATAATTCTGCAGTGAACAATGGCGGAGGTATTTATGCTAGAATTTGGGGCTCTGATTATGTGGATTTTAGTTATGTAGTTGCTAATAATTCAACATTTGTCAACAATTCAGCAAATACTGATGGAGCCGCAATCTATAACAAATCGAATGGAACCAATAGAGATCGTATCTATTTAACAAGTTCCATCATTGCTTTCAACTCTAGCTCTACAGGTCTCTACGGGGCTCAGTCTAGTTTGAATTCCTTCAATATATATAGTGGTACAGGTTCAAATACGTATGGAAATCAATTTGGAGCTACTCCAGCAAATCTAAATTTAGGTACATTACAAGATAATGGAGGTTTTGCTCCTACAATGACGCCTAATTTACCGAGTATCGCAATAGATTTAGGAGATTCTACAGATTTATCAAACGCACAGAATGGACCTATATTAGGGAGGAGAGATGTTGGCGCAGCCGAAAGTAGCTACTGTTCAACTCCAATAATGATTGATTCTGGAAGTGTAGAAATTTGCAGTGGAGATTCATATAACTTTAGAGGCCAAGCCTACAGTACCACAGGTACTTATTATGACACCGTTCAAGGAACGACTAGTTGCGATAGCGTCTATTTTATTCATATAGACGTATTACACCAAGTTACTCCGACAATTACAATTTCATCCAACATAGGAAATACAATATGTAACGGAGCTTTAGTCATGTTTACGGCAACAGCAACAAATAGTGGTACTTCACCATTTTATGAATGGAAAAAAAATGGTGCTACTGTTGGCAACGGAACAACCTTCAGTACTTCAATAATTAATAATGGAGATATTATCACTTGTGAATTAATCAGTAGTAGACCATGTGTAACGACAAATGCTATAACAAGTAATAGTATAATAATGAATGTGAATTCTTCCGTGACTCCTACTTTAAGTATTTCGGTTTCTCCAAGTAATAATATCGTATTTGGTACGACAACGACATTTACAGCAACTCCAACAAATGGAGGGACTTCACCTGTATATCAATGGAAAATAAACGGAAGTAATGTTGGCACAAACTCACCATCGTATACAAGTAACTCTCTTACTAATGGTGATGCAATTTCATGTCAAGTTACTAGTAATTCACAATGTGCAATTCCATCAACAGCTATTAGTAACACTATAACAATGACGGTAACCAGCAATCTAACTAATGACCTACCATGTAGTGCAACTTTACTAAGCGTAAACAACACGTGCCAATATAATTACTACGACAATACACTTGCAACCATAACCAATACATTACCTATTCCAAACTGTCTATTTACAGCCGAAAGAGATGTTTGGTTTAAAGCAGAAGCACCTTCATCAGGTCAATTCACGATCTATACGCAAGCAGCAGGAATGCAAGATGGTGTTTTAACACTTTACTACGGAAATAGCTGCAATGGCCTAATAGAGTTTGGGTGTATTGATGATGTTGGAAGTAATCTTATGCCTTATACTACGGCAACAGGATTAATTCCTGGAGAAACAATTTACATGAGAATCCAAGGAGCAAACAGTAATGATTATGGATCTTTTGGCCTTTGCGTATTTGATGCAAATATCTCAACGGATATTAATAAAACAGAAGCAAGGCCCTTAAGTATTAAGGTTTACCCAAATCCAGCAACAGATATCGTTAACATAGAACTATCGAAAAGCTCAAAGGAAAATTCTAAAGTAATTGTATATGATGTTCAGGGGAAAAAAATGAATGTTCCACTTCAGTTTTTAACTTATAAAATTCAATTAAATGTATCACTCTTAGCAAGAGGAATATATACCATATCTGTAATTAATGAAAATACAGTAATGACTGAAAGCATTGTGATTACTAAGTAATAATTTTTGATTTGAAGAGGCTATTAAGCCTCTTCAAATCAATTTAAAAAAGGAAAACAAGTGAAGGTAAAGAGGGTAGGAATACAAAATGAATCAACTAATAAAGATTTAATAAAACTTAATATTCTCCTAGAAAAGATTAAGAAATCAAACAAGTTGAAGAAAGAAATTTCAAATTATATTTGTATTCTAACGAAAAGAAACAAACAAAATGGATGTTGACTTTTTTAAATTTTAAAAACAAAGCTTTGAAATATTACAAATTTGCTCAAAAATTCACCCTTTTTTTAGTATTGCTTTCCAACATGACTTATGTATTTGCAACTGACTTGAAAATTGATAGCTTAAAAAAGTTAATCACGATTAAAGAAAGTAAACTCGAAAAAGGAAAAACATACTTTGCAATAGGAGATGAGTACAGCAAAGATTATAAAAACTATTTGGCCGTAAAATATATTGATTCTTCAATAACAATATTTAAGAGCCTAAAAAATGATACTCTTTTGGCGAAAAGTTATGCCAAAAAAGGTGTTGCCATAATTGCAACAAATGATATAGATCTAGGCGTTTCTAATCTACTAAAGTCAATTGAGATATCAAAAAAAATAAATGACTCTGTCTTAGTAGCCTCATACTATTCTTATATAGCAGGTCTTCAAAGTGCTTATGTTAGAGACTACACTAAGGCGTTAATTTATCAAGATAGTGCAGACACCTATTTGCCAAATCAAAATGTCAAAGAAAGAATATATGGTTATGTAATTAAAAGTTCTATATACATTAATTTACAAGAGTTTAAATTAGCCTTAGATGAAGCTAACAAAGGAATAAAACTATCCAAACAAAATAATGATGTTTATTTAACTCATTTATTATCAAATAAAGGAACTGCTTTAGATTACTCTAAAGATTATGCGCAAGCAATTGTATTTTATAAAGAATCATTAAAATACAACAAAGAAAAAAAATACAAAGCGATAGTATTATACAATCTCTCTCAAATATTTGATGCTAAAGGAGATTTAGACTCGGCTATTTTTTATAATCAAAAAGCATTACAGATTTTTAAAAAATCGGACAATCAAAATGAATTAAACCAAACCTTTATTGGTATGGTGGAGATTTACAATAAATTAAAAGAGCGTGATAGCTCAAAGTACTATTTATCTAAAATAAACGAAGAGGAACTAACAGGTTATGAAAAAATACAGGTTGCTGGATTAAAATTTACAT
>JBFHGR010000202.1:0-3798 GCA_041583015.1 Parvicella sp. | reverse complement strand
TTCTTGAATTTTCTCCACTGCATTTTCTAGTTCTTCAATGTCTATTGGTTTCAAGATATAATAACTTGCGCTGTAGTTTAAAGCCTTCACAGCATAGTTACTGTAAGCAGTCACAAAAACAATCTTAAAATTGATATTTTCTAGCCTTTCTAGAAGGTCAAATGCGTTACCAAAAGGCATTTCAACATCCAGGAAGATGAAATCAGGCTGAAACTTTTCAATTGCGGTTTGCCCTTCAATAATGTCTTTACACTCTGTAAGAATTTCTACTTGAGGACAGTACTTGGTTAAATAATTCCTCAATGTCTCCCTTGATGCTTCTTCGTCTTCTATAATTATGGTAGTGATTTTGTTCAATGTTTTTGGATTTTCAATGCATTACGAATTTAGTGAAAAATAATGTGACAATATTATAATGTAGCAATATTACAATGTAACAATGAGTCAATGTTTTATTTGAATAAAAGTTTAGCATTAATTTGCACTTTTGTTTAATATGGAAATTAATTTTGCATAGCATCTAGCATCTAGCATCTAGCATCTAGCATCTAGCATCTAGCATCTAGCATCTTTAGTCGTATAACCGTGAAATCGTAAATCGTGATATCGTGATATCGAAACATCGAAGAAAATAACTATTTTCGCCCTCGTTATGGGAAAAGATAAACTTAGAAAATTTGCAGCCTTACATGAATATTCTAATGTGGTAGAACCTACTACAGAAGAAGCAATGTCTGATGATGTGTATCCGCTTAAGGGAAACTGGAGTAAAGAGATGTTTGGTAATGATAATCCGATTATATTAGAATTAGGTTGTGGTAAAGGGGAGTATACTGTTGGTTTAGCGCGCAAGTATAAAGATTACAATTTCATTGGTGTAGATATCAAAGGAAATAGAATTTGGAGAGGTGCAACTACTTGTCTTGAAGAAGGGATAGAAAACGCAGGTTTCTTAAGGACTAAAGTTGACTTTATAGATAAGTTTTTTGCGAAAGACGAAGTTGCAGAGATTTGGTTGACTTTTAGTGATCCGCAGCCAAGAAGACCAAGGAAAAGATTGACATCACCGTTATTTATAGAAAGATATCGTAAGATTTTAAGGCCTGGCGGAATCATCAATATCAAAACAGATAGTGATTTACTGTTTGAATATACTTTGGAGCAAATAAAAGAACATAATTATGATCTGAAATTAAAATCTTGGGATGTTTATGGTGAGTTACTGAATGACACTACGCCAGATATAACTTACAAAATGGGCATCCGAACTTATTATGAGTCCAAGTGGTTGGAGATGGATATTAAAACTAAATATGCGCAATTTGCAATTGGGGAATAGTATTTGTACTTTTCAGTAAAAATTACTGGGTTGAAAATTATTCTCATTATATCTTTTATGGTTAGTTGTTTTGTGTTTACGGCACAAAAGGAGTTTGATTTCTATAATTCACATTGGTATTTGTCAAACACATCTTGGAATGCCGAAGAATTTAAAGTTACCAGTAAAGAAGTTTTTCAAACTACGAGTAAAATTGGGAGGATAGATTCTACCAAAAATATTTATTACAAATTGAATACTTCAATGCCATTTTTTCTAGATGGTAAACCTCAAAAACAGTTTTTTATTAGAATAGATTCTGTCACTAAGAACGTCTATTTAAGGTCTTTTCATGATGAAGAAAAAGAGTACTTGATGTATGATTTCAATGTGAAGGTAGGTGATACCGTTAAAAGTATTTTATGTAATCAATTAGAAGGCGAATTGATTGTTTCTCAAGTAGAGATGTTAGAAGGCAATCAAAAAATGATACACGCTAAATTGAATGGTAAAGAAGATTCGAAGACTTTTAAGTTTATAGAAGGAGTTGGAAGTACTAATGGTTTTATAGTGAATCTTAGTACAGATGTGAAAAATGGTAGCATGTTAAAGTGTTGCCATTATACTAATAAGTTAATTTATAGTCAAGGTGGTGATTGTGGACCAGAACCTAAGTTGAAGCCGAGACCGGTTAGAAAAACAAAGACAAGTAATAATTAAAAAAGGCCATCCTGCAATTGCAAAATGACCTTCTAAATTTATTTAAGTAATAATTACTTCTTTGGCGTAGCAGCCAAAACATCCAAAAAGAATCCAAAGAATTTCTGAACAGATGCAATATTCACTTTCTCATCCGGAGAATGTGGGTTTTTGATAGTAGGTCCAAATGAAATCATATCCAATCCTGGGTAACGTTCGTTTATGATGCCGCATTCCAATCCTGCATGACAAGCCTTAACTTGTGGGTCTTCATTAAATTTATTTTTGTATAAATCAACCATGATATCCAATATTGGTGATTTAGGATTTGGCGCCCATCCTGGGTATGAACCTGTATGCTCAACTTCGCACCCTGCCAAGCTAAATACAGAGCCCACAGTGTGAGCAACATCATATTTGCTGCTTTCCACGCTACTTCTTTGAAGTGATTTAGTAATAAACTCACCATCCTTTACAATTACTCTAGCTAAAGATGATGAAGTCTCTACCAATCCTGGTATTGCAGAACTCATCCTGTAAACACCATTAAATACAGCATACAAAGATTGAATAACTTTTATGGTGTCATCTGCACTCATGACCTCTGCTGGTAAATCTGTTTTTTCTACTTCAATGATTAGTTTGTCATCAGAAATAGCAAATTCTTCCATGATTTCTTCTTTGGCTAAGTCTAGTGCTTCCAAGTAAGTGTCATCCATAACTACAACAGTTGCAGTTGCTTCTCTTGGAATGGCGTTTCTTAAACTTCCTCCGTTGATTTCTGCTATTTGCAAACCAAATGCTTGTCCTTCTGCCAATAGTCTATTGATAATTTTATTAGCATTTCCTCTTTCTAAGTGGATATCCATTCCAGAGTGTCCTCCTTTCAATCCTTTTACTGTGATGTTATAAGCAAACGCATCTTTGTATGGCGCTTCAGGAATATAATTGTAAGAAGTATTAGTGTCTACACCGCCTGCACAACCAATAGAAAACTCGTCATCATCTTCTGTGTCAAGGTTTAATAAAATAGTACCTTCTAAAATGCCTTGCTCTAATTCAAAAGCACCAGTCATTCCAGTTTCTTCGTCAATTGTAAATAAGGCTTCAATTGTTGGGTGAGGAATATCTGTAGAAGATAATATGCTCATCGCAGCTGCTGCTCCCATTCCATTGTCAGCACCAAGTGTAGTTCCTTTTGCAGTAACCCAGTCACCATCTATGTAACTTTCTATTCCTTGTGTGTCAAAATCAAACTCAGTATCACCATTTTTTTGGTGTACCATGTCCAAGTGTGATTGTAGAATCACAGTTTGTCTATCTTCCATTCCAGCAGTTGCCGGTTTTTTGATGATGACATTACCACAAGGGTCATTGTACACTTCAAGACCTAAATCTTCTCCAAATTTCATCATGAATGCAATGACTCTTTCTTCTTTTTTAGAAGGTCTTGGTACAGCATTTAAATCTTCAAAATGATTCCAAATTACTTTTGGCTCTAGGCTTCTTACTGACATATTTTATTCGTTTTTAATGTGACTGCAAAGGTAGTTTTTACAATTGTTTAATACGAATATTAAGAGAGGAATTATTTGCTATTGCCTTTTATTGCTGTCAGTTTTATTAAACTGAATAGCATTAATGTAATACTTCTTATGCGTAGTCCAGATTTGAGAATTTCCAAGATAATAATAGGTATCTGTAACAGTTACGTAAGTATCGTTAAACATCTCTGTTTTATGAATTAATTCGTTTTTAGGCTGAGGAAGTTGAACTCTTGT
>JBFHGR010000201.1:0-3850 GCA_041583015.1 Parvicella sp. | reverse complement strand
GTGACTTTTACAAATAATTCAAGTGTTTCTTCTGGTACAATCACAGATTTTGCATGGGATTTTGGAATGGGGGCGACCTCAATATTGGAGAATCCAACTCAAACTTTTGCCAATGAAGGAGTTTATAATGTGATGCTAACAGTTACATCTAACAACGGATGTACAAATATGTATGCAGCTCCTGTAGAAATATACCCAACGCCAGTTGCTCAATTCATATCAAATGATGTTTGTGATGGTACTGTGGCAAGTTTTACAGATTATTCAACTGTTTCAAATGCAAATACCAATAATAGTATAGTAGGATGGTCATGGGATTTTGGAACAACTCCTGCAACAACAACTGTGGGTCAATTTGCAAATACCAATTATCCAGGGCCTGGTACTTATACGGTAACTTTGGATGTTGTAAGTAATAATGGGTGTGTAAATAACACCACAAACACTGTAACAATCCATCCAAATCCAGTAATTGATTTTTCATCACCCAACCCTGATGGATGTTCTACTTGGTGTCCTGACTTTGTAAATAATTCAACCATAGCTTCTGGTTATATTAATTCATATTTATGGAATTTAGGAGATGGGACAGCATCTACTGATGCTACTCCAGTTCATTGTTATACAAATAACAGTTTAGTGGATGTAACTTATACCGTCTCTGTAACTATGACTAGTGATTTTGGGTGTACAACTTCTGCCACAGAGTATGACATGATTACTGTTTACCCTATACCAGTAGCAAATTTTTCTAATGACCCTCTTGAAGGAACTGTATATGAGCCAACGATTGATTTTATCAATGAGTCTTTAATTAGTGATTTTAATAGTTGGGATTTTGCTGGACTTGGTACATCTGATGAAGTTAGTCCAACATTTACCTTTCCAGATCAAGACAGTGGAACTTATCAAGTATGTTTGCATGTGGAGACTATTCATGGATGTGAGCATGATACATGTGGATATGTCTATATAGAAGGGTTTTCCAATTTATATATACCAAATTCATTTACTCCAGATGGAGATGGGGTTAATGATTTCTTTATGCCATCTTTATTTGGGTATTCCGAAGATGATTATCTCTTAATGATTTTTGATAGATGGGGTCTGCTGTTATATTCTACAGATAACATAAATGGCTCTTGGAATGGTGAGTACAAAAGTCAGAAATGTGTTCAAGACGCGTACGTTTGGAAAATACAAGCCAAGGATAAATATACGGGAGAACATGTTGAAAAACTTGGTCACGTTATGTTGTTGAGGTAGTTTACTTTATTAAAGTGAACAATTAGTTCTTGAAAGGATGAGGCGGAAATCCTAAATGACGTTATCTCATTTCTAATTAATAAAACTATCGATCTTTAGTCTCTGTGCTTTGATTATGTAAGTAGTTCTTGTCTAAAATCACTTTGTAAAAGTGATTTTTTTTTTGACATAATTTTTCTTGATGAAACTTTTAGTTGAATTGGTTCATTTTGTTGTAAGTGCTTGATGGTTTAGGGTTTTAGTTGGGTTTTTATCTGTTGAGTTTATGTGTGTCATTCTTCGAAATAGTATTTGCCGTTCATAATAAAAAGTATTTTATGTCTGTATTTTACATATATTTAGGCAACCTTTAGAATTTAAGTCGTTTAAAAAGAAGCAAGCATACTAACCTATACATCACTACTATTATGAAAAAAAATATTCTACTCAATTCATTAACTGTATTGTTTTTTTTGGTTTTGAACAGTGCTTTGTATGGGCAGAATACTGCCTCAATGACAAGCGAACAGAAAATCTTACATGCCGAAAAAGGTATTCAAGTCTATTTTTCCAATCCTGATGCTTTAGATAGGTTCAGAAAAGAATTTGGGGTAAATACTTTTGAGTTTAAGTTGAAGAACCGTATGTATATTGGAGATTTAAGTGCTTCAATAATAGATATGTATGTAGACGATAAGTTTGATTTGGACACATTGGAATCTTATGTTTTTTCCAGAGTAAGAGAAGATGCTGGAGAGTTGGATTTAACATTGGAACCATATGCTGAGGATTATTCAATCTCATCAATACAAACTAAAGCTGCCGGAGGACCATGTGTGAATATGGATTTTGAAGAAGGAACATTGAATGGCTGGGAAATGTATACAGGAAGTGTGAATACCAACCCTGCAGAAATGGTTGGGGCAACACTTTTAGGAGCGCCAGATGCTCATCATACAATTATGACTGCTGGTGTAGATCCTGTGGTTGGAATTCCAATGACAAACCCTAATGGAGGAACTTATTCTTTGAGGTTAGGAGATGGAACAGGAACAGGCAAAAAAGCGGCAAGTGTTAAACAAACCTTTATGGTTTCAATGAATAATGCGGTTTTCACATATAGTTATGCCGTTGTTTTACAAGATCCTTCTGGTCACGATTTAGGTGAAAAACCTTTTTTTAAAGTAAATTTATATGATGACAATGGTATAATCATACCTTGTGGAGAGTATCAAGTAGTTGCTAGTGGTAATCCTGGTGCAGGATGGCAAAGTTATAGTGGAGGATGGTATAAAGATTGGTCTACCGTTTTTGCTCCATTGGACGCTTACATTGGTCAGAATGTTACAATAGAATTTATTGCTGGCGATTGTTCTCAAAGTGGTCACTATGGATACGCATATGTAGATGCTGAATGTTCTCCGTTGGAGTTAATCCCACCTGGTACTGTTATTTGTGACAATGATCCTGTTACATTATCTGCTCCTGCAGGGGCAGCAAGTTACTTATGGAGTAATGGTGCTACAACTCAAGACTTAACTACCAATATTGGAGGAAATTACACTGTTGATATTATTCCTTTAACAGGAGCAGCGTGTAGTGTAACGCTTAATGCAACTGTAAATGCATCTATTGACATCCCGGATGCGGCTTTTACAGCGGTGCCAACTTCAGTGTGTCTTGGAGAATCTATAACATTTACGGATAATTCTACTACTAATACTGGAAATCCTATCGATTTTTGGGAATGGACTTTGGATGATGGAAATATAGATTATTCCAACGGTTTGAGTCATCAATATGGTACGCCTGGAACTTTTGATGTTCGATTGGTGTCAGGTATCAATGGATGTTTTGATACTGTTAATCATTCAGTCACAGTCAAACCTATTCCTGTGGCAGATTTTACTGTAAATACTGTTTGTGAAGGGACGATTACTCAATTTACGGATGCTTCTTCGGTTGCATCAGGAACAATTACTAGTTGGGATTGGGATTTTACCGATAATGGTTCTATAGATAATTCAACACAAAATCCAACAAATGGATATTCATCTGCAGGTGTATTTGATGCTACTTTGACAGTTACCGCAAATGGATGTTCAAATTCAGTTACTCTGCCTGTCACAATTAATCCGGTACCAACAGCAGATTTTAATCAGGTAGATGTATGTGATGGAGCGGTGATGTCATTTTCTGACGCATCTGCTGTCACAACAGGGACAATTACAAATTGGTCGTGGGATTTTGGAGATGCTGTAGGTACTAGTGCTGTTCAAAATCCTACTTATACATACGCTGGAAGTGGATCTTACAATGTTGTACTCACAGTGACAAGTGATGAAGGATGTATTGATAATGAAACCATATCTGTTAATGTATTTGATAACCCAACCGCTGATTTTGACTTAGTGGATGTTTGTGATGGAGAAGCTTATGTTTTTACAGATAATTCAAATGGCAATGGAGCAGTTATCGATACATGGGAATGGGACTTTACTAATGACGGTACAATTGATAATACTGATCAAAACACAACATATCTTTATTCATCGGATGGTAGTTATGATGTTGAATTGACAGTTACTACCGAAGATGGCTGTGT
>JBFHGR010000200.1:0-3859 GCA_041583015.1 Parvicella sp. | reverse complement strand
TACCTTCTCCATTTCTTCCTAAACCAATATTTACTTGACCGTGTTCCCCCCGCTCCCGCGCGAATCCCTTCGCGTGGATTTTCAATATCAAAGATAAACACCAAATGTTCCACAACAACAAAATTAAAAAAGTTATACCCAACCTGAATAAGCAACTTATAATTTCTATTCATTTTACTAAGACATGAAGTTATATACTTATTCCATCAAGATACTTTCTCAGCAAGAAACAAAAAAGCCCAACATAATTATGCTGGGCTTTTAAAATCGTGACCTCGCCAGGATTCAAACCTGGAACCTCTTGAGCCGTAATCAAGTACTCTATTCAGTTGAGCTACGAAGCCATTTTATATTGCAAAATTAATAGAACTTACTTTATAAGCAAAGTAAATTTTACATTTTGATTATTTAGTGTAGTTATCAATCTCTAGTAAGAACTCCTTAATATCGGCAATTCTTCTTTCATCACTAGGGTGCGTACTTAGTATTTCTGGTGGTTTTTGCCCTCCAGAAGAAGCCATTTTTTCCCAAAACGTTACTGCAGCATTTGGGTCATACCCGGCTAATTTCATAAAAACTAATCCTAATTTATCTGATTCTGTTTCATGATTTCTACCGTATTTTAACATGCCAAGCGTTGCAGATCCCATGAATACTTGCTGGAAAATACTTGTCTGAGTAGTGTCTGCAGGTGATAAAACTGTACCTACACCGTTTACAATCATTTGTTGACTCATACGTTCGTTACCATGTCTTGCAATGGCGTGAGCGATTTCGTGTCCCATTACAACTGCTAATTCATCATCTGTTGCAGCGAGAGGTAAAATACCAGTGTAAACACAAACTTTACCTCCAGGCATACACCAAGCATTGACTGTATTTTCTTCAACTGTTTTAAATTCCCATTCAAAACCTACTAACCTTTTTTCATAACCTTTAGCATTCAAAAAGTTTTCCGTAGCTACTTGAATTTTTTTCCCAATTCTACTCACACGTTGTGATCGAGCATCGTTTTCTGGCAGTACTGTTGCAGATGCTAAGAATTCTGCATATTGAGTTTTTGCCATTTCTATCAGGTTAGACTCAGGCATTAAATTAGACTGTCTTCTTCCAGTTATTGGCACTTTGGCACATGAGATAACTATCGAGGCCAATACAAGTATAAAGGCAAATTTTTTCATTGTTTTTTAATTTTATACATACAAAAGTAAAAAACGATTCAGGAGAAATACAATTTGATAGAGGTATTTCGGTGAATGTCAACAAAAGAGACGTTGACTATTCAATTTTTGCGGTTAGACCTTGATCTAGTAATGCTTCACAAATTGGTTTTAATTTTTTAAATTCACCTCTTTTTACTTGGCATTTACCATTGTAATGAACAATATATGCGCATTGCTCTGCCTGTGTCATTTCATGATCACAGTATTTTACCAATTGATTGATAACGTGGTCAAATGTGTTGTGGTCATCATTGTAAAGGATGATGTCGTTTTGATCAACAACAACTTCTTCTACTTCTAAAACTTCTTGTATTTGTTCTATTACTGACATAGTATTTTTGACTGTTGATACAAATTTAATAAAAAATGGTTCAATTACTTTCAATAAAAAGGATAATACTCCTACTTTTGCCAAAAATTAACAATAATGTCGATAGCAAGTTTTTTTGAAAGTGGTGAAACAACCCAAGATAAAGGTCATGTAAAAAACCTAGTATTATTAGCACAAGCGGATGGTCATGTTAGTGATGATGAATTACTTTTAATTCATAAAATTGGGCGTAAAGTTGGTTTGACTTATGCTCAAATTGGAAGCATCATTGATAGCCCAAAAGCTATTCCTGTAATTCCTCCGGTAAGTAAAGAAGAAAGATTAGAGCATATGGTTGATATGGTTGATATTATCCATTCGGATGGTGTTATTGATGCCAAAGAAATGAATTTACTTTCAAAATTTGCCATTCAAATAGGGTTTACATCTATTCAAGATGCTAAGGTTGCCGATATTTTGGATGCCATCAATGAAGGAAAAGACAGAGAAACAATCGTAAGCGATTTACTCTAATTCTATTAATACTGGGAGGTGATCTGATATCCCTCCCAAGTAATAGTCCCCACCATAAGTTTGGTTGGGCTGACAGTTGCCATTGGCCCTGCAGTATAGTACATCATTCCCTGAATAAATTTTGGCTTTTTGGTTCTTGACACCAAGTCCATCATTGTTGTTTTGAAGAAAGTTTCTATTAATCATCATTTGATCAATCATCAACCATTCTCCCATGTGAGAAGAGGTGCCTTTTTCGTTTTTATCTGCTTCGGTCATTAAGTTATAGAATTCATCTTGTTTGATGTTTTTGTGTCTTTTGGATTTAAGAATCCTATCAATACTTTTGTCTTGTGGCTCGTCATTGAAGTCGCCCATAACCAATATTTTGTCATTAGGGAAATTAGTTTGGTGTGTTTTTAGTTTGTTTTTTACAGCCGTGGCCACATGAAGTCTTTTGTCTTCTGTTTCGTCTGCCCCAGCTCTTCGAGATGGCCAATGATTAACCACAATTAGAAAGGTTTCGTTGTTTATTTGGCATCTAAAAAATAATATATCTCTTGTTTTGATATCCTGATTCCAATGGAAGTCTACTCTTAAAAATTCATGTGTAATTCTTTTTACGAAATCTTTATCATAAATTAAACAGACATCTATTCCTCTGTTGTCAGGACTGTCTTGATGGATTACTGTGTAATTAAAGTTTACTAAGTCGGTTTTTAAAATTAAATCTTCTACAACACTCCGGTTTTCTACTTCTGAGAATCCTGCAACAATGGGGTGCTTTTTGGAAGCGCTTAAAATAACTTTGGAAAGCGCGTTTAATTTTCTGTGGTACCTTTCAATATTCCATTTTTTATCTCCATTTGGAGTGAATTCTGCATCACTCACCTTGGGGTCGTCATGAACATCATATAGATTTTCAACATTGTAAAATAGAATTGCATGATTTTTTGCGTTTTTCATGTTGTAAATATAATAAGATAGATATTTAGAAAAGTAGTAAGTGTTTTACTGAATATTTTTATACTTTTGGTTTAGAAATTTAAATCATCTATGGACGAATCTGCCGTCATTGTCTTAACCATTATCACCACAGTATTACTTTCTGCTTTTTTTTCAGGTGTTGAAATTGCCTTTGTCTCTGCAAATAGACTTAAAATTGCAATTGATAAAGAGCAAGGAGGTGTTGCGTCCAAAATTTTGGGTTATTTTTCTACTAAACCATCTTGGTTTATTGGCACCATGCTTCTTGGGAATAATGTCACGATTGTGATTTATTCCATTTTTATGGGGACCGCTGTCAATATGATGTTGGGCGTGCCAATGTCGGAAACAAGTTTTGGAGTTGTCATGATTCAAACATTGATATCTACCATTATTTTATTGTTTTTTGCAGAATTTCTTCCAAAATCTATTTTTAGAATTAATGCCAACAGTATTTTGACGGTAACTGCAATTCCGCTCTTCATTGTTTATATCATACTTTTTTTACCCACTTTCGTTACCATTGGCATTGCCGAATTGATCTTGAGAATTTTCATAAAAAAAGAAGAGGATGAAGATTTTGTTTCTTTTGAAAAAGTAGATTTGGATGTGTTTTTAGAGGAAGGCTTGAGTGCCCACTCTGATGATGAGGAACAAGATTATGAGGTTAAATTATTTCACAATGCCTTAAATTTCAACGAGGTAATGGCAAGGGATTGTATGGTGCCTAGAAATGAGATTGTAGCAATTGAGTTGAATGCAGATGTACTAGAATTCAGAGAAAAGTTTATGGAAACAAACTTATCAAAAATACCAGTTTTTAAGG
>JBFHGR010000199.1:0-3895 GCA_041583015.1 Parvicella sp. | reverse complement strand
CTCATTCATATCCTTGCGATGCGTCACCACTTGAGGAATCTTCAAAGAAAACTTAAAATCATCAGGCACGCTATCCATCCAGCGGTCTATGATATGAGGTTTGGGAGAACCAAAACGCGTAGCATTCACTTCAATGCTATTGAACTGCTTAGCATAGGCATGCAAGAATAAGCGCTGCGGTGTTTTGGGAGGAAAAAGTGTTCCTACATAGTTTTTGTCGGCCCACACAGGTGCTCCCAGTCTAAATTCTACTTGATTATATGGAATCGGCTCTTGGCAAACTAGATAGTTGGGATCTAACTTAGGTAAGGTAAAGTTTACGTTATCAATTACATCTATAACTCCGAATTTCATTTTTTTTAGATTTTAGACTATAGACCCTAGATGTTAGACTTTAGATTATAGGTTTTAGGTTTATAATAATGCCCGACATCAAACATCAATTCATTCTCCCCGGATAAACCTTCAATGCTTCTTCCAAACACTTTACGGACTTCACCAATGACTCTTTGTTGAGGACGTACGCCAATCTCACTTCTTGTGTACCTAAACCTTCTGTAGCATAGAAACCTGTTGCAGGTGCCATCATTACAGTTTCGTTATTGTACTCGAATTCCTCTAATAACCACTGACAGAACTTATCTGAATTGTCAATTGGTAGTTGAGCAATAGCATAAAACGCGCCACTTGGCTTAGGACAAATTACACCTGGTATTTTGTTTAAACCATCTACTAAGATATCTCTACGCTCCACATATTCCGCACTTACTTCATCAAAATAACTTTGAGGAGTCTCTAAAGCCGCTTCACCTGCAATTTGTCCGAAAGTAGGAGGAGATAACCTTGCCTGTCCAAACTTCAAAGCCATAGACATTACTTCATTGTTTCTAGAAATCAATGCGCCAATTCTAGCCCCACACATACTGTAACGCTTAGAAACTGAATCTACCAATACTACATTGTTTTCAATTCCCTCTAATGACAAGCAACTCGTGTGCTGCACACCTCCGTAGCAAAACTCTCTGTATACTTCATCAGCAAACAAGAATAGATCATGCTTTTTAACAATTTGTCTAAGAACATCCAACTCTTCTGCACTGTATACATAACCAGTTGGGTTACCAGGATTACAGATTAAGATTCCTTTTGTTTTGGAAGTAATTTTCTTTTCAAACTCTTCAATTGGCGGTAAAGCAAATCCATTTTCAATACTTGCCGTAACTGGCACTACATTGATATTAGAGGTAGTTGCAAACCCATTGTAATTAGCATAAAAAGGTTCAGGTATAATCAATTCATCACCAGGCTCAAGGCAAGTTTGAAAAGCAAAAATCAATGCTTCCGAACCACCTGTAGTGATCATGATGTCTTTAGTAGGATCTAGTTCAATACCAATATTAGCATAATACTTAGCCAAGCCTTCACGGTAAGACTGAAAGCCTGCAGAATGCGAATACTCTACTACTTTTAAGTCCAAATTATGCATCTTATCTAATACTACTTGAGGTGTAGCAATATCTGGTTGCCCAATATTCAAATGATAAACGTGTCTTCCTTTTGCTTTAGCAGCTTCAGAAAAAGGAACTAACTTTCTAATCGGTGACGATGGCATGGCATGAGCCTTTTGTGATACTGTTGGCATAATCTTTTGTGTTGTGTGTAGTAATCTATATGTGTTATTTTTTTTGTGCGGCAAATTTAGGATTCTTGTTGAGAATTTGATATTTAATTTTATTTTTTGTTGAAGGGAAATGTATAATGTACAATGTATGGTCGTGCTTGCGCACTTTGTACAAAGTAAAACTGACATAGCACATTGTACCTTCTAATATTTGCATAAGTCAAAAATTATCTATTATATTTGTGGCGTTAAGAAAACGAAACAATGAATTTTATACAATTACATCATCATCATTTCCATATTTGCTCTCAGGCGAACAGGTAATGCTATGATATAATTAAAACATATTAATAAAAAACCGTCTGAGTAATCAGACGGTTTTTTTGTTTCTAGACCTTTTCGTTTACTCAGACTTTGTAACTAAATAACAAAATGAGTAAACTTAAAATTGCTATCCAAAAAAGCGGAAGACTTAACCAAGACTCCCTCAAACTACTGAAAGACTGTGGCATCTCTGTAGAGAACGGCATTGATCAACTCAAAGTAAGTGTAGGAAATTTCCCAATGGAAATACTCTACTTACGTAATTCTGACATACCGCAATATGTGGAAGATGGTGTGGTAGATATCGCTATTATCGGAGAGAACTTATTGATTGAAAAGCAGAATAAAGTCGAAATTGTACAACAACTAGGTTTCTCCAAATGCAAAGTTTCTTTGGCCATTCCTAAGGAAGTGGAAGACGAATCCTTGACTTACTTCAATGGGAAAAAAATTGCCACCTCCTACCCTAACACACTTCAAGCATTCTTAGACAAAAACAACACCAATGCTGAGATTCACACCATTTCTGGTTCTGTGGAAATTGCTCCCAACATTGGGCTATCGGATGGCATTTGTGATATTGTTAGTACTGGCAGCACACTTTTTAAAAATGGATTGAAAGAAACTCAAGTCATCTTAAAATCGGAGGCGGTTTTGATTAAATCAAGTCAGTTAACATCAAAGCAAGAGCAGATACTCGAGAAGTTACTCTTCAGAATTCAAGCGGTATTGAGAGCCAAAAACACCAAATATATTCTCATGAATGTACCCAATGATAAAATCAAAGAAGTGAGTTCGATTCTTCCTGTTTTGAAAAGCCCTACAGTGCTGCCGTTGGCAGAAGAAGGTTGGAGTTCGCTTCACAGTGTGATTGATGAAGATAAATTTTGGAATGTGATTGATGAATTGAAGAATGCAGGAGCAGAAGGGATTTTGATTGTGCCAGTGGATAAGATGGTTCTTTGATACTAGTACAATGTATTTTGTACAATGTACAAAGCGGAGGGAGCCCAAAATCACTCCAAGACCTTAATTAACAAAGGAAATCGTGAAATCGTATATCGTGAAATCCAAAAATCGTAACAAAATGAAAAAGATAATACAACCAAATAAAGAAAACTGGGAATCTCTGACCGCTAGGCCGGGGATTGACAAGGCGGAACTGACGGCTACGGTGCAAGGGATACTGAGAGAAGTAAAGCAAAAGGGTAATAAAGCATTGCTGGATTATGCAGATCAATTTGATCAAGTGAAGTTGGATTCGCTGGAGGTTACCAAGGAGGAGGTTGAAACGGCAAAGGGTTTGGTTTCTATGGAATTGAAAAGTGCTATTCAATTGGCTAAGGGGAATATTGAGAAATTTCACCAAACGCAGTTTTCTAGTGAAGAGAAGATTGAGACAACACAAGGTGTGACTTGTTGGAGAAAATCTGTAGGGATTCAGAAAGTGGGATTATACATTCCAGGAGGATCTGCGCCACTCTTCTCTACTATCTTGATGTTGGGTGTTCCAGCCAAACTAGCAGGGTGTGAAGAAATAGTCTTGTGTACACCTCCAGATAAGTCAGGTAAAATCAATGCTGCTATTTTATACACAGCCAATTTGGTAGGCATTACAAAAATATTTAAAGTGGGCGGAGCACAAGCAATCGGAGCCATGGCTTATGGAACTGAAACAATACCTGCTACCTACAAGCTATTTGGACCAGGCAATCAGTATGTCACCAAAGCCAAAGAGTTGATTCAGCAAGATGGTGTGGCAATAGATATGCCTGCAGGACCTAGCGAAGTACTAATTATAGCCGACAAAACATGTGTGCCAAGTTACGTTGCCGCAGATTTACTCTCACAAGCAGAGCACGGGGCCGACAGTCAAGTTATGCTCTTATCGGATGATGAGACAACCATAGATGCTATTTTAAGCGCGCTAGAGACACAGTTGGCTGCATT
>JBFHGR010000198.1:0-3911 GCA_041583015.1 Parvicella sp. | reverse complement strand
GAAAGCGCAACAACTACATGATGCAAATCCTGATGATGTTGTTTTAGTAAATATTCATGTAGGTGGTTTTGCTGATCCTGATCCAGGAGATCCTGATTTTAGAACAAGTTTTGGAACAAGTATAGTTAATCAAACTGGGTTGACAGGATACCCTGGAGGGACTATAAATAGAAGAAACTTTTCAGGAAGTGAGATGGGGGCCGCTGGTACTACGGCTATGGATAGAACTGAGTGGACGCCAAACGCTCCAACGGTACTTGGAGAAGCTAGTTATGTGAATGTAGCTTTGGAAGGTTCATTAGATTATTCAACAAGAGAGTTGACAGTAGATGTTGAAATGTATTTTACAGGTACAACAGCTCCATCGAGTGTAAATTTAAATGTTGCTTTATTGCAAAGTGGTGTAGAAGGACCGCAAACTGGGAGTTCAGCAAACCCTTCTCAAGTATTAGCTAATGGTAATTATGAACATAATCATATTTTGCGTCATTTCTTTACAGGACAATGGGGAGAAGTAGTAACTACTACAACACAAGGAACTTTGGTGACGAAACAATATGTTTATACTTTACCTGCAGATTTAAATGGAGTAGTTTATGACTTAGATAATTTAAGTTTGGCGGCTTATGTTGCTGAAGGTAACCAGAATATTATTACTGGGGCTGAAGGTCCAATTGATGTTGTTTTGCCAGGAGGTTATCCTTTGGTTGACTTAGTTGCTAGTTCAAATATGACAGTGCCTTCAACTTATTGCGATGGAAATGTTGTGCCAGAAATTACAGTTATGAATGACGAAAGTGGAACAATAAATGACTATGTAGTTTCATACTCTTTAAATGGAGGTCCATTAGTATCTCAAACTATTACAACCCCATTAACGGCAGGGGCAAGTTCTACTCATAGTTTTCCAGCAATAACTCTTTCATTTGGGGCAAATGTTTTGGAATATTCAGTAAATATGCAGGCTGGAGCTAGTTATGCAGAACTAGTGGCTAGTAACAATGTTTTTACAGCTGACCCAATAAGTGTTTTGAACCCAATTGCTTCTGCGGATTCTCGTTCGGAAGGTTTTGAATCCAGTGCTTTAGGTGATGATGCACCAGCAAATGCGGTTTCGGACAATCCTGCTGGAATTGGAGCATTTGTAATTAATAAAAATGCATCTTCGACTGTTTCACAGAATTTAGGAGGATTTGGAAATTCTCAAAATAGTTATTTCTGGAATTTTTATGGGATAAGTTCAGGGGGTAATTCATCAATTGTATTTGAAAATTTAGATTTGTCTTCTGTTACTGGTAATAAGTTGTTTTTTACGCATGCTTATGCTCAGTATACAAATGAGAATGATAAGTTAGAAGCTAAAATTTCTACAGATTGCGGAGTATCGTGGACTACCGTTTTTAGTAAGCAAGGAACTGCTTTAGCAACTGCTCCGGCTCATGGAAGCGCAAACTTTTTTCCAGAGGTTACGGAATGGGAAAATAATGAAATTGATTTGTCTGCTTATGATGGGAATAGTTCTGTTATGGTAGCATTTAAAGGTACTTCAGCATATGGAAATAATCTATTTGTAGATGACATTCAAATACTTAATGGAATTGCAGCGGGAATTGACGGGAACGATATAAATTCTATTGAATTATACCCAAATCCGTCAAATGGAATTGCTCAATTAAACCTAGGTTTAATAAATGATTCAGATGTTAGTGTTAATGTCTTTAATAGTTTGGGAGAAATGGTGTTGAAAAATCAATCAAAAAGATTCTCTTTAGGGCAGAATAATATTGCGTTGGATTTGTCTCAATTAAATAATGGTGTTTATTTTGTTCATGTAATAGTGAATGGTCAAACTTCAGTGAAGAAACTTTCTTTGTTGAAATAATTTAAATTAACTAAGTCGCTACAACATTAGTTGTGGCGACTTTTATATATTTATAAGTATGAAAATAATTTTTACATTTTTAATGTCTTTGGGAATTTGTTCAATGGCTTTTTCTCAGATTGTTATTTTAGATCCGATTCATCCTGGAGGCGATTTAAATGGCGCAACATTAGATGCGTTAGGGAGTCCTTCTGATAGTGATATTGGAGTTAGTGTGTTTGTTTACAATTCTGGCACAACTGATGTTGAACTAAAGGTAAGAAGAACGGAGGTTGATGTGACAAGCGGTACAAGAAATGTAACTTGTTGGGTTGTTTGTCCGCTAGTTGTAAATGAGGGTGATGAGGTTGTACAATTGTCTAATCTTTCTGCCGTTGTTCCAGCGGGAGATACTAATGAAACCTTTTACGCACATTGTTATCCCGATAATATGGATGGCTGTTCACTTTTCAAATATGAGTGGGTAGACGCTAATGATCCTTCAGTAGTTTATGCTTATGTAAATGTGGTTTATTCGCATACTACTACTTCATGTGCAGCAAACTTAAGTGTGGAAGAATCGTCTTCAATAGTCACTTCTATTTATCCGAATCCATCGGACGGAAGAACTTTTCTTAATATAGAAGGTGTAGTAGGTGAAATTTCTTATGAAGTTTCAAATTTACTAGGTCAAAGAAGTCTGATCGGCAAGTCACATATTGAAAATGAAGGAGTCTTAAATTTTGATGCGGCAGCATTAAAAGATGGAGTATACTTCGTAACTATAAAGAATAATGGAAAGGTGTTAAAAACTGAAAAACTAGTTGTTAAACATTAATAATTATCTTTTTCTAAAAGCATGTCAGCGACTGTGGGTAATCCTTCAGTCGCTTTTTTGTTTATGATAGTTAGGTTTTTTACATTGTTAACCTTTTGAAGGTTTGGGTCTACAAGGAATTTCTTAATGTTATCGCTTGCTACATGAACGAGGCCTGCTGCAGGGTAAACGTTTAATGAAGTGCCGATAATCAATAGAATATCTGCTTCTTTAACGATCTTAGCAGCAATTTCCATATTGGGGACGTCTTCACCAAACCAAACAATATCTGGACGTAATTGATGGCCGTCTTCACATAAATCTCCTAATACTATATCTTTCCCATTTAAACAAACGGATTTGCCGGTAATAGAACTTTTAGCCATGTCTATCATTCCATGAAGATGGAGAACGTTGGAGCTTCCTGCTTGTTCATGTAAGTTGTCTATATTTTGAGTAATGACTTGAACGTCAAAGTAAGATTCTAATTGAGAAAGAATAAAATGCGCTTTATTTGGTTTAGCGGCCAAAGCTTGAACTCTTCTCTCGTTGTAAAATTGTAGCACTAAACTTTTGTTGCTGTGCCAAGCATCTATTGTAGCAACTTCTTCAATGTTGTATTTGTCCCATAGTCCATCTTCATCACGAAAAGTGTTTAAACCACTTTCTTGACTAATTCCGGCACCTGTAAATACAACTAACTTCTTCATAGTGAGTTTAAAATTACAATTATTAGTCTGAAAAGAACTATTTGTTTAGTAATTCTTTTGCGTTTTCTATGGATACTTGAGTGATTTCATTGCTACTAAGCATTTGCGCTATCTCATTGATTCTTTCATCTTCGTTCAATTGAGTTATTCTAGTGAAAGTAGTTTTGTTAGCCTCCTCTTTAAAAACTTTGTAATGATGTTTGCCTTTTGATGCTATTTGAGGTAAGTGAGTGATACTCATAACTTGCATTTTCTCCCCGAGAGTTTTCATAATTGATCCCATGTTAGTAGCAACCTCGCCACTTACGCCTGTATCTATTTCGTCAAAAATTATGGTGGGCAATGCTTTGTTTTGTGATTGAAGTGATTTGATGGCAAGCATTATTCTCGAGGATTCACCTCCTGAAGCTATTTTTTTTAGTAGTTCAAAATCCCCTCCTAAGTTAGTTTTTGCAAGTAATTCAATATTGTCAAGCCCATGCTTAGTAAAGTCTCCTGTTGGTGAAAGTTTAAATTGAATTTG
>JBFHGR010000197.1:0-4044 GCA_041583015.1 Parvicella sp. | reverse complement strand
GACCTCAACTCTACCATGGTAGCAAGACCAAAAGGATTGAATGTTTTTAGGAGAAAAGGCAAAAGGAAGTACATCATTTACATCAACAACACACCTTCTGTAAAAGTACCCGTAGACAGCGTTTCTTTCAATGCTAAAATTGGCGTGATAGGACATGAATTAGGACATATTTTGGATTATAACAACAAATCTTCATTACGCATCATCGCCAATGGATTTGGCTATTCCAGCAAGAAGTTCAGAGCCAAATTTGAACGTGCCACCGACCAACGAACCATTGATCATGGATTAGGATGGCAATGCCGTGATTGGAGTTACTATGTGTATCACTACAAAAACACACCTCCAGCGTATTTGGAGTATAAAAAGAAGGTGTATATGAGTTGGGAAGAGATTGAAGAGCAGTTAAAAGTTCAATAATAATATACGCTTAACTTTATCTATTGCTAAAGTTTAAATAGGTGTGATAAACTTGCACATCACTTTAACTCATTAACATGTCTACAAAAATATTTACTTCGCTAATTTTCCTATTAATGGGAGATATATTGATTTCTCAAAATGTACTCAGAGGACCTTATTTGCAAAGTCCAACCAATTCTGAAATCATTATTAAGTGGCGTACCGATGTTCCAACTGACGCCAGAGTTTGGTACGGCACAGATTCTACCAACCTTTCTCAGGTAATTGACAAACCTGTCGTTGAAGATAATCACGAGATCAAAATCACAGGATTACAAACTTTTACCACCTATTATTATGCTGTTGGAACATCTACGATGCAATTGAGTTCAGGTGCTAATCATCATTTTAAGACAAGTCCAATCATCGGTTCAGAACAACCTGTAAGAACATGGGTGATAGGAGATTTTGGGAAAGGAAATCAGAGTCAATTAGATGTAATGCAGTCTTATTTGGATTATACCGGTACTACACACACCGATGTATGGTTGTGGATGGGAGACAATGCATATTCAGACGGAGAAGATACAGAGTATCAAACTAAGGTTTTTGATCAATTTGATTCGATATTTCCTTTCATGCCATTTTTTCCAACACCTGGTAATCATGATTACAATAGTATGAATGGTTATACGCTACTTACGCCTACAGGTCATGGTAATCACGAAGGTGCATATTATGATATTGTAACCGTTCCTAAAAACGGAGAGATTGGAGGCTTTCCTTCAGGAACAGAAGCTTTTTATTCATTTGATTACGCTAATATTCATTACATCTGTCTTAACTCCGAAATTCAAAACTCAAGCGCCAGAAATAACGCAATGGAAAATTGGCTAACACAAGACTTAGCAAATAATACTCAGAACTGGACTATTGCTTATTGGCATCAGCCTCCTTATACCAAAGGATCTCACGATTCAGATTTGTTCTATGAAATATTCATGAAAGGAATGCGCAAAAATATTTTACCTATACTGGATGCAGGAGGGGTAGATTTGGTTTTGAATGGACACAGTCATAATTACGAAAGATCATATTTATTGAAAGGTCATTATGAAAATAGTGGAGACATTGAGCCTGAAATGTTTTTGGATGCCTCTTCAGGAAATCCCAACAATGGGGAGTCATATAGAAAATATAAAGGTCAAGGGTGCGACCATGGAGGCATTGTATATGCTGTAGTGGGTAATTCAGGATCTAAGACCGGACCTGGTGATGACACAGGATTGAATCATCCTACTATGTACATTAGTGATGCCGAAGACGCAGTAGGGTCTTTGGTAGTAGATGTTCATGGGGATACCCTGAATGGAACTTATTTGAGAGCTACAGGTCAAATCGTGGATGAGTTTCAAATCTTAAAAATTCACACCAATTGTGATTCTATTACTAGTAATGTAGAAGCATTAGTGAATGATATTGTAGTAAAAGTCTATAGTCATTATGAAACAGGTGAATTTAGAATTAGATTTGACATTACTAATGATACACCTATTCAGATTCAATTATTTGATATGAATGGAAGAACTGTATACACACATGATTTTGGACACTTACAAGCTGGTGATCATTATCATAGAATTTATGGCAATCAACTTAACCTACCTGCTGGAATCTATAATTTTGCTATTATTTCGGATAAAAATGTAGTGAGTAAGAAGGTTTTTAAGTTGAAGTAGGAATACTAACTCTTCCCACTCGCTATCTTCTTAATCTGCTTCCTTGTGCTCAACACATTGATAGAAATAAACATCGCCAAGAAAAGCACCATGGCTAAAATTGTTTGCCATGAAATGATTGGAAGACTATCAAAAACTAGGTTTTCTTTGATTACATTATCTACAAGTATTTTTACAATGAAGAATATCACCAACGATATCAAAGTAATTATGCCATAAACTTTTAAGAAGAACTGATTGAACACTTTAGAGATGGACTTCCATTTAAAACCAAGCAATGATAATACGTGAATATCATACTTAGATTTAATAATGAGAATTTCTCCATACAATATGAATATTAAAATAGTCATGATGATAATGATAACGCAAAGCATTCCTGTAAAGGTTAGGATAGGTTGAATTAATCGTTCTATGATGGTTCCTCTCAATTGCTCATTGTTGGTTTCATACCCATTTTCTTCTAAATATTTAGCAATTCTAGGATCCTTATTATTGGCCGTTGCGATGATGATTTTAGATGGTTCCTGTTGGTCACCGGAGCCATATTTATTGTTGGCGTAGGACAAAAAGTCCAGCGGTACCAATGCCGAATTGATACGATCACTAAAGGCTGTAACCCTTCCATAATATATGCCTTGCAAATTATTTCCTTTAATTCTAACCTTTATAGAAAGTAATCCTGCCATATCTTTAGAAATCTTAGGAGAATTAATACTTTCTGCCAGCCCAAAATTATACATATCCAAGAAACTAGTAGGCATTATTATAGGTATGAACTCTTGTTGTTCGTTCCAGGTCCAATCCTTCGGATCTACATCTATAAACTTATCAGGCAACGATTCTATAAAGCCTAATGAACTTCCCTTTTGCCCTGTTTCCAATCCCATCTCAGCAAAAACTTCAAAATTTCTACCAGTCACAAATGGGGCATAATCCAAAACGAATTTCTGCGCAATTATATCCTCTACCTCCTCCGCACTAAATAAACTTGAACTGGCACCCATGGTATTCATTACGCCTATTTCTTTCTTAATTACCAAGAACTGTTCATTAATAGCACCAGACTCCCCCTGCTTTACTAAGTTAAGATTGGTATACACTTGTGTAACTATCATCAATAAAGACAATCCAATAACTGCACCTGCAATACTTAAAAATAGTATAAAAGGTTTTTGCGTACGTTGTATGGCTTTATTGATCATAAATAAATGGTTTTATTATTTTCAATACCATGATTTGACCCAAGTGATGTCAAAACATAACCTGCTTTTTGCTGCTCACATTCATCTAGAATAATTTTCAGTGCCCTATCAATATTTGCTTCGTCAATATGACTAAAAGGTTCGTCCATCAATAGCAGTTCAAAAGGTTGCAACAATGACCTAATCAACGCTACTCTCTGCTGCTGACCCAAAGAAAGCGTGCCTGCCATTTGGGATTTCTTATGATCCATTTCTAATGCTTGCAATAGTGTATTGATCTCTGTTTCTGTTTTGAAATTGGTCAATTTATTTTTTATCAATAAATTTTCAATCAAAGTCATATTAGGAAACAAGCGCATGTCCTGTGCTAAGAATGCCAGTTTATTCTGCCTCAAATCAGACCACTCATCCAGAGTAATGTCTTTTTGGTTGTTACCATCTATCAATATAGTTCCTGTATAATCAGACCTCAATCCCATTATATAAGCAGAGAATGTACTTTTTCCCTTGCCGCTGCCCGACTTCAAAAAATAACTAAAAGCGCTATCTACTTCGCAACCATGTCCCCACACACTCTGTGACGAGAACTGCTCTTCTTTCATAGGATTTGGTATGACTTTATCGAAGGTTATTTTCATTGATACAAATATAACAATGTTTTGGTTTGGTCTTTTCTCGATACTATTTTATCTCGCTAT
>JBFHGR010000196.1:0-4053 GCA_041583015.1 Parvicella sp. | reverse complement strand
TATATTTGTTTTAATTCCTTCGTCCCTTTACTTTGCTCATCTACCTCATTGATTATTTTTTCCGTACTGGATCTAATTACAGCCAGTTGTGTTTGCAACTCATGCGAAATGTTCTCATTAAATTCTTTATTTCTGTAGTAATCTTTTGAAATTTTAGAAAGAATTTTATCCAATGTTACATTCAGTTGGGTAAACTCATCTATTGATGTTTCTGGAAATTCAGGTAAGGGATTATTTATCTTAAATGTTGTCAGTTTACCCAAGGAATCATAAAATGGCGTCCATATTTTTTTTGTCAATCGATTAAGAATTAAAGACATAAAAATGGCCATTAAAATCATAATCCCTACAACAATTAAAATGGTACCTTCAATGATATCATCGGTTCCTAACATTAGATGTCTCAGCACCATGGTGAAATCTTTACCTTTATGATTGATGCTCAATCTCAACTCTCTATAGGGTACCATTTCATTGTCACCTGTTTCAAGCATCAATGTATCTTTAAAAACAGGTTTATCATACGCCAAATTTGGAATAATCTCTGAAACCTTGTTGAATTCGGGGAGTTCGTTATACTCTTGATGGTAAGCATTTATTCTTTCCATTTCATAGGTTAGAAATTCATCAGTCTCTTCATGTGCTACGTATTCAATGGTGTAAAAACAAAATACACTACCAATTATAACCACGGGCAAAAGCCATTTCAAGGTATATAAATATGTTCTTTTTATTAACTTCATAGCAGATTAATCAACCGGTGGGACAAATTTATACCCTATTCCATACACTGCTTCAATGATATTATTGGCATTGGCATCTTTTACTTTTTTTCTAATGTTTTTGATATGTGAATAAATAAAATCAAAAGAATCGGTTAAGTCCATACTATCTCCCCAAATATGCTCTGCAATACTTTCTTTGGTCAATACTCTATTAGGATTAGATAAGAAGAAAAGGATAATATTATATTCACTTTTGGTAAGCACCAACGGTTTGTTATTTATATAAATAGTTTGCGTTGTTAAGTTTGCTACTACTGGGCCAAATTCTATGGTATTGGCTCCTCCAAAATGTTTTCTTCTGATAATTGATTTAATACGCGCATTGAGTTCTGCCATATCAAAAGGCTTTGCTATATAATCATCTGCACCAAGATCTAAACCTTCTATCTTATTATCTAATGAGTTTCTTGCAGATATAACGATAATACCTGTACTGGGATTTAGTGCTTTTAGTGTTTTGATTAAATTTAAACCCGAACCATCCGGCAGGTTAATATCTACCACCATGACATCGTATTCGTAGAGGTGTATTTTTTCATCCGCAGAAATATAATCTACACAAAATTCACATGTGTAATTATTCTGCTTTAACATGTCTGTGATAGCATTGTTTAACTCAACGTTATCCTCTATTACTAAAATCTTCATTTTGTCAATTTACTCAAAAGTAAGTTACAATTTAGGAGAAAATTGGGAGAAAAAAACTTATTTCCCAAATGATGAAGATGAATTAATAAATAATATTGTATGAATTTACGTTAAATCAAAAGCTTTCTATCAATACCTTGGGAAACAAAATAGTGGAAACTATGAAAGCATCTTAGTCAAGGCATCTAGTCTATTGGCAATAGTTTCATTTACTGGAACTAGCGGAAGACGTAGATACTCTTTACAAATATCCAGTTCTTTAAGTACTCTTTTGATACCTGCCGGATTACCATCTGCAAATAAGGTTTGAATCAATTCAATCAAATCATAATGATCTTTTCTCGCTTCCTCTAAGTTTCCACTTACTGCATTCTGAATCATTCTAGAAAAACGTTGTGGAAAAGCATTCCCTACTACAGATATCACACCATCTCCACCAATAGCCATATGAGGAAGAGTTAACGCGTCATCACCTGATAACACTAAAAAACCTTTTGGTTTATTTAAAATTAACTCCATTACCTGCTCTAGATTACCTGATGCCTCTTTAATAGCCACTACATTTTTACATGCTCTTGCTATTTTCAAAGTAGTTTTCGGAAGCATATTACTCATTGTTCTCCCTGGTACATTATACAAAATTATAGGCAACTCTGTTGCTGCGGCAACGGTTTTGAAATGCTGAAAAATCCCTTCTTGTGAAGGTTTGTTATAATATGGACTAACAGAAAGAATACCATCTACTCCTTTTAAATCCAAAGTATTTAAAGCCTCCACAACTTCTGCAGTATTATTTCCTCCTACTCCAAGAACAATAGGTTTTCTTCCTGCATTAATTTCAATAATAAAATCAAGCGTAGCTCTTTTCTCTTCCTTTGTCAACGTTGCTGACTCACCTGTAGTACCATGAACCACGAGAAAATCCGTACCGTTTTTTATGTTATGTTCCACCAGTCTTTGAAGACCAGCCATATCTACTTTACCATTTTCCTGAAAAGGTGTAACCAATGCAACCCCAAGTCCTTTAAACATTTCCATAATTGATCTCTTTAATTTTATCATTGCGAAATTATATAAAATAACAATTAGTTAAATTATTAAATAAAAAAATCCCGATACAAATAAATGCACCGGGATTTTTTAACCTACTATACTTAAACCTAAAGTCTTGCAACTTTATTTCTTAAACCTTCATATTTTGTAACTTCCATTTTGATAGACCCTACCAAAATATTTGCTTTGGCAAGCAATGGAATTTTGTTTTCATCATCAGAAATCCATACAGTAAGGTCTTCTTCATTCTTAAAAATTCTACCAGTTTGAATCACTGGACAAAATTTTAGACAAGCAAATTTCCCATTTCTAATTTTGATATTATCTTTTCCTAAATATTTAATTTTCACTGGGAAAACTTCACCATCCACGAATGAATTAAATTCAAATATTTGCCCCGTTTTGGCTCCAGAGAAATCTATAGTTCTAGCATAATAATATGAAGATATCATATCTTGCACTTCGCTTGGTACATCGTAAGTATTCTTTCCGTCTTCTACTTTTTGCTTATGCTGGTAAAAAGTATAATCTTGATTAATTTCTGTACCTCCTTCATAGACTCTCCTAACAAACATCCAAGGGAACATTCCTTCAGCATCTAAGTATGTTTCATATCTATCTTGAACTTTAAAAAACCAGTTGAAAGTTCCTAAACTTCTACCTTTACCAATTACATGAATTAATTCTCTTCCATTTACTTTCTTATCGGAAGACTTTACTTCCAAAGTTGCTTCTCCAGCATCTACGAAACCATAGTGAACTCTATAGGTTAATTTTTCTCCAACGTGGAAAGATTTATTTTCTATTTTTCTAAATTCAAAAGCACTTGCTGTACTTTGAATTTCATATATACCTTTTGTATTTGCATGAGTGAAACCTATGGTCATCAAACTCATCATTGTGACAATTAATTTTTTCATGTTGTTTTTAGTTTAGCGGTTACACTCAACTAAAAACAACAAACGTGCCAAAATAAGATTCTAGCACGTTTGATAAAATAATAATAATAATAGGTTATTCGGTGAACCCAACTAGAATGGATATACATCCTTGAAAATCCATTTCGTGTGATGAAGCAGATTCTGGCACATTAACCTCTACAATCAATTGCTGAGTAGAGGCAACTTTAAAGTCAAATTTATTTGAATTTTTTCCTTTGCTATTATAGACTTCATTTCTGTCTATATCTAAAACTCTAAAAGTAACATCCCCCAATTGTTCTTGTGTACAAACCAATAATCTGTATTTCTGACCACTATAAAAAGTAAGCATCATATCCGCTTTATCGCCAGGATAAAGAACAGCTGTATTCATCTGTCCATTATGGATATAATTTTCAAGAGCTGGTCTGCAAGTTTTCTTTGTGAATGATCTACAACCTTGCGCATAGGTAATGCTAGGTATTAAAAGTGTTAAAAGTATAATAATGCTAAATAATTTCATTGCTACAGTTTTGTTAATATGTAAATTCTACCCTAATTTCAGAAATAAGTTGAGTAATTTCCTTTAATAAGTCATCACTCATTGTAAGAGAAATTTGCTGACCTATTATAGGCATTCCATCCTC
>JBFHGR010000195.1:0-4079 GCA_041583015.1 Parvicella sp. | reverse complement strand
CTTGAATAGTTACATAATTAGAATTTACGCCATTTATTTTTGGAAAGCCATGGTTTCCACCTAAACATATTATCACATCACCAGCAGCAAATGTAGGACTTGTGTTAAAAATATCTTCAAGTCCCGACCAAGGACTTACTGATGTTCCGGGGTTTGACATAGAACCATTTACTGGGTCAGAGTAGTATGTGGTGGCATTACCAAAGTTAAAAATTAGTAAAAGAGCGATTAAATTGAATAAATGTAATCTCATAGTATTAAAGGAAGTTAGGTTGTAGTTTAAACTAAAAGTAAGAAAATAGTAAGAGAGTTATACTAGTAGAGAAGTTAAATTTTATGTTTTTGTAGTCAAGATAAGAAAATGATGTAGTTTTTATACCATATTAAATCATTTGCCATCAAAATAGCCGTTAATTTGATAAACTATGTTATCTACGGAGTCTATATTAGAGCAAAGCATTGTGTTATAATCAAAGATCAAATCTTGCTTTTTTTTAATTTGACCATATCCCCCACAGGATTCAATAATTCCAGCTTTATTAATGTGGACAATGAATTCCTGTAGCCCAGAAATGGAAATTGTAATTTCATTCCTAGGACTTTTTTTATTGTAATAAACCCTTCCATCCATTTGGATAATGTCAGTAGTTGTATCATTCAAATTGTCATCCCAAGTAGTCACTGTAAATTCAAATTGGTAAAATCCAGTGAATTTATTTCTATAATCAAATGCTCGTTTATCGCAACTATTAACAAGAATAGAAAGTAATATGATAAGTATGAGATGCTTCATTCTTCTTTATTTTACTAATGTAAGCATTAATAGATGTTTTCTATGAATTTATTATTTGATTCATCGAGAGATATAAATATAAAGACAAAAAAAAAAGCAACTTATTTAAGTTGCTTTTTTTCAATGGTTGCGGGGACAAGACTCGAACTTGCGACCTTTGGGTTATGAGCCCAACGAGCTACCAACTGCTCCACCCCGCGATATATCTTGAAGTATTATTTATACTTTGTTAACGATTTCGGAGTGCAAATATACTATAAAATCTTTTATATTTGCAAGTATTATTATGAAAAGAAATAGATATATATTGTTTTTACTTGTAATTGCTTTATTTCAAGCAGGTTGCGATAGTGATAAAAATGAGAGAGATAAAGGTGAATCGCTTAAAGATGGTATATGCAACTGTAATGATGTGTTTTTAGATCCTGCATATGGACATTTTTTTACTGAAAGTAGAGAATTACCTTTTTCTGGATATTGTGAAGGCTATTATCCTGATGGTACCGTTAAAGTTAAGAAGTATTTTGAAGAAGGAAAATTAGAAGGTCATTACACTGAATATCATGAAAATGGAAAAATTAAAAGTGAATGGAATTTCCTTAAAGGAAGACAACATGGAGACATAAAAGGTTATGACACCAGTGGAGTCTTAAATTATCATGCTATTTTTTACAAAGGAGATCATGATACCACGCTTTTTCCTTAACCAATAATTTCTGCCAATTCTTCCCATTCTTTCATGGCTTGTTCTAACTTCTCATTTTGAATTTTTAGGTCTTCAAATATGCTATCTGATTCATATGAATTGTCGGCAATTTGTTTTTCAAAATCAGCAATTTTATTTTCAATATTACTAATTCTTTTTTCCACCTTTTTTAGATTGTTTTCAGCATTTCTAACGTCCTTAGAATTGTTTTTAACTTTTTCTGGTTTGGACTTCTCTTTTTGTTTTTTCTTAGAAGAGACAGTGGTGTCCTCTGAGGACATATTAGCCAAAAAGTCATTTACACTTTCAAAGTAAATACTGATTGCATTATTTTTAATGTAGTAAACTCTATCCGAAAGTCCATCTAGGAATGTTCTATCATGCGAAACAACCAACACGGTTCCAGGATAGTCTTTTAGTGCTTCCTGAAGTACTTCTTTAGATACAATGTCTAAGTGATTGGTTGGCTCATCCAGAATCAAGAAATTATAAGGCTCAAGTAATAATTTGCATAAAGCTAATCTGGTTTTTTCACCACCAGATAGTACACTTACTTTTTTGTCTATATCATCTGCTCGGAATAAGAATGAACCCAAAATTCCTCTTACATTTTTTCTAACTTCCCCTACCGCTACATCATCAATAACCTCAAAAACTGTTTTCTTTAAATCTAATTTGGCTGTTTCATCCTGAGCAAAATAACCTATTCTCACATTGTGTCCTAGTTTCATTGTGCCAGTATAATCGGTTTCTCCAACCAACATTTTGATAAAGGTAGATTTACCCATACCATTCTTACCAATTAAAGCAATTTTTTCACCTTTCCCAATGTTAAATCGGACATCTTCAAAAATTACTTGGTCACCATATTTTTTGCCTACATCTTCGATTTCTGCAACAAGTTTTCCGCTTGGATGAGGCTCTGGAAATCTAAATGCTAAAGCACTTGTATCTACTTCGTCCAACTCAATAACATCCATTTTGTCCAACTTCTTCATCAGAGATTGAGCAAAAGATGCTTTACTTGCTTTCGCACGGAATTTATTGATTAGTTTTTCAGTTTGATCGATTTCTCTTTGCTGGTTTTTGAATGCCTGCTTTTGCATGATCATTTCTTCTTCCCTTCTTACTTGATAAGTTGTATAGTTACAATTGTAATCATAGAATTTCTTGTTGTTGATTTCAATCGTTCTATTGGTTACCCCATCCAAGAAAGATCTGTCATGCGATATCAGAACAATCGCTCCAGAATATTTCTTTAAATATGTTTCTAACCATTGTATAGATTCAATATCCAAGTGATTGGTAGGCTCATCCAAAAGTAGAATGTCAGGGTTTTGAACTAACAACTTGGCCAACTCAACCCTCATTTGCCATCCACCAGAAAATTCTGTCATTGGTCTGTGTAAGTCTTCAGGAGAGAATCCTAAACCTTTTAACACCAATTCTGCTTGCTCTTGAACATCATTACCTCCTTGCATTGTAAACGCATCGTTCAATTCTGTTAATTCATCCAACATCTGTAGGTAAGAATCACTTTCGTAATCTTCCCTTGTGGCCAATTGTACATTGATTTCTTCCAATCTATCTGCAATGGCTTTCAACTCATCATTGGAATTACAAACTTCATCTATGATTTTTGCATCACTTCTCGAAATAATTTCTTGAGGTAAATAGCATATCTTCGTTCCTTTGGCTACTGATATGCTTCCTTCGTCTGGGGTGTATTCTCCCAAAACTAACTTCAGGAAAGTAGACTTTCCTGCTCCATTTTTTCCGGTAAGACCTATTTTGTCTTGCTTGGTGATAGAAAGATTTACTTTGGAATATAATTCTTGTCCACCAAAAAATAAAGAAAGTTGTGTAGCTAATATCATAGTATTGTTTAAATCGAGTGCAAAAGTACCTTAATTAGAGTTGCTCGCAAAATAAAGTAACTCATTTATCTGTGATACTACTAGTTAAACTTTAATCGATGAGTAAATGTTATAAACTTCTATACCAATAAAAAAGCGCTAACTAATAATTCTCTCAAAATTGAATACAATCCCCAATTGATACACCTGTTCTCCAATTTCCAATAACTGATATGTTGGGGTGAGCAATTTCAAATTGGTCTATTGCTTCCATTAAATCTGCATGTCCTACATTGAATTGTGGAATGGCTTTAGACCAAATCTTATGATTTTTAAAGATAGGCTTACCTTCGATTTTATAAATCTCTTGAAGTTCACTTATAGCGCGCTGTAGAAGGTTGGTAATATATGTATCTGTAGCAACTTCTTTTACTCCAATAAATAGATTATACTTGTGGAGGTTTGATTCTTGTTCAAAAACACTGCTGTAGTTGATAATCCCTAAAGTTACTTTTCCAGCTTGCTTTGGGATGAGTAGTCCAAATGCATCTAGGTGTGAATGGACATCTTTTTTGCTAAATGCCAGTTGCGCACTCAGCAAAGTGGGGTATTGAATATTGGTTATTCTGGTGCCCAAATCATAGTCCAAAGTTTTTATCAATTCACCTGCAGAGTAGGCTGGTGTGCTTAATACTACTTGTGAACCAGTGTAAGTTTGAGAAGT
>JBFHGR010000194.1:0-4093 GCA_041583015.1 Parvicella sp. | reverse complement strand
TGCAGGTAAGATTGGATTGAATACGGCTCAGAAAAAAGATTCTCAAGGATTGTGTTTTATTGGTAAGGTAAAATTGCCAGTGTTTTTACAACAACAATTAAAACCAAAAGATGGTGACATTATAGAGCTGCCAGATAATCTGCCGGAATTTGAATATCAAAATGACTCTTTGGTTGAGTTAACGAAAACCTTTTCATTAAAAAGAGAAATGGGCACAGTGGTTGGTCAGCATAATGGGGCGCATTATTATACCATAGGGCAAAGAAAAGGACTACAAGTGGGAGGAAAACCATTGCCTTTATTTGTGGTAGGAACAGATACCAAAGAAAACATAGTTTATGTGGGGCAAGGAGATCATCATAAGGCGTTAAATAGAAAAGGTTTATTCGTAAAGAATGAGGATGTTCACTGGATAAGAGAAGATTTAAGAATGTCTATTGGAGAAACAAAAACCTACATGGGCCGAATTAGATACAGACAAGCATTATCTCCAATAACTCTTTATATGGAAGCAGACGGTCTTTATGTAATCTTTGACGAGATGCAAAGAGGCATTACACCTGGGCAGTTTGTTGCCTGGTACCAAGATGGTGAACAGATAGGTTCTGGAGTTATTGATTAGAACTCTTCTTTCTTTGTAAGAAGGCCCAAACACTAAAAGCGAACCTTAAAGTGAAACGACCCAAAAGCGAAGTGCCCTAACTACTAAAACCCTACCCTCCGGTAAGCCATCTATAGATGTCTAATCCATTTGCGTAGAGCAGTAAACTGAATAAAATAATCATTCCAACGATTTGCGCTCCAGTTAAGAACTTGTCACTTGGTGCTTTTCCAGAAATCATTTCATAAATCAAGAACAAAACATGACCACCATCTAGAGCAGGAATGGGTAAGATGTTCATGAATGCAAGAATAATACTTATAAAAGCTGTTCTTTCCCAGAAAACTTGCCAGTCCCATGTACTAGGAAATAAACCACCAATGGCACCAAAACCACCAACTCCTGTTGATCCTTTTTTAGTGAAGACAAATTTAAATTGAGTAACATAATCACTTAATGTTCCTATACCATAGGAAAACCCTGTAGCGATACTTTCTCCAAAACCATAATCTTTGTGGTCTACTGTCAAAATATCTTCTGGTTTAATGTTTCTCAGCACGCCAATTGTACCTTTTTCAGATGGTGTAACATTTAATGTTAATTCTTCAGAACCTCTCAGAACAACAACAGAAATTTCTTTTTTTATGTTTGATTTAACAAGATCTGTAAACTCGTCCCAATAAGTAATTGCCTCTCCATTTACAGCAATTACTTTATCCCCATTTTTGAATCCGGCTTTTATCGCAGGAAAATCCGCAAAAACACTATCAAGTATTGGATTTTTATCTCTTGGGCTAAATGGTTGCATTTGGTCTGACTTAAACAATGCCATATCTGTTTCTTCTGGAATTGTAATTACTTCAGTACTCCCATCAGGATGAACAACTTCTATATTTTTGGCATTATGAAACATGATTGCTTTGTTGACATCCAAAACATCAAATGGAGTTTCTCCGTCAATTTTCATAATTTGATCTCCATCTTGAAAACCTAATTCCTCCATAATTGGTGATGCAGCAAATCCATGAGTCACATTTCCTGGCTTAACATAATCCTGTCCCCAAACAAAAAGCAACATCATATAAATGAAAAACCCTACAATTAAATTGACTGTAACTCCCCCTAGCATGATGATTAATCTTTGCCAAGCAGGTTTAGATCTAAATTCCCATGGTTGAGGTTCTGCTGCTAATTGCTCTTCGTCTAAACTTTCGTCTATCATTCCGGCAATCTTAACATATCCTCCTAAGGGTAACCAACCAATACCATATTCAGTTTCCCCTTTTTTAAATTTCAATAATGAAAAACCAGCATCAAAAAATAAATAGAACTTTTCAACTCTAGTTTTAAATATTCTTGCAGGGATGAAGTGTCCCAATTCATGAAGAACAATAAGTATAGAAAGACTCAAAAGTAATTGAGCCGCTTTAATCCAAAAATCCATATATTAATATTTAAGCTGGCAAAGATAGTATTTTTGATTGTAGCCGATAACTAATTGACTTTCTTATTATAATGTGAATTTAATATGACCAAATTGTAAATAGTAAAGACTAAATTTGAATAGTTGTCGATAAATTTATTGACTTAGGTAGTTTTGTTATAGAATATTATATCAGTTTAATTGTGTTGTCTAAATTAATCTATGTTAAATGTTGTAAAAACTAGAATTTAATATCAAATAATGTGTTTAATGTAAAATATACGTTGTTTCATTTTTTTCTTCGATTAAACTTTATTTATCTTTGCAGTCAAATAAATACACACAATTAGTGTTATGAAAAAAATGCCCCTAGCAGTTCAACAAGAGATATTAGATATCCTTGAGAGCGAGAAAAAAACAGATTTGATCAAGGCTTCAAAAATGAAGCAAGGTAGAATCATTGTTTCTTTAAGAGACAAGTATGATTTCAAAAAGAAGTCATTGGGCATGAATTAAATTTTGCTTTATAACAACCCTTAAAGGTTTTATTGAGTTGTTTCATTGGTTAGAAGGCCGCAACGTTTCACGTGCGGCCTTTGTTTTGCCATAATGTTTCGTATCCTTTTACGGTTTCTTCCATTCCAAGTATTTTGTGATTTTCAAATAGACCGTTCTGATTTTTTAAGAATTCATTGATATTATTTACAAAATTCATTTTGTTCTTGGCTATTTTCCAAAAACTAGATTCTTGGGCTAGACCAATTTGCATAGAAACGATGGGAACTTTATTGATAATCGCTTCATTAAAAACAAACCCAAAAGATTCGTAGCTACTTGTGTGAACCATCACCTTTGAAGCGGAGATCTTCAAAAGTGTCTCCGCGTGACTTAATCCACCTGTAAAGGTTACATTTTCTGCTAAACCTAATAATTCGCACTTACTTTTTAGTTTTTGTAAATCCGGTCCTTGGCCAACTATTACTGCAGTGATTTGAGAATTGTATGTTTTTAATTCATGAACAATATCCAAAAACAATTCTTGGTTTTTTAGCTGAGTTAATGACCCAACATTAATTACATCGAATTGCTTAACCTGAGCAGGAACTATAAATTCGTTTGGCGTTCCCCAAGGAATAACTGTTGTTGCTTTGGAATTAAAGTTTTCATTTAAAACCGCTTGTTGGTTTTCGGTTAGTGCAATCATTCTGTCAAAGGGAACTTTGGTTTTGTAGAAATACTTATTGGACTTTAGTACATCTTGACCCATTAAAGTTACGGTATGTAGCAAGCCATGCTTTTGAGCAAATCTTTCGCCTAGCATAGCTACTTCAGCCAACCAAAAACTATGTAAATTGTCAATCGTGTTTTCTTTGTGTATTTTATTTAATAATTGGAGCATTCGTTTCCAATAAATAAAACGCTTGGGAAATCCAGAGTTGCTCGCACCTAATGAATAAACTGTGGCACCATGCCAATAATAAGAGCCTTTGGCAAACGGAAAATGTAAGGTGATGATAGAAACTTTTCTATCTGGATGTTTTGCCAAATAAGCTTTTAAGAAGAACTGTAGTGCTGGTATTGTTGTGGAATCTGAAGTATTTGCCGCAAAACCAGGTGTAAGAAAAACGATATGTTTGGCAGCGCTACTCAATGACATAAAGTTTCCAATTTAATGAAGTGGAGTCAATTAATTTGAGGGAATAATTAGTGGTAAGATTCATACAGTTTTGCATTAATAAATGATGAGACCATTGCTCCTGCCATTTAGTTTCATTTAAGAGGACAAAATCTCCTTGCTTTGGTTCTATTTTCTCCTCTTTCCACAAGTTTATGAAAGTGGCCTTATTTCCTCTTCCTTTCAAAGAGACATCCATTTCAAATGTATAAATAGTATTTGCACTATGCTCACTCACCATTGTGTAAACTTGTTTTTCTTCAAGTTGAATTGCCAATACCTTATTTAAGGAATAGGTTGCAAACCCAATATTCATAAGTAAGAAAGACACTAGAAAAAGTAATTTGAAATTATAATTCTTTATTCTATTGACTAAATTAACATAAGAAGGAAG
>JBFHGR010000193.1:0-4191 GCA_041583015.1 Parvicella sp. | reverse complement strand
ACCTTGAAATGGCTTTTGCCCGTGGTTATAATTGGTAGTGTATTTTGTTTTTACACCATTGAATACGTAGCACATGAGGAAACAGATGAATTTCTAACCTATGAAATGGAAAGAATCAATGCTTATCACCAAGAGTATAATGAACTTCCCGAATTCAATAAGGTTTCAGAGATCATTCCAAATTTGGCCTATGATAAACCTGTTTTTAAAGATACAATGATGCTAGAAACAGGCGATAATGAAATGGTCCCTTATAGAGAGTTAAGATTTAGTATAAATCACAAAGGTAAAGACTTTACCATGGTACTGAGACATTTGATGTTAGGAACTGATGATATCATTGAAGGTACCATATTAATTGTAGTAGGGATTATGTTTTTAATGGCCATTTTTATGTCTTTAATTCTTAATCGTTTGACAAAAAAGATATGGACGCCATTTTATGATTCTTTGGCGAAACTGACAACATTTAAGATAAACAATCCTATGCCTGAATTTCCAACAACATCAATAGATGAGTTTACCCAACTGAACGCAACATTGGATAAAATTCTTTCTAAAATAGCAAAGGATTACTACAGAAATAAAGAATTCAATGAGAACATTTCGCATGAGTTGCAAACACAACTGGCTGTAATTAGATCCAGTACGGAAAAAATAATCAATGAGGTAGATGAGCAAAGTAAAGGGACGAAGGAATTAAAACAAATATATGCTGCATCAACAAAATTAACTCAAATTCAAAAATCATTATTGCTTTTAAGTAAACTTTCCAATGAAGAATATGTAAACAAAACAACTGTCGCTCTTGATAGAACTTTATCCAAAACTATAGCATTTTTCTCCGAAACGATACATTTAAGAGAAATTCAATTAAGGACTTCTATCGTTCCTCATTCGTTAGAAATGTACGAAGGCTTGTCTGAAATACTATTTGAAAATCTTATCAAAAACGCCATAAAACACAATGTAGAAAATGGATTTATCAGCATTGATCTAACCAGCAAATACTTTAAAATAGAAAACTCTGGTTTGCCATTTCATGGAGATCCAAATCAATTGGTAAATAGATTTTCCATAGGTCAAAAAGGTAATTGGGGTATTGGATTATCAATCGTACAACAAATTTGTGACTTACATCAATTTACATTGAGTTACCATATTTCAGAAGTTGGAATTCATTCTATATTAATAGAATTTTAATTTTTTTCTTCACAACCTAATTTCTCCCAAATCTCTACAGATTCTATTTTTTTCTTTGTTTCAAATTAAAATTAAAGAATCATGAAAAAAACAAAATTATTATCATTAGGAGCAATTTTATTTTTAGCAACTACTGCTTGTGCCCAATACACTGGGCCTAATACAAGTCACAGATCACTTACTGTAAAAGAAGTAATCAAGGACGCTTCAAGTTTAGACAAAAAAGATATTTTGGTAACAATGGAAGGTAAAGTTATTGAGCAAATCAATAAGGATACTTTTTGGTTCGAAGACAAAACAGGTAAAGTTCTTATTGAAATTGAAAAGAAACATTTTCCTTCTTTTCAATTTGACCAAAATACATTAATTAGAATTGTCGGAGAGGTAGATTATGATGTTTTGGAAGAAGTAGAAGTAGAAGTAGAAAACATTGAATTGGTACGATAAACAATTCAAAACAAACCAGTAATCATTTCCAATTTCAAATAATCCGAAGTTGGAAATGATAAAATAATTATCCAAAAATTCTTAATAAAGATTAAAAACACACATTTATGTTTAGCAAAAAAATATATTTTGTGATCGTATCTAGTATACTGTCACTAACTTCAATCGCTCAGAAAGATAGAACTTTTTATATAGAAAAGATTTCTAAAATTTGTCCAGACCATGTTGTTTTTGATTATGAAGAGAAGGACTTCTTGGTGGAAATAGAATATGAATGTGAGGGGGAGTTAATTGAGACTGCTTTGGATAAGGAAGGTAATTTTATGTATTCTGAAAGTCCTTATCAATTAGGGAATGTGCTTCAGACCAAGATAGAAAAAAAGGTGACGAAAAAATATTCCAATTGGGTTATAGACGAAAGTAGTTTGGTTACTACACGCGATACTTCGTACATTAAAATTGAACTTTTACAGGATGGTTTGAAAGAGAACTTGTATTTCACAGAGACTGGAAAATATTTTAAGATTAAGAATATTCAAATGAGCGAAGATTGGAATTTAGGAAATCTTTCAAACAATACTTATTACCAAAACGCACCATATGATTTCAGTAATCCAACTGCCACATGGGAGTTACCAGATATTTTACGTGAAATATCTGGAATGGATATTCTAGGAGACTCTGTGATGTACTGCATACAAGACGAATTAGGAATTGTATTTCAGTATGACTTGCTTTCAAGTGAGGTAGATAAAATGTATCGATTTACAGATATTGGTGATTTTGAGGATATCACAATTGTTGGTGATGATGTAGTGGTCTTAAGAAGTGATGGAACATTATTTAGTCTAAATTTCAAAAATTTCACTGGTCAAATTAATGAATATCATCCTCAGTTTGATTGTCTAAACCTAGAAGGACTACAGTATGATAAAGCTTCAAGCAAGGTATACGCTGTGTGCAAGGACAAACCTTTAAATGAAGAGGGCAATGAAAGAAATATTTACAACTTCCCATTAAAAAACAAGGAAAGGGTAAGTTTCTATATGTCTATCAAACTAGATGAAATCAATGGATTTGTTAGTAGCAAATTTTCAGAAATAATCACAAAACCGATTACATTCAATCCTTCTGCAATAGCAATTCATCCTATTACTAATGATATGTATGTGCTTTCAGCTACAAATAGAATGCTAGCAATATATAATGACAAGAAAGAACTAGTGGATGCTTATTTACTTCCATCAGAAAAGTTCTACAAACCTGAAGGACTTATGTTTAATGATAAAGGAGATCTATATATTTCTTCAGAAGGAATTAAGAATGGTAGTTTCAGTAGTGAGGTTTGCTTTTTTAAGAAACGATAAAGAAATGTATAAAGTAAAGTACAAAAAAAAGGTTAACCATTTGGTTAACCTTTTTTTGCTTTTAAACTAATCCTCTTCCAACTTTCCTTATAGAACCATCTTTCTGTAGGTCAGTAAATAATTTATCTAATACACCATTGATGAAAGAATTACTCTTAGGTGTACTGTAGAATTTAGAAATTTCTATGTATTCATTCATAGAAACTTTTAATGGTATTGTAGCAAATTCTTTGGCTTCTGTAATGGCTAGAACCATAATAAAAATGTCCATTTTTGCCAATCTATCACTATCCCAGTTTTTGGTATATTTCCCTAATAATTCTGTATATGCATCAAAATTTGTAACAGCTTTTCTAAACAGTTTTGTCACAAATTCTTCTTCATCGTCTTTATATAGATTGAAGATTTCTGTCAATTCATCACTTTCTGCATTTAAACTTTTCAATGTTTTCAAAGTCATTCCAAAGACATGGTCAAAATCATCTTGCCAATGAATTCTCATTTCTTCAAAGTGATTCAGTAGAATAGGGGAGTTACATATTTCCCTTTTGAATAATTTTAAAATAAAATCCTTTTGCTGATCAAAAGTTGGATTTTCAATTGCCATATAAGCAATGTATAAATCAGATGCTTCAATTTGAAGGAATAATTTCTTAATCAAGTCTTGATTGACATCTCCCACCCAGTTTAGTTTTAACTCTTCAGATTTTCTATTCAACATTAGATTATTCTCCAATAAACTAATCATTTCGTTGTCAATAAAATTTCTTACAGGATTTAAACTCTCTTCAGTTGGAATGATTTTACGTTTTCTTTCTTCAGATTTTCTTTCTGCGTGAAATTTCAGTTCAGGCAATACTAACAGATACATGATGTATAAATCATACATCTTGTCAATGCTATGAAGTAACTCTTTCTCTCCTGCGGTAAGACTTTTATTGTCTGATTGCGTAAAAGCATACAGTGCTTGTAATACCTTAATTCTTAAATGTCTTCTATTCAGCATTTTGTTTTGGCTATTATTCCTCTTTTGGAATAAATTATTTTATTTTAAAAAAATGAAATACCTCTCTTTTGATTAAAGGTATTTTTTAATATTTGCTAAAGATGCAATTCGCTCTTCAGCTTTTTTGTTAGCAATTTGATACGTTGGTATTTTCTCGTTTTGAGAGGT
>JBFHGR010000192.1:0-4203 GCA_041583015.1 Parvicella sp. | reverse complement strand
TTTAGTGTTTATTGCAATTACGGCATAACCATCATTAACCAATTTTTGCGCATCAGAAAGCACTTTTTGATCTGGGGCAAACCCAAGACTTTTCCACGAGTTACCTTTAGTTATATAGTCATAAATTTCATTGTATTCAATATACTCTCCATCTATTTTTAAATCATCCAAACCATTGTATTCACAAATTGCTCTTGCTACAAAGGATTTACAATCATGATTACTCTCTGCTGTTAATTTACAATCATTGTATTCTTCTAGAATTTTTTCAATGGTAATTTTCTTCTCTTCATCTGTGCGAACTTCTGCACATTGGGTAAAGAAAAATAGACTTAATATGGATATAGATAGCGTAAATAATTTCATTTTTCCGTTTTTTCAGTCGACAAATAAACGAAATCATTTATTGTAATACAAAACAAACTTATCAATGTTGGCAGAATGAGTAATCGTTCCCCCTGGATTTCCTAACCTATCAAAAAATGCAAGTTCACTACCTTGGCTAGCAATTATTCTATCATTTAAAAAATCATATTCCAATTGATTTGCTGTATAACTAATGGTATTAACCATAGAATTATTATCGTAGGTATACCTGTATATTCCATTATCGTGCGCTATAAAAATTTCATTATCACTTATGCTACAAGCATCATAAGTCTGACCAAGATCAATGGCATGAGGTTCATAAGTATAATTGTCTTCAACGTAATAAACATACAAATAACTCTGCGTTCCCAACTTGGTAATTAAATACATTTCATTGTCATCTTTGGGTAGCATTTTTACTAGTTCTCCGGTCAAATTAAACTGATGCTTTAAATAACCCGTACTTTTATAATAAACACTCAAATGACTTTGTCCTAGCGCTTGTTCCTCCACTATTACGTAATCACTTTCTTCGTTAATATTATAGGCTTGATTAGGGGGAATCATACTAAGCGTTCGTTGTATAGAACCATTTTTATCATAAGAAACCGCTTTATTGTTTCCTTGCGCTACATATACACTTTGATCTGATGAAAGTTGGTACATCTTATTAAAATATGGATGAGAAGTATTCTGTGGTGACTTTTCCCAATTGGCAACAAAATTTACCGGATCAAACGAAATCAAATTTCCTGTACTACCTCCAGAAAACATCAATTGCTCCCAATAAGAATTGGCCAACATATCTTGAAAATCACCATTAAAACTATATACAAATTCACTTCCTGCTCCAGACACTTTATATAAGTCATAATTAAAAGAACTATTCTTTGTAACCATATAAATATCATTCAATGCTAAAGGCAATTCATGGTAAGTAATCTCCTTGTATTTGGATTTCCAATTATTTGCCTTATCAATTGCCGTAACCTTTATGATATATTGACCAGAAGACATGTGTCTGTCATCCACTATAAATGACTTATTATAGTTGTGCAAATTGCCAGATATTTCAAATTCATAAGAAAACTCTGTTGCAGATCCGTCTATACCAATTAATTGAATTTTGTATGACTTTAATGCTGTCTCATCAGTAATCTGTCCCTTTACAGTTATTACATCATTGTATGCATAAACCGTCATTGCATCAGGTTCAGTAATTTCACATGTTGGTGAAACATCATCTTTTTTACGACACTGAATGAGTATTCCAAAAATGACAAGTATAGATAGATATTTAAGCATACGTAAATTTACCAAATAAAAAGTCCTATCATGCAATCTGCTAGGACTTTTGTAAACTTATTTATGTTAATGAGACTTATTGAACAACAATCTCAAATTTAATCACAACTTTACTGTCATCTCTATTTTTCTTTTTCGCTAGTTTAAAATCATTGGTATAAATCATACATTTTCCTGTAATCATATGCTCACTATAAACAAAATCAATTGTTACGTCTTGAGCAATGTCTTTAATTGTCATTTTACCAATAACCTTATATCCTTCATTTGTTTTTTCAAAAGAATCACTTACAAAAGTCATTTGCGGAAATTCCTTAGTATTAAAATAACCTTTTGCTTGCAAATGCTTATCTCTCATCTTATTACCAGAAGTCAAAGTGGTAGCATCCACCGAGCCTTTAATCACAGACTGTGATATGTCATCCAAATTCAAAGTTATAGTTGCATCAAACCCTTCAACTGTTCCAGAAACTTTTTCTTTGACAAAATCATAAGACACTTTAGTTTTCTCTGTATCTATCTTTAATGATTGTGCGAAAGATGTAAAAATCATCAAAAAGCATAATGTTGTTGTTAATATTTTCATTGATTTAATTTTAGTTTATTGTTTTTAAATTAAAAATGTCTAGATATTGTAAACCCTAGCCTAAACTCACCTTTACTCCATTTTGAAGCAGTGTAAGCCAAATATTGCACCTCACCAAAGCCTCTACTATTGGTTAAATTTAATTGAAAAACATGAGCAAATGTCTTAAACTCCACCCCTACTCCCATTGGGTCTACGTATGTCACATCATTTATAATATGATTGCTTCTAAAAAGATGATTATACTCCCCTATTATACTCATTTTCTTGGCTAATTTAATTTTCAAAACACCTCCTAACGATAAATTACTATTTTGATCATCAAAGCTAACCAGGTTTCTGTATAACATACCAATGCTAACTTGCAATGATACTTTGTCTTTAAGATTTCTTGCTAGAATCAATTGTGTAAAATAACTTGCTCTATGCGCCATTTCCTTAAAATGTGTTATGGAGGTAGAATCTTCAGAAGAACTCATTATTGAATAAAACATATTGGTATTGGCACTTAAAGATAGAGGTCTTCCCTTGGTTTGATCTAAAATTTTATACTTAAAAATACCTTGAAGCAATTGAGAATAAGGTCCTGCACCTTTATTTCTGTAAAGTCCTACCAACATGTTATCTGTAATGGCATAATCTGCTCCTATTGTAATATCTGCAGAATTATCTAAACCAAATAAGGTTTTTTCTGCACCTGCTGTTGCCATATCTCCAAACCTATGACCAATTCTAACATCCCAAGTTCCCTTTTCTAAAGTCTCAACTGAATGAGAATTGATTACTCTAGTATCAAAAAATGCAGGTCCTATTTTATCGGTGTGTTGATCTGTCTCACCATTTTCTTCTTGAGCCAAGATTTGACCTGAGCATATACCAGTAATTAACAGTATTATTAAGTATGATTTCATGTTTTATACAATTTCTTCAAAATTAACCATTATATACCTATTGTATATTAGAATAAAATCATTTCATTCAAATTATTTCTAATTAAAACAATTAAGTAAATTTGGGCATATGTATTGGGGACACGAAAAAATACAAGGTTTGGAAACTGCCACCGTCAAAGATTTTTGGCAATGGACCTACTCGGATATGTTGATCAGCAAAAACAGAGATGACTTAGGCTTGTTTTATGTTGCTAACGCTTTGGAACTTACTAAAATGCCTAGAATTGATTGGGGAAAGGTAGACTTACGTTACAGGAAGAAAAAAATTGCTGTAAGAACCAGTGGTTACATACAAAGTTGGCGACAGAAAAAACCAGGTAGAATTTCTTTCGATATTTCTCCAAAAACGGGATTGGGGGCTAAACTAGATGACTCCATGACCTTTAGAAATAGGGAGCCAGAATTATACATATTCTGTGTGCTTGCAGAAAAAGATGTAAAAAAAGTAAATGTACTGGACTTAGATCAATGGAATTTCTACATTGTTAGAACTTCTGTTTTGGACGAATTTTACCCGAAAAATAAAAAACTGAGTATTAGGCCATTAAAACAATTGGCTGGACCTACTCATCAAAACAGAATTAAAGATATAGTGGATACTTTAATTGATTTTGAACTAACCGAAAAACCCGTTTTATAATGGCAGATATGAATATTTTTGGACAACCAATTATCACATGTAGTACAAATCCTCTTACCGGTTATTTTAGAGATGGATGCTGTAATATTGAGGAGTCAGATATTGGAAGCCACACGGTTTGCGTAATAGTTACAGAAGACTTTTTGAAGTTCTCTTTTAAAGTTGGCAATGACCTTTCAACACCATTACCTGAATACAATTTCCAAGGATTAAAACCTGGTGATAGATGGTGCCTTTGTGCTCAAAGATTTGTTGAAGCATACAATAATGGTGCGGCCCCTAAAGTTGTATTAGAAGCAACCAATGAAGCCGCTTTAGAAATTGTGTCCATGGAAATTCTTATTCAAAAT
>JBFHGR010000191.1:0-4261 GCA_041583015.1 Parvicella sp. | reverse complement strand
TGATTGATATGCCAGATGTTTTAAAACCAGAGTCTAGTGTGACTGTAAATGTAAAAGAGCAAAGCGGTAAAGCCATGACTTATACTTTGGCCATCGTAGATGAAGGATTATTGGATTTGACTTCTTTCAAAACACCTAGACCTTGGGATCACTTTTATGCTAAGGAAGCACTGGGTGTAAGAACTTGGGATATGTATGATGATGTGATGGGTGCTTTTGGTGCTGAAATGACCAAACTACTCGCTGTGGGTGGTGATGGTGCTGCGGAAACTAAGAAACCTAACAAAGCCAACCGTTTTGAACCAATGGTAAGATACGTAGGTCCGTTTGAACTGAAAGCGGGAGCCACAGGTACGCACAAAATAGATGTACCTAATTACATTGGTTCTGTAAGAGTGATGGTAGTGGCTGGTCAAGATGCCAAATATGGGAATGCTGAGAAAACTGTTCCAGTGAGAAGTCCATTGATGGTCTTGGGAACTTTGCCAAGGGTATTGAGTCCTACGGAACAAGTTTACTTGCCGGTAAATGTCTTTGCGATGGAAGATAAAATCAAAGATGTGACGATTGAAGTGACAACCAATGATTTGATAAAAGTATCAGGACAAAGCAAGCAATTATTGCACTTTGATAAGATTGGTGATGAGGTAGTCAACTTCAAACTAGACGTACAGAAGAAAATAGGAATTGGGAAAGTACACATCGTAGTAAAAAGTGGTAACGAAACCGCTAAGTATGATGTAGAACTAGACGTAAGAACACCTAATCCTTCTGTGGCAGAGATTGTAGAACATGGTATCGAACCAGGAGAAAGTTGGTCGCCAGATATTCTGTTTACAGGTATTGAAGGGACTAACTCGGCAACGGTAGAGTTGTCTAACTTCCCATCTATCAACCTAGATCAAAGATTGAAGTACTTGATAAGATATCCGCATGGATGTATTGAGCAAACTACTTCTGCTGCGTTCCCGCAATTGTCTTTGAGCAATGTGATGAACTTAAACAATGACTTCAAAATAAGCATTGACCAAAACATCAAAGCGGCATTGGATAGATTGAAATTGTACCAAACTAATTCTGGTGGGTTATCTTACTGGCCAGGACAGTCTGATCCAAGTGATTGGGGAACAACTTATGCTGGACACTTTATGCTAGAGGCAGAATTGAAAGGTTATAAATTGCCTGCAGGCTTAAAATCTAGTTGGTTAAAATACCAAAAGAACAAAGCAGATGCGTATAAGGTGATTTCTTACCAACCTACTTACAATAGTTATACTTCTGCTTACTACGGAGATTTAGCACAGGCATACAGGTTGTATACTTTGGCCTTGGCACAATCACCAGATTTGGGAGCCATGAACAGACTGAGAGAGAGCAAGTATCTTTCATTGGTAGGGAAGTGGAGATTGGCTGCGGCTTACCAATTGGCAGGACAAAATGCCGTGGCGCAAGAAATGGTAAAAGGACTGGAAACAGATGTGCCGTCCTACCAAGAGTTGTCATTTACCTACGGTAGTGATATCCGTGATGAAGCCATGATCCTAGAAACATTGATCCTCATGGGTGATGAAAAAGCGGCTGGCTTGGCCAAAAGAATTGCAGACTACATGAACTCAAGAAGATACATGAATACGCAATCTACGGCTTACTGCTTGCTAGCGATTAGCAAATACCTGAAGGAAAACAAAACCTCAGATATCATGACATTTAATTATGCTGTGAATGGCAAAGAAGTAGCGACCAAAAATACCAAGATTCCTATTTTTAGAGATGAGGTAAAAACTTCTGGAGATAAAAATGCCATTAGAATTACCAACAATGGAACAGGTGTCTTGTATGCTAAATTAGTGGTAGAAGGTGTACCAGTGATAGGTGACAATAGTGATGCGTCTAGAAATGTAAACTTAGGCGTAAGATACCTAAACATGGATAGAGAGGAAATCACACCAGATCAAATAGAGCAGGGGACAGACTTCATTGCTGAGGTGACGGTGAGCAATCCTTCTACGAGAGGTTACTTACGTGAAATGAGCATCAACCACTTGTTTCCTTCTGGATGGGAAATTCACAACAACAGAATGGACGGTTTTGCAAGTACACTGACCAACAGTAGTTCTCAATACCAAGACATACGTGATGATAGAATCTATACTTACTATGAACTAGGCAAAGGAAAAACCAAAACTTTCCAAGTGCAACTGAATGCTACCTACCTAGGTAAGTTCTACTTGCCAACGGTAACCACAGAAGCCATGTATGACAACGAAATCTCTGCTAGAATTGGCGGAAGATGGGTTGAGGTGATTAAGCCGAAAGTGAATTAGATATTTTGAAGTCCTACGTATTACGTAGGACTTTGAGTAAAGTGATGTTAAAAGCCCAATGTGCTGCTTGAAGGTGGTGTGTTGGGCTTTTTTTTTGATGTTGGCTTTGTGTTTTTAGCCCGCAGAACTCGCAGATAAGCGCAGATTTTTGATGTGCCAAGTTGTGCAAGAACACAGTTGCTTTCTACGAAAACTTACAAAACCCACGACAACCAATTTCTAGAATTTACCTCTACAATAACCTCCTCACAGATTATTCACCTTTCTGAATATGCCTTCCGAAATGTCATCCTCGTTGAAATTAACCAAAATACCCAATCTCAGTTTTGTCAGTTTTAAATAGGTCAATACTTGTTTGTGATGAACGTCCATAATATATCTGACAGATTTTACTTCAATTATTACTTTGTTTTCAACTAATAAATCTATTCTAAAACCTACTTCAAGTTTTTCATCCTCGTAATAGACAGGGACGGGAACTTCTCTTCGAACTTTTAGATCTAATTTTTTAAGTTCATACGCCAATGCCGCAGCATACACAGATTCCAATAATCCAGGTCCTAGGTTATTATAAACATTAAAGATGGCACCTCTAATTTTGTATGATATGTCGTTTTCTGTCATGGGGTAGAATTTTATACAATAAGTTACATATTAGTTTTTTTAGTGTGTGGCAAACTCTATTAAAGGTTGAATATTTCCATTGTCGGCTGCTCGCAATGCGGTGATGTATTCCTTCCTTTTTTCATCTGCTTTTACCATATTGGAACTTTGCCAACTGAATACATCTTTTCCAAAAATGGACTCAATTATGATATCTGCCATCATCCTAGAATGCCTTCCATTACCATTAGGAAAGCAATGAATAGCCACAATCCTATGCTTAAATCGGATAGCAATTTCTTCTGGTGAATAAGTTTTGTTGTCAATCCAATACTTGGTGTCATCAATAAGTGTTTTTAGTTCTAGGCCTATTAGGGGCCATTTGATTCCAATGTTTTTATCGGTTTTCCTAAAACTTCCTGCCCATTTCCAGACATCGCTATACATTTTTTTGTGCAGGTCTTTGATAAATTTTTCCGTTAGGATTTTTTCTGGTTTTAGATTTGCGTGAATTGTCCATTCCAATGCCTTTTCCAAATTAAGTTGCTCAAATTCATCCAGTTCTCTTTGTGTAGTGATAGACTTTATTTTTAAACCTTCCTTTTCCTCTTCATTGATTGGCGTTTGCCCGTCTGTATAGACAAATTCTAATCCCATAGTGACTTTCTCATTTCTCGTTTTAATTCATCAGCCAACTCTTTTATTGTTTCGTTGATTTTGTCATCTCCAATCCCTTGGTCTTCCAATTTCATGTTTTGGTTGGTTCTTAACACAATTTTTGTGGCTAGTTTTTCTGCTTTTTTGTTGATTAAATTCTGAATGGAACCATCCTTTGGAACAAATCCATATACAAATTTCATGTCTAGCGCTTGCGCAACATCTTTTAGTTTATTTATCGAAATTTGCCCTGTTGCTTCACGCTCTTCAATTTTTTGAATGGCTCCTTGTGTCAAATTAAGTTTCTCTGCTAATTGATTTCTGGTCATGTTAAGTACAGTTCGTATTGTATTTATCCATCCTTTCGGAGGGGGTAATAAAGTCCCTGCTTGTTTAAAGTTGTCAATTTTTTGATCTAGTTGATCTATTTGTAATTGTTTCTTATTTCTCATTTTTGAATATTAATTATACATATATGTATTTAATATTTTGTAAAAGTATATATATATGTATTAAAAAACAAATAAAATCATACGTATATGTATTAATTTTGCTACGTTATTACATTCAGGGACTACCACAGAAGCCATGTATGACAACGAAATCTCTGCTAGAATTGGCGGAAGATGGGTTGAGGTGGTTAAGCCGAAGGTGAATTAGTGTGACTTAGGCTATTG
>JBFHGR010000190.1:0-4337 GCA_041583015.1 Parvicella sp. | reverse complement strand
CTTTATAAATTTTAGATTTCCACAATCCCATATTCGATCATGTCCAAGGTTTATCATATTCTCCCACTCCGAAAGTTCAGGATCTGCATTTTTAAATTTATTTAAAATTCGAGATTTTGTAAAATTAAAACGATGATAACGTTTTTCATTAACTATATACCAATAATTCGGTGCTGTAATAGAATTCAAATTAAATCCCATTTTAATATAAACTGAGTCTTTATTTCTACATGTCCATTTTCGATCTGCAAATGAAATAAGCATTTCTGGATTATATATACGTTCGAAATGTTTCAAAAGTTTAGATGCTCCACCTACTACACGATATCCTATTTTAGTACACAATCTTATTAATTCATATGAATTAGATGATGGAGTTTGTCCCAAAGAAATGCGTTGTGCTCCAAATGTCATTACTTCTATTAATTCATTATGATAAAATAATCCTAATTTAATTGAAGATGGACTATTTCCTTGTATATGATTAGCGTTTAAAAATGTGGAACATATATTAGATTTAATTAGTCTTACAGAACATTTTCGGGCGTATAAAGTTTTAATATTAACGCCAAGTAAATTGCATATCCTAGATTTGACTATATTATTACGATCCAGCCAGTCATCTTCAAATATATGAATAAGATGAATATCATTCTGTTCACATAAAATAGTTTTATTTAAATGATAGTCCCTCAGTTTCCCACCGCGGTATTCAGAATGAAAATACATACCATTAAATTCTATTGCAATTTTAAAGTCAGGTAAATACAAATCTAATTCAAATCCAAACTCGCGGTGATTTGATAACACTTTTACTGAATGTAATTCTATAAATTCTTTAATTTCGACTTCAAATTTCGAAGTCCATTTAGCCTTTTGTAAGGCTGGATTATTATGATAAGATTTAGATAATTTCTGTCTTGTACTTTTAGAACTTAAATTAGTAAGATTAAATTCATCTTTATATTCTTGTACTGAATAACCATGTGTTTTTAAATGTGCGTTTGTTATTTTTAATAATCGTTTTTTGCATATTTTACATTCAATAAAATCGCCAGAATTTATTATATCGGTTTTTGTTTTGTCTATATTATAATTTGGATATAAATGTTTATTTTCTGGGTATTTATTTACAAACGAAATTTTATCATATCCGTGAATTTTTACATGTGAAAAAACACACCCACTTTTATTTTCTATATCTGTTGTATTCCAATCGCATTCAGGACATTGCCATTTTGGAGGTTCGTTAATTTGAATTATTTCCCAATCATGCTCATTGAAATCTTTGTTGAGTACATTATTAGAGTATTTCGTTAGCGCGCCGGATGTATTATTCACATCTGTAAATACCTTTCCAGTTTGTTTACATTTTATTTGTTTTAAAGACGGATTTTTAATAGATTTTTTTCTGGCGTTATTATACTCTTTATCTGAAAATTTACATTTATTTGAACAATAAATACGATGTTTCTTTATCTTATTATGACACATTTTACATTGTTTCATAAAAAACTTTTTATTTTAAATTTAATTATTTTTTACGTTTTAACATAAAATAAAAAACCCTGTATAGACAGGATCTATACAGGGCGTATTTATAAATTTATGTGATTACTTCAATTAAATTGTGTGTAATCCTTCAACATAAATCTTTCCGTAGAATTCTGGACGTGCCATGTGTTTCGCATATCTTGTCATAACACCACGTCTTGGTGTAAAGTTATCCGGATCAAGTACTACTGGAGTCATGATTAATGGAATATATGGAGCATATACGGCACCAGTGTCTAGGAATGAACTTCCTTTATAACCCATTAAAATAACGTTTTCAGTCATATATGGGTTTTTGTACACTGTATAACGGCCGTTGAACATACCAACTTTCTGAACACCAAATGCATAAGACATCTTGTTATCAGTACCACCGTCGCCAGCAAATCCAGGAATAGATTCAAGAATAGTAGAAATTGTTGGAGAAGTTACTAAGAAGTTAGCTCCACCTTTCAATGTCAATCTGTGAATCTCGTTAGATACTGCTTGGATCTTAGTACCAAGTGTTTGGAACCATGTACCTTGTATATATGCAGTATAGTTTGCTGCAGATTGTGCAAAGTTACTTCCACCACTATTGTATTCATATCCAATCTTAGCAGACCAGTATTTTTTAGTTTGTGCATTTGCAATCAACATATCTAAAATTTCCAAGTCAATTTCTTGAGAAACATATTCGGAAAGCATAGCTGTCAATTCAGCTTCAGCATCAATGTTCTGGTAACGGCTAATATCTTGTGCAAATTCCGGAGTCCATTGTGCTTTCAACTTACGTTCTTTAGCTACAATCGGTTCTTGACGGAATTGTAAATCTAGTGTAGGAATATCTAATGCTTCAGTACCACCACCAGATTGAGTTTTACCTTCTTCAAAATCACCTCTAGTAATAGAAGTAGGCTGTTTGTGGTAATTTACTTTCAATCTATCTGCAGCATCAAGTGCGGAAGCAGATACAATGAATGTAATTCTCTTAGTGGTTGCATTATACGATGTAAACTCTTGGTAAACATCATTTAAGAAATCACCAGTACTGTTTGTTAATGTAAACGCTCTTACGCCTTCCAAATCAGCATTAGTTAATGCGGATGAAGAAATAGTAATTTTAACAAGTGAACTGCCAGCTGCTTTTGCTGATGCAGAAAATTCAGTGTTCCAATTTAAATCACTAACATAGTTCACAGAACTAGTTAAGAACCGAGCACCAGTTAATGCTGTATGTGGCTGTAATGCAGAACTTGAATAATCATTGATTGTATATCCAAATCTGCCGGCACCATATAAACCTTCAGTAGCAGGAGTACCACGACGATTATCGGTTACACCAAAAATACTATCAGTTTGTGAAGTCCTTGCTGCGCCAGTTGTGAAACCTGGCTGTGAGCTTGCATACTTATAATCCAAGTAAAATACAAGACCAGATGGCATATTCATTGGCTGAACTGATACAAATTCCTTTGCAACGATTTCGCCAAAAATACGTCTTACTAATGGTAATGCAATACCGTTCCATTCTTCTGAACCTGCAGAAACACCTGTACGGTTTGCTTCAGTTACTAATTGAGATGCTTGGTTCTCAAGAAGTTGAGCCATGTTACCTTTTTGAATTCCGCCTAACCCTTCTAAGAGTCCAGTACGTTCCCATTTTTTAGATAACAATTGAGCTTTTTGCTTTTGTGTTTGATACTCTCTGGGTAGTAGAGCATTAATATTAAAATCACTCATTTATTAATTTCTCCTTTTAAAAATTTTTTATTCATATGCACTTTTCATGCCTGCTAACGCTTGCCAACGATTTGAAATAGAATCTACACTACGAATAGCGGCCTTTTGTTCAGCGATTGTATCTGAAGCAAAACCTTTGATTTTTTTGGTTGATTCAGTTACTGTGTTTAATTTTGATGTAAATGTTGAATAAACTAATTTTACTTCGTTTAATGTAGTTGCTTTATCAAAAGTTTCTAAAATAGCTAATTTTTGTTTCTCAGTCAAATTTAATGACTCATTATTAAACAATTTATTAGTATATAGAAGTTTAGAATTCATTAAATTAACTTCATTAATTTTATCTTTCATTAATTTAATAGCATCGTATGCTTCTTTTAAATCCTTTGTAAGCTTTCCATTTTTACGATGTAATTTTACGTTTTCTTCTTTAACAGCATTACATTTGCAATCAACATCAACTTCTGAATCATCATCTAAGTCTAAACCTAGCGAATCTAAATCGAAGTCTTCTTCGTCTTCGTCTTCAACTTCGTCTTCTTCGTCTTCTGCTTCCATGATTGATGAAACTAATGAACGCAATTCAGCTTCTGAGATATCAAGATCTTCGTCTTCATCATCTTCCATTTCAGCTAACATGGATTCTAATTCAAGATCTTCGTCTTCGTCGTCTTCCATTTCAGCTAACATGGATTCTAATTCAAGATCTTCGTCTTCATCATCCATTTCTTCTAAAAGTTCATTTAATTCAGTTTCAGTCATTTCAAAATCTTCATCTTCATCGTCTTCCATTTCAGATAACATAGATTCTAATTCAAGATCTTCATCTTCATCGTCTTCCATGTCGACAGTTTCTTCTAAATCTTCTTCGTCCCAAGCTTCTTCTAATTCAAGCTCATCGTCTTCTTCAGACAATTGTTCTTCAATCATTTTTTCAAGTTTAGGCATGAATTGTTCTTGTAGCATTGCTTTAGCATTTTCAATGGCGCCTTCCCGCAATTGTTTAGCATCAGCAATAGCTTCTTTTACTATGTCTGTCATAGTTATTAACTCCTTAATTT
>JBFHGR010000189.1:0-4354 GCA_041583015.1 Parvicella sp. | reverse complement strand
GCACTAGCAAGAAAGTTAGTTGAAAATAAAAATTATTATGTAGTTATTGCTGATAATTTAAGCACAGGTAGTAAAGAAAAATTACCAAGTACCGAACATGATAATTGGACTTTCATTTTTTGTGATGTAAATATCAATAAAGATATTAGCGAGATAATGCTGTCTTATAAATTTGATTATGTCTTTCATTATGCTGCAGTTGTTGGTGTTAAAAGAACTCAGGATAATCCTATCATGGTTTTAAACGATATTGAAGGTATTAAAAATGTATTGAACTTGTGTAAAAATACTTCTGTAAAAAGAGTTTTCTATTCTTCTTCTTCTGAGGTGTATGGAGAGCCGGTGGAGTTGCCGCAACATGAAGAAACTACACCGCTTAATTCTAGAGTGCCATATGCTGTAGTGAAAAATGTTGGAGAATCCTTCTTTAGGTCTTTCAAGAAATCCTACGACTTAGATTTTACCATTTTTAGATTTTTTAATACCTATGGACCTAACCAAAGTAAGGATTTTGTGGTGGCTAAATTTATTTCAAAAGCGTTGAAAAATGAAGATATTACAATTTATGGTGATGGTTCACAGACAAGGACTTTCTGTTATGTAGATGATAATGTAAATACTTGTATCAAAATATTTGAAGATAAACTAGAAATGAATGATGTCATCAACATTGGTGGCGCAGATGAAATTACTATTTTGGAATTGGCAAAACTCATTATCAAGAAAACAAATTCTTCTTCAAAAATTGTTCACCTACCACCGCTACCAGAAGGAGATATGACCAGAAGAATGCCTGATAATACAAAAATGTTAAAAATCATGGATCATAAATTAATCACTATAGAAGAAGGTATTGATAGAATGATTAATCACAAAGATTTTAAAAAATAAGAATGACATATTATAGCCTCGACACAAGTGCTGCACATAGACAGTTTTTAAACATTTCATTAACACAAAACACAAAAGGAAAAGCAAACTTAGTTTTTCAATTGCCAGCTTGGCGACCTGGTAGGTATGAACTGGGTAATTTTGCTAAAAATGTTAGAGATTTTAAAGCGTTTGATACGGAAGGCAACAAACTCCCAGTGGTGAAGAGGTCGAAGGATAGTTGGTTGATTAGAACAGAGGGAATTGATGAATTAACTGTTAATTACAATTATTATGCGAATGAACTGAATGGTGGTTCTACTTTCCTGAGTGAGAACTTACTTTATGTCAATCCTGTTAATTGTTTTATTTATGAATTGGGTAATGAATCAGAAGAATGTTCTGTGTCTATTCCAGTTGCTTCCAACGAACAAGTAGCACATTCTTTTGAAAAACTTTCTAATGGAGATTTTAAGGCCACATCTTTTCATGATTTGGTAGATTGCCCTTTTATAGTTTCAGCAAGATTGCAACAAAAGTCATATGAGTCTCATGGTGTGAAATTCAACGTCTGGTTTGAGGGGGAAGTTAAACCTGAATGGGATAAGGTGATGATCGATTTTAAGAAGTTCACGGATTTCCAATTGGATAAATTTGGAAGTATTCCTGTTAAAGAATTTCATTTCTTAAATTTAATTTCACCGTATACAGCCTATCATGGAGTGGAGCATTTCAAAAGTACAGTGATTCATTTGGGGCCGTCTTATGATATCTTTGATAAACTGTATACAGAACTGTTGGGCGTTTCTTCCCATGAGTTATATCATGTGTGGAATGTAAAATCCATAAGACCAGAGGAAATGTTTCCTTATGATTATGCCAAGGAAAACTACACTCGATTAGGTTTTGTAGCCGAAGGCGTTACAACCTATATGGGTGATCGAATCTTATTTGAATGTGGCGTTTTTGACAAGAAACAATATCACAAAGAATTCTTAGAATATGTAACAAGACATTTCCATAATGACGGAAGACTTCATTACAGTGTTGCAGACTCTTCTTACGATACTTGGTTAGATGGTTATGTGCAAGGTGTGCCAGGAAGAAAAACATCTATTTATGTGGAAGGTTGCTTGATTGCTTATATCTGTGATATGAGAATTAGACAAGCCACCAATGGCGATAAATCTCTACATGATGTAATGACCAAAATGTATGAGTTGACCAATCAAAGAGTAGGGTATAGCGATACTATCTATCAAGAGGTGCTAGAACTTATTGGTGGGATTTCTTTTCAAGATATTTTTGATAATTTAATAAATGGTATAGAAGATTTTAAACCTTATTTAACAGAAGCATTAAAATTTGAAAATAAAAAATTGATTGAATTGCCTACAGATAGAGCATCCAATTGGTTTGGAATTAAAGGTGTTCAGCAAAAATCTGAATATACTGTAAAATTAGTTTTAGAAAACTCAGCAGCGTATAGTAGTGGAGTAGTGGCAGGAGATGTAATCATAGCGGTAAATGGTATTCCATTAAACAATGATTTAGATAAATGGCTGGGCTATTTTAATCATGAAGATCTTACACTTTCTATTAATAGAAATGGAAGCATAATTCAAGTAAACATTGAAAAAGTAAATGAGTTTCAGTTTTATAAATATGAAATTCAGTCTACTGAACTATAATAACTGAGTTTGACAAATTCTGCTGAATTTTTTATTTCAAATTTAGCGTGAGTTCTTAAAAGTTTATATTCATATTCGATGCTGGAATATGTAAAAAATATCACTTCTCAGACAAAGGCTTTAAAAATTTAGCGTCCAAAATAAAAGTCCCTATTGGAATGATACTTGCCACTACGCAAACTACATATACACCAAGTGACCATTTGTATTTAAACCCAACAATAACCATAAAGAGCAAGTACAATACAACAAGAAATCCATGCAGATTTCCGAATATTTTTACAGCCATAGGCATATCAAACATATATTTCATTGGCATCGCCACAACAAATAAAATTACAGCGGATACTCCTTCCCAAAAGGCAACTTTTCTAAATAAATTCAATGAATTGTTCATATGGTATATATTTTTTTCAAAAATACAATATTCTTTCGAAGTTGAAAACACATTGAACTAGTAAGTTTGTCTTTTAAAAGTTTGTAAATTTGCACAATGCAAAGGAATACTTTTGAAGTAGAATTTTTAGGTACAGGTACGTCACAGGGGGTTCCTGTGATTGGTTGTAAATGTGAAGTGTGTAGTTCTAAGAATCCGAAAGATAAGCGGTTGCGAACATCTGTTGCGATTAAGTATTTAGATACTCAAATTGTTATTGATTCAGGACCAGATTTTAGACAGCAAATACTTCGTTCTAATGTGGAAAATCTTGACGCTTTACTGTATACGCATGAACATAAAGACCACATTGCTGGGATGGACGATATTAGAGCTTTTAATTATATCAATAAAAAACCGGTAGAAATATTTTGTACACAGGGAGTGCTTAAAGCTTTAACACGTGAATATCATTATGTTTTTGATGAAAAATTTAAGTACCCAGGAATTCCAGAAGTGAATGTAAATATTATAAATAAAGATAATAGTTTTTCTGTTGGTGATATTAATGTTACACCAATTGAGGTGATACATTATAAATTGCCTGTGCTGGGGTTTAGATTTGATAAATTCACCTACATTACTGATGCGAATTATATTTCTGATGAAGAGTTTGAAAAAATAAAAGGTACAGAAGTGCTTGTTATTAATGCTTTAAGAAAGGAAGAACACATTTCTCATTTTAATTTAAATGAAGCACTAGACATAATAAAAAAGATAAATCCTAAAAAAGCATACCTTACTCATTTAAGCCATTTGATGGGGAAACATGATGAGGTTAAAAAGTTATTACCTAGCAATGTTGATATAGCCTACGATGGATTGAGGGTGAAAGTATAAAAAACCACATCATCTCACTTTCCTTGCTTTTGGATCAGTAAAATCAAGTTCATTTTTGTAGAGAATCAGTGGTTTCTTACCTGCAAGTATAAAAAAATATTTTGAATCCCTTTCCTATTTTTATCAGTGATGTTAATAAAAAAATGCTGCATCATAAATATATAATGCAGCATTCAAAAAAAGGTACAACTATTTTAATCTTTTATTCTAGAAAACTTCAAAGCCTTCAACATCAAATTAGGTAATGGTTTATTTGCAGGCCTTTTTTCCACGTTTAAATTAAGTCCTAATTTCTCAAGAATAGGTATTTTATATACTTCAATTAGTTCTATTAGTGTGCCGTCTGGATCTTCTATATAAGTGCAATGTACTTTTGTGCTGTCTCCCATACTCAATACATTTTTTGTGTCACAAGTAAAGCCAAATCCTTTTGCTGCTAATACTTTACCAAGGTCATTCATGCCTCTCACATCAAATCCAAGGTGCACAAATCCAACATCTCCCCATTTTCTTCCTT
>JBFHGR010000188.1:0-4403 GCA_041583015.1 Parvicella sp. | reverse complement strand
CTCTAGCTACGTCAAACATAAGAGTCATTACTAATTCGGCTACAGCCATAGATGATGAAGCAGGCGTATTGAAAACTACCAACCCTTTTTCTCGTCCATAAGCTACATCAATGTTGTCCATTCCAACACCACCTCTTCCAATCATTTTCAATCCGCTACAAGCGTCAATCAAATCTTTACGAGCAGTGGTGGCACTTCTTACCAAAAGAACTTCGTATCCTTCTGCATTAATTGTTTCAATTAATTTATCCTGAGGAACATTTTCCGTTACCACAGTGAAGCCATTTGCTTCTAATTTTTCTTTTCCTGATGGAGAAATTCCATCATTAGCTAATACTTTCATTTTCCTTAGTTTTTAGCGCTTAATTTCGATTATTCGATTTAGCGACAAACGTTTATTTTTTTCAAAAATTGATAATTGACCTTATTTCATTGTTTTCATAACATCAACTAAAGCCTGTACACTTTCCAATGGTAATGCATTGTACATAGAAGCTCTAAATCCACCTACAGATCTGTGGCCTTTAAGTCCGCTAATATTAGCTGCTGCCAACTTTTCATTAAACTCATCAGTTTTTGATTCATCTTCTAAAGCAAAAGTTACATTCATATTACTTCTATCTTCTTTTGAAGCAGTTCCTTTGAATAAAGGGTTGGCATCAATTTCTGAATAGAGTAGTGCTGCTTTTGCTTCGTTTCTTGCTTCGATCCATTGGATTCCACCATTTTTCTTTAACCATCTAAGCGTTAACATAGAAACGTAAGTTGAAAACACAGGAGGTGTATTAAACATTGAATCTTTGTCTGCATGCGTTTTAAGGTCTAGCATAGTAGGAATCTTTACGGATGATTTTCCTAGAATTTCATCTTTAACAATATAAAGAGTTGCTCCTGCAGGTCCTAAGTTCTTTTGTGCTCCAGCATAAATTAAATCAAATTTACTGACGTCTACTTTCTTAGAGAAAATATCACTACTCATATCACAAACCAATGGAAGATTTGTTTCAGGAATTGACTTAAACTGTGTTCCGTAAATAGTGTTGTTAGATGTGTAATGTAAGTAATCGATATCAGACGGGATACTATATCCTTTAGGAATGTAAGAGAAGTTTTTGTCTTCAGAAGACGCAATTGTTACAGCTTCTCCCATGAAGTTGGCCTCTTTTAATGCTTTTTTAGCCCAAGCTCCTGTGTTTAAATATCCACCTTTTTTATTGGTGCGCATCATATTGTAAGCTGCCATAAGAAAACCTAAACTGGCTCCGCCTTGTAAAAACAACACTGTGTAACCTTCTGGAACTTCTAAAATTTCCTTAACTAAACTTCTTGCTTCTTCCATTACATCCACAAAGTCTTTGCTTCTGTGTGACATTTCAAGGAGAGATAATCCTGAGTTGTTAAAGTTTAATACTGCCTTTGATGCTTCCTCAAAAACTTCTTGAGGTAAGATACAAGGTCCTGCGCTGTAATTGTGAACTTTTGCCATGATTTTCTATATGATTTTAAGTTGTCACAAAGATGCTCATTTTGAAATATGTAATCAAGTATTCGGAGTTTCTTTTTTGAGACTGTGAAAAACTTAATTTCAAGTTAATAAGTTACTTGGTTTAATGGTTAGATAGTTCTGTTTCTTCCTCAAACCTCAAACCTCAAACCTCAAACCTCAAACCTCAAACCTCAAACCTCAAACCATGAACCCTTGCCCTTACCAAATTCTATAATCCAGTTCAATGTTTTGGATTCTCGCTGTTGGTGTTTGCTTACCGTGCGACAATTTAGCCACTCTTTCTGTTACATAAATCTGTAGTTCAGATAGCATCACAACGCCATCCTGATTTAAGTCGGCAGTATTGTTTCTAAGCCCGAAAAGTAGACTATAAGTAAATAACCCATTTTTCCAATCATTACTTTCCATAGCAAATTCTGCACCACCTGCAGAGGATAAAACGGTAGTTCCTGTTCCTCTTCTCAGGTCTGTAAATAAGGATTTCATCATTTTAGTAGGACTTGCATCAATAGTTGTAAGTGCAGGTCCAACCGCTCTAAACATGACATCTTCTTCGCTTTCATCTTCTTCACTTACTAGTAATTCTTCTTCTTCCACTTCGCCACTATGACAAGTGTCCATTATTAGGATTTTCTTTAACGGAGCAATGCCGTCCAATAGTGCTTCCAATTTTTCGTATGCTAATCCTTTTTTACTAGGCTCATTGAAGTTGACATCGTAAGTGCCGTAGAAATAATCATAATTGGCATCTAGTAGTCCATGACCTGCCACAAAAACCATAACAATATCATCAATGCTTGCTTCAGAAAAGAAGGATTTCAATTCTTCAATTTTTACGCTTGTTGCCTCTTGATTAGTTAGTGTTTTTGTAAATACAGTGCCATACACATCTTTTTGATTTTCAAAAGTGCTAACAATGTCTTTAGCGTCTTTGGCTGCGTAATCCAAATTGTATCTGCTATCTTTATAGGTAGAAGTTCCAATAGAAAGAATGTAAAGGTTGGGTTTTACTTTGACTAAGCATTCTATGTCTATTGTTTCTTTAAGGCTTTCACGACCTTTATCATCCATTACGGCAACTTGTATTTTGTTTGCTCCAGAAGCAAGATTTACTTCTATTTCTGTTGTGAAATCAGCGCCATTGATTGTTTTACCTTTGCTACCATAGATAGGTACGTCATTATTCCAAAGCATGAGTTTGTTTAAACTTCCGCTTTTACTTTGGGCTGCGTACGAAATGGTAATGGTTCTTTTGTCTGTAGATAAAGGAATAGTACTGAAATTTGTAATAGTACCAGTAGGCAGACTTAATAAATCAGGACTTCCATTGTTGGTTACTCCAAGTTTGCTTAATCGTTTTTCATAAGCCTTTTTGTACAATGTTATTAAAGATTCATCTTCGCTATTCATTGCTTTTAATACAATATCCGGTCTGTTGTTTGTCGCGTCAAACTGTTCAAACGGATAGGCGTTGCTTCCTACTCTAAATGTTACAAGTTCATTTCCTTCTTTGGTTACTTTGTAATAATTATCAGGTGTTTTGAATATGGCATTATCATCTTGCCCAACCATTAGGAATCTTTCTTTTCCTGTTTTAGGATCTATGATTTTTAATTCGCCATTTTTCAAACTTACTCCTGCGTAGCCAAATTTATTTACTTGAATGTCAGTTATTAAGTCTGCTGGAAGGGGAGAAGATTTAGTTCTCTTATCATTTACTACGTCCAAAAACTCAATATTATTGTCGTCAATTGAGATTAAGTAGTCCATATCTGTATGTGTCATGACAGGATAGCCATTTATTTTTGTTTTTTTCAAGGATAAAACATCACCTAGTTCAGCTTCTTTATTTGAACTTTTATTTAACGCTGAAAAGTCATAGGTGTAAACTCCAAGACCAGTATTAACAAAAAGTTTAGTTCCATCTTTGCTAAATCCAATAAAAGGATGCTTGGTAATTGTTGCTTTTGGATTTATGTCTACTATTTTAGACCAATAAGAAGTAGACCAAACCACAATTCTCCCTGTGTTAAATAACGCTACTAAATATTTGCCGTCATTAGAAGTTGACAATACATTGGCACTTTGAAAAGTGTTTTGGAGTTTTGAATTCTCATTTTCTGCTACTTCAAGAGTTTTTACAATAGGATTTTGAATATCTTCAATTTTCACAACAGAGACAGGTTCTTTACCAGAGCCACCAATAAGAATGTTTTCTTCATCTTGGTCAAAAATGATGTCATAAAATTCTTTTTGACCTGTTTTAACGTAATCTATGTATTCAGGTAAACCATTTTCTAATGAGTATAACCTAATCTCATCTCCTTTAAACGAAGTAAGCATGTACTTTCCTTTTGGCGAAATAATAATTTTATCTTCTTGAAATCCAAATCTAGAAAATGCCGCCTTTCCAGATACTTTACTTTCTTCTTTTGCTGAAGACTTGGCCTCAATAGCTTTATTAGCCAATTTATTTGCTGCTTTATCTTTCAAGCCTCCAAGGCCGCCTTTTCCAATAGAAGCAAGTTTATTGATGGATACTTTTGTTTCTAATACTTCCTTCTTAGTTTCTTCTTTTTTGATTTCTGCATTGTCTGCTAGTCTATCTTTTAATTCTAATTTTCTTTCATGCAGTTCTATAGTGCCCAATCTTTCGCCTGAATTCAAACTCCAAATGTCCAATTGTTGACCTCGCAATGAGAATAAGTGGTTTTCCATAGGATTAAAAGCAAATGCTTCAATTGGATTTACATCTCCTTTCAAAACTTTTTGAATTGCACCTCTTTTGGTGTCCCAAATTTGGATGACATTATTTTTGCTATAAACTTTATTTAGCAACAATTTCTTGTAAGAGGAGGAAGCAATGGAAGTTCCTGATTCATTAAATGAAAGTGTT
>JBFHGR010000187.1:0-4430 GCA_041583015.1 Parvicella sp. | reverse complement strand
TTGCTCTTCATTCAAGCGTTTTGTAGATAATATTTTTTTTAGGTTATTTTGCACGATTGGTAAAAGACTTTATTTCTTGAATAATTTGCACTCCACCATTTTTCCTAAGTTGATCTGTAACTACTTGCGCTACTAATTCAATTCTATCTTTTGGAAAATACTCTTCTACTTCTACCTTTCGTTGACCACATAGACTATAAACTCCTGCCTTCACTTTATAAAGCGTCCCCATATCTTCCACGATTGCTGCAATGGGTGCAGTACAACCTCCTTCCAAATTTCTAAGAATTTGACGTTCTATTTTTACGCAATTAGAAGTTGATTCGTGATTCAATTTATTAAGTATCCCGGTCAATGCTATATTTTCTGTTTTTCCTACTACCATTATTGCACCTTGTGCAGGTGCAGGTATCATCCAATCTAAAACTTCGTAATTATCAGGCAAAACATTAATTCTTTCTAATCCTGCTTTAGCAAAAACAGCACCTAACCATTCATTATCTGCTACTTTTTGCAACCGTGTATTCACATTACCTCTAATTTCTTCTATTGTGAAGTCTGGATATTTATTGAGCCATTGGGCTTGTCTACGTAGACTACTTGTGGCAATTTTTTTTGATTTTAAATAGGTTGGATTCTTCACTAAAATATCCACCGTTTCACCTCTTTCTAAAACGGCATATTCAGAGATTCCTTTTGGTAATAAAACCGGCACATCTTTCATAGAATGAACAGCAATGTCAATTCTATCATTAAGTAAAGCTGTATCCAATATTCTGGTAAATACACCTGTAACCCCCATTTCATACAATGGTTTGATTTGGTCTTGATCACCTTCTGATTCAATAAGAACCAAATGAGATTCAACACCAATTTCGGCCAGTTTATCTTTAACCAAATCCGCTTGCCATTGTGCCAATTGACTTTTTCTGGTTCCTATTCGAATGGATTTCATCAGATTTCCAATTTAAAAATTTCGTTCATGACTTTGACGCTTTCGTGTGAATTACTGTCTGCATTTTTTAAATGAATAACAAACTGCTTAGTTACTTTCTGAATAATATTATCGGAAATCAATTCCGCATGCTCCAAATTAGCGCCTTCAATCTTTTTCGCGTGAAATTCCAACTCTTCTCGTTGAATTTCTTTCAACATATTTTTAAATGCTTTTATAGAGTCCTTATGTTTTCTAGACTGGCACCATTCTTCAAATTCATCTATCCTAGTATCGATAATAGCCTCTACTTTAGGAATTTCTAACTTTCTTGCCTCCAATGCTTCATCCACTACAGAAGTAAGATCATCCAGAGTAACCAATTCTACATGCGGCAAATTAACAGCGGCATTACTAGGAATAGATAAATCTATTATAGCCAATTTATTATCTCCTACCAATTGATTAGTAACCGTAGGTTGAGGTGCGTTTGTTGCTACAATCAATACATCCGTGCTTTTTACCACTTCCGACAATTCATCAAATGCAGCCAATTCCACTTGAAACTTAGTGCTAATTTGCTCTGCCGTTTCTTTGGTTCTATTTACTAAAGTGATGCAATTATTAGGAAAGTGTTTCACCAAATTAGCACAGGTAATTTTTCCAATCTCCCCAGTTCCCAGTAAGGTGATAGCAATATTCTTCCTGTTTTTATATTTAGAACTATCAACGTATGACTGTCTGATCCACTGTACGGCAGCATATGCAACAGATGCTGCTTTGGTACTAAAATCTGTTGTATTCTTCACTTCTTTGCTAGTACGAATGACATCATTCATCATTCTCTCCAAATATGCGTTGGTAACATTTCTGTCTTTAGCAAAATTGAAGGCTCTTTTTAATTGACCAATGATTTCAAAATCTCCTAGAATTTGGCTTTCTAAACCTGTTCCCAATCTAAATAAGTGTCTTACAGCATCATCCGCTTGTAAAATATATGAACTCGTCAAAAATTCTAGTTCAGATCCTGTACTATATTTGCATAAAAGTTGAATTAAATCTGTAGAATATGAACAATTTCCAAAGATTTCTGTTCTATTACAAGTACTTAGCACAAACAAATTAATACCTTTTGACTTGGCTTCTGTTAGCAACATTTCGATATCACTATCCGAAAGGCTGAACTTACTTCGTAAAGTAGTATCTGCCTTCTTGTAGTTTATACCTATTGCAAAAAATGATTCTCCTCTTTCCAAAACAACTCTTTTAAACTATTGACAAAATTAAAATTTGCTAATACACAACTAAAAATTCTATTGTCATTCTATTGTCAAAAAGGTCCTTTTCATTTCGACAAGAATAGATTTATATTAAAATTTGCATTCACATCAATTAAACATTAAATGACCGGTTTACTCATAATCAATTTAGGAACACCTGATTCTACATCAAAACAAGATGTCAAAAAATACCTTTCAGAATTCTTGATGGACGAACGTGTTATAGACATTGATTACTGGAAAAGATGGCTACTAATAAAGGGTATTATTCTAAATACCAGACCTGCAAAATCTGCCGAAGCGTATAAAAAAGTATGGACAGCAGAAGGTTCTCCATTAATGGTTCACACCGTCAACTTAGCTAAAAAAGTTCAAGAAAACCTAGGACAAGACGTTTATGTAACATTTGGGATGAGATATGGTAACCCAAGTATTGGCAAAGCTATAAAAGAACTAAAAGACAAAGGTATTACTCAACTTCTTGTATTACCAATGTATCCTCAACACGCAATGAGTTCTACCGAAACAGTTGTAGAAAAAGTCAAAGAAGAAGTAAAAAAACAACAAGTTGAATGGGACATGAAGTTTGTACCTGCATTTTATGATGAACCGAGATATATCAAAAATCTGTGTGATTCAATAGAAAGAGAAATTGACATATCAGATTATGATAAAGTTGTTTTTTCCTACCACGGTATACCAGAAAGACAAGTTATCAAGACAGACACTACTAAATCTCATTGCAAAATTGACGGTTCCTGTTGCAACACACCTTCACCTGCTCACAAGACCTGTTATAGACATCAATCATTTGAGACCACCAAAAGTGTTGTAAAACAACTCAACTGGGATAAAAACAAGGTTATAAACACTTTTCAATCAAGATTAGGTAGAGCAGAATGGCTAAAACCATACAATGCACTTACTTTAGCAGAACTACCTTCGCAAGGCGTGAAGAAAATTGCGGTTGTAATGCCCGCATTTACAGCAGACTGCTTAGAAACATTGGAAGAAATGAGGATGGAAGGAAAAGAAATCTTCCTAGGAGCAGGTGGTGAGCGTTTTGATGTAGTAACCTGCCTAAATGACGATGATAATTGGGCTCAGACTATTTCAGAATGGACTAAAGAGGCTTTCTAAATTGAACACAGAAAAGAAATATGACGTAATAATTGTAGGTGCAGGCATTAGCGGTCTGACTGCTGCTTATAAAGCCAAGAAAGAAGGCAAATCTGTTTTAGTATTGGAAAAACAAAGTTCCAATGGAGGCGTAATACAAACCTTGAATAGTGAAGTTGGTCACTTTGAGTTAGGTCCTAATTCGTTCGCCATTAATCAAAACATACTTTCCTTAATTCAAGAATTAGATCTTGAAAAAGAATTGGTTTATGCCAATAATGCTGCCCAAAAAAGATATATTTTCCTAAATGGAAAACCTACTTTAATCAATCCTAAGAAATTACTTTTTTCTTCTGAGGTTTTGAATTTTAAAGGGAAGATTAAATTACTTTCTGAAAGATTTAAGAAATCTCAAACTGTAGACAATGAAACACTGGCTGCTGCTATAAGGAGGAGGTTTAATGATGATGTATTACAAACATTAGTAAACCCTATAATTTCAGGCATATATGCAGGTGATACTGAAACTTTGGAATATAAATCTTCCATGAAAAAACTTTATCAATATGAACAAGAATTTGGTTCCTTTACTAAAGGTTTTTTGAAAAGTAAGAAAAACGGAGAAACTAGAAAAATTGCGACTTTCAAAAAAGGCTTACAGCAATTCACTTCAGCATTGTCATCACAATTAAAAAATGAAATCGTTAGTACGGAAGTGATAAACATACAACCTTCAGAACATGAAGTAGTTGTATCAACCACTTCTCAAACTTACACTGGTTCACACGTAATATTGAGCACACCAGCCTACTCCACAGGTGAATTAATAAAAACTTTGGACAATGATTTGGGCACCAGAATAACCAATATTCAATACCCCACTTTGCTAAGTGCGCAACTAGCATTTGATAAAAAAGATGTTCAGTCACACCTTGATGCATTTGGTCTACTCATCCCAAAGCAAGCTGGAAAAGTAACTTTAGGGATTATCAACTACAGTAGTGTTTTTGAACAAGAATCAAACCTCCACAAGTATAATCTATTTATTGGAGTAAAAGAAGTTGCTACAGATACATATATTACCAACCTTCTACAGC
>JBFHGR010000186.1:0-4465 GCA_041583015.1 Parvicella sp. | reverse complement strand
TTTCTAAAGCCGCAGTTTTTAGTACATTTATTTTTTGACCAAATTCTTTCTTTTGCTCGTTAGGTACGTTTCTAAATTCACCCATCAACTCTGTGATAAGTCCTTTCTTTCCTAACATTTTTATTCTGAAATTTTCAGTTTCTTCCAATGTTGCTCCATTGAAATTTTCTACTTCTTTCAGAAGGTCATCTACCTTGTTTAGCATCTAGTAATGATTCTTATTTAATAATTTTCATGTTGATAATTTTCACATCTTCAACAGGTCTGTCGCCAGGTGCCGTTTCTACAACACCTATTTTCTCTACAATATCTAATCCTTCAATTACTTCTCCAAAAACAGTGTAATTATTGTCCAAGAAAGGCGCTCCTCCAATAGTAGAGTAAACTTCCATTTGTTCTTCAGTGTACCCTGTTGGAGTAAAGTCTTTTAAAGCCAAAGGTTTGATTTCTGCCAATAGCAATTCAAATTCCTTGGTTGCTTTTTCTTGATTTTCAGGAACATTAGTTTGATAAAGTTGCTGTAATTCGGTGTATTTGTCAGTGTATTTTTTGTTAGCTGGGTTTTGCAAGAATGCACCTATTTTTTGATCTTCCAATTGTTTGTTTTGTTGATCAGCCATGCTTTTCAATTGAGCAATTGGTGTAACTTTTCCTGTTACTATGTAAAATTGTGAGCCGCTTGATCTTTTCTCAGGATTTGCTTGGTCTCCCAATCTAGCAGCACTTAATGCACCTTTTTTGTGAACTAACCCTGGGATGATTTCTGCTTCCAAAGTGTATCCAGGCCCACCGCTACCAAGCGCCTGTCCTGCAGCAGCACCTTTTGAATCTGGGTCTCCACCTTGAATCATGAAATCTTTAATTACTCTATGAAAAAGTAATCCTTCATAGAACCCCTCTTCTACTAATTTGATGAAGTTGTCTCTGTGAATTGGAGTAGCATCATAAAGTAAAATTGTAACATCTCCCATTGAAGTCTTCATCTTTACCTTTGTTGTCCCTTCAGGAGTCCCAGTTATAGGCGCTAGAGTTTTGTCTGTCTCGTTAGTTTCAGTAACTACATTTTCTGTTTGAACCTTAGTTTCACTTATTTCTTCAGTATTTGCAGTAGTATTTGTTTCGTCAGAGCCAGCGCAAGACGCATTACTGAAAGTAATAAGTCCGAGTAATAAAAGGATATATAAATTAATTTTCATTTTGAATTATTTTTGTTAATTGTGGCAAAGATAAGCAACCATCCACGATTTTTTCGTTATTGATGTATAAAATGTCAAGTATTTATCCTTACATTTGAAAAATAATTAAACTATTATAATTATGAAAAATATCCAAAAATTTGGTTTTGTAATGATGATGTTAGTTGCCGTTTCGGTAGTTTTTTCTTCATGTTACAAGAAAAAAGATACAATTGCTGTTGTGACAGTTGTTGACGGAAACGAAACACCAGTAGCTGGTGCAGAGGTAACCTTAACATGGGTTAATGATACATTGCCTCCAGAATTTCAAAGAGAAGATTTAGAGCAAACAGCAACTACAGATGGAAGTGGAAAAGCTTCATTCAATTATAATGAACTATATAAGTCAGGTCAAGCAGGAGTTTTTGTCTTGGATGTATTTGTAAATGGTGTTTCCATTGGAATTATCAAGGTAGAAGAAGAAACGACATCTGAAGAAACTGTGATTTGCACAGGTTGTTAGATTTGTTGGAACAATATTTAAAGCCTCAATATTTTATTGAGGCTTTTTTTTGTGCTTATTTTTTATCTCAGATTATTGCTTAAATTTGTGACAATGGTTAAATTAAGTTTACTTACATGCATTGTTTTGTTCTTGTTAGATGTACATGGGCAAGACTTGGTGCCTGCTAAAATGGATGGTAAATGGGGTTTTGTAGACAATACTAAAACTTGGGTTATTAAACCGAAATTTGAAGAAACAAGAAAGTTCTCAGAAGGGTTTGCGGCTGCATCTAAAAAAGGTAAATGGGGATTTATTAATTCTGCAGGGAAATGGACAGCGAAACCCAAATTTGACGGGGTTGGTGATTTTAGTGAGTCTTTAGCAGCGGCAAAAGTAGGTGATTATTGGGGGTATATAAATCCATTAGGAGAATTAAAAATTAATATAGCATTTGAAAAAGCATATCCATTTAATGGAGATGAAGCTCAAGTGGTTTTGCCTAATATGCTTCCTAGGCAACGTATCGTAATTAATAATACAGGAAAGCAAATTGCGCCACCGCATATTATTAGAAAAGAGGTTGCTCCCAATGTTTATCATATTATTTCTCAAAAAGCAAATAAGGATAGTGTTTTTTGCTATATCAATGGAGAAGGTGAATTACTTACGGATTGGTACTTGACTAACTTTAGTTGGGGGGAAACTGGGCAGAAGGTGGCTGTTTTTGCCGATAGAGAAAATGATCAGTTGCCTGTGAAAGTCTTGGAAAATGATGCTGAAAAATATTTATACACTTTTATAGATGATGCTGGAAAACCAATTTCTGATTGGTATGAAGAAGTGATGCCTTTTAAGGATGGTGTTGCTCCTGCTAAAAAGAATCATAGGTTTGGATTTATTAACGATAAGTACGAAACTATTGTTGATTATCAATATTTAGAAATAAGAGTTTTAGACGAGACAAGATATGTTGGGCAGACTATCCGTGATGGCTTTGTTTTATTGAATTTGAAGGGTGAGATTATAGGGAAAGAATATCATGGATTTGATTTGTATAATGACGAACATATTGTTGCTTATTCTATGGTAGACTTTATGGGTAGAAAAACATATAGAAAAGCCTTATTTACTCATGAGTGTAAGCAAGTTTCTGGTTGGTATACAGAAATATATCCTCAAAATAATCACTACCATAGAGTGCTTGATGAGATGGTAAGATATACGCCAGAAGGAGAAGTTACTTTTGTAGAGGTGTATAATTACATCGTAGATTCCACCGGAGATGTGTTAAGCACTTGGAGACCAACTTCAGAGATGACTTGGAGTACAGACAAAGGCAGAAAATATAAGGATAGTGTTTATCAGTTTATGCATCAGCCCGATGTCAACTATTTTATCGAAGAAACATTTTTTAATGATGTTTTCTATGCTGAGTTGGAGGAAGAAGGAAATGCCTTTCATTTTAAAGGGGGAGATTTCCATGATGGGATGGCTATGATTTCTGAAAAGAAGTCAAATAAGATAATAGAGAAGGAGGTTAATGGTATAAAATTCAATATGCCTGATGTTAAGTATGGTTTTATTGATTGGAATGGTGATCAGCGTATTGCTTGTAAATATGATTATATTTCGGGGTTTAGTGATGGCAAAGCCATTTTTAAACAGAATGGTAAATTTGGAGCAATAAGTTATAAAGGGAAAGTAGTCTTACCTGCTAAGTTTGAATTGCTCGGAAATTTCGGGAGTGGCATGGCACCATTTTACGCTGACAGTGCTTGGGGATATATTTATACCTCAGGAAAAGTGGCTTTGAAGCCAATTTATGATGAGGCTTTGCCGCATAGGTATGGCTATGCAGCAGTGAAAGTTGATAAGAAGTGGGGATTGATAGATACACAAGGAAATACTGTATTGAAGTTCAAATATAGAAGACCTCCTTTGGCTGTTTCAAATAGGAAGGTAAAAGTGCTCATTGATGGAGTTGGTTACGAGGAGATAGACTTAGAGTAATATTCTTTTGTAGTATTAAAAAGAAAGAAACAATAGAAAAACGCAAAAAATGTGACTCCTGCTTGCGTATCCAAAACATCATCTGTGATAAAACTCAACCCCGCAAATCCGATAAAAGCTAAGGTATATAGGTGTTTTTTTAGAATAATTAATGGCTGAATAATTCCAATCATTATAATTAGACCACCTATTATTCCAAAGCAAACAAAAAAGGATAAGAATTGATTATGAGCTCTGAGTTGATTTTCTTTTTTGAGTAACGATTTGTCTTCTTTATAATGCTTATGATAGGAAGACATTTCATCGCCTTTGGATGTTCCTAATAGCAAATTTTGACTGAATAAACTAAGTCCAGCATTGAAGTAATAAACTCGCTGAATAATTGAATGTCCATTCGGGTCGATATTTTCTCGATAGGTTAATATTTCATAGATTATTTCTTTAACTCTTGCTGTTACGCCATATTTTTTTGGTAGAGAAGAAACAATTCCATTTTCGATATTTTTCACATCTTGCTCAGATAACGCCATTACTCCATCATAGTCTTTTCTGTTTCCCATGGATGTGATATATCTGTACAGTGTTCCATATAATTTTTGACCTTTAGCATCCAGGCCTTTAAAAGGGATTTTACTGCGTTCTTGCCATGCCTTTTCTGCTTCTTCTGGACATACATATAGCCATAGGTAATATCCATTGTCTAGTAATTCAGATTCTTTATGGTGAATATAGATGCCTCCATGAGGAGTGTAGTAGTCCAAGTTATCTTTGTCTG
>JBFHGR010000185.1:0-4520 GCA_041583015.1 Parvicella sp. | reverse complement strand
GATTTTCAACAATGTTTTTGAGATGCAAAAAATATACATAATAATATTATCATTTTCATTCCCTCAAATTTTCCCGTGTATTATAATTTTTCAATCTTGATTGGTTTACATTTGACTTAACACTTTACATTATAAAAACTGAAAAGTTGTGTAAATATTCGATACGAATTTTCACGCTTTATGATTTCTATCATATTCTATTTTTCATATTTAAGCAATTTCTTTTGTATATTTGCGTTGTACATTATTAATAATGAAAACAAAATTTTCACATAGAATCTCTGCCATGTTAATGGCTATATTGATGTTCACTTCATCTGTAGGCTTCTCTATGGATATGCATTTTTGTGGAAATGAGATAAAAAGTTTTAGTTTTTTAGGAAAAGCTGAACCTTGTGAAATGATGCAGCCAAAGGTTGAGAAGTCAGAAGAGAAAGTGAAAGAACATGCTTGTTGTCATTCTTCAGAAAAGAAAGAAGTTGTTAAATTGGAGTGTGGTCATGAAGAAATGAAAGGCATCTGTTGTCATAATGAAACGATGACTATGCTTTCTGGAGGAGAGCTTGAAACTCCTGAGGTTTCCATACCTGAATTTCAGCAAGCGCTAATTGCAATTATTGTTTTCTTGCCTAGTTTTAAAATCTTTGAAACTGTAAACAAGGTAAGTGATTATGCTTTTTACAATCCCCCGCCTTTGATTAAAGATGTTTCCATCCTTAATCAAGTATTTCGTATATGATTTTATTTTTTTGATGATTGTCCTTCACTTCTTGTGATAGGACTTATTGTGTTTGTCAAAAAAATAAATTTATCATGTTAAATAAAATAATCAAGTTCTTCCTTGATAATAAACTAGTTTCCTGGCTAATGCTAGGTGTGTTTGTTGTTTGGGGATTAGTTACAGCCCCTTTTAGTTTTGATTCCGATTGGATTCCAAGAGACCCAGTTTCAGTAGATGCTATTCCAGATATTGGGGAGAATCAGCAAATTGTTTTCACTAAATGGATGGGTCGCTCTCCACAAGATGTTGAAGATCAAATTACCTATCCACTTACTTCTTCATTACTTGGAATACCAGGCGTGAAAAGCGTAAGGAGTAACTCCATGTTTGGGTTTTCTAGTATCTACTTAATTTTTAACGAAGATGTTGAGTTTTACTGGAGTAGAAGCAGGATATTAGAGAAGTTAAACTCATTACCAGCTAATTTGTTGCCAGATGATGTGCAACCTACATTAGGGCCAGATGCTACTGCGTTGGGTCAGATTTATTGGTACACGCTAGAAGGTAGAGACAAAGATGGAAATGTCACAGGTGGATGGGATTTGCAAGAATTGCGTACTATTCAAGACTTCTATGTAAAGAATGCGTTGCAATCTTCTGGTGATGTATCTGAAGTTGCGTCAATAGGTGGATTTGTTAAGGAGTATCAAGTAGATGTAAATCCAGATAAAATGAAATTCTATGGAGTTACATTGAATCAGGTAATGCAAGCTACCAAAGAGAGTAACCTTGACATAGGTGCACAGACCTTGGAAATTAACATGGTAGAATATTTTGTGAGAGGTCTAGGTTATGTAGAAACTGTTGAAGATATTGAGCAAAGCGTTGTTAAAGTAGTGAATGACGTGCCTATCCGAATTAAAGATATTGCTGTAGTTCATTTAGGACCATCTACCAGAAGAGGAATTTTAGATAAAGGCGGAGCACCTGCAGTTGGTGGAGTCGTGGTGGCTAGGTATGGAGCAAATCCTTTGCAAGTAATAAACAATGTAAAATCAAAAATAGAGGAAATCAAAGGAGGGTTACCAAGTAAAACATTGGCAGATGGCACGGTTTCTCAAGTGACAATTGTTCCATTCTATGATAGAACACAACTTATAAACGAAACAATAGGTACACTAGAAGAAGCATTGACATTGGAAGTATTAATTACCATCATTGTAGTAATTCTTATGCTACTTAATTTAAAATCTTCACTGTTGATTTCAGCATCACTGCCTGTAGCAGTATTTATGTGTTTTATTGCAATGCGTTATTTTGGTATTGATGCTAATATAGTTGCATTATCTGGTATTGCAATTGCGGTCGGGACTATGGTAGACATGGGAATTGTACTCACAGAAAGTATGATCACGCAAATGAAAATTGCACCAAAGGATCAACCTTTGCAAACAACAATTTATATTGCAACAGTAGATGTTGCTTCTGCCGTTATTACAGCAGTAGCAACAACCATCGTAAGTTTCTTGCCTGTTTTTACACTGGAGGCTTCCGAAGGAAAGTTGTTTAGACCGTTGGCATATACCAAGTCTTTTGCATTAATCGCTTCGATTATATTAGCCATTACAGTGGTACCTGCCTTAGCAGTGCAATTATTTAGTTTTAAAAGCAAAGGGAAAACGTCTAGCTATTTTAGTAATGCAGGGCTTGTAGTATTTTCTATATTCTTATTATTTACCTCTTATTCTTTCTTTGGATTCTTTGGATTAGCAGTTGGTGTAGGTGGATTGATAAGTACGAAGTATAAAGAAGTAAAATCAGATAAATGGCATGTAAGATTCGATTACATAAGAAATATCATTTATGCTGTATTGGTTGCGTGGTTACTTGCTAAAACTTGGATGCCTTTGGGAGTGCTAAAAAGTGAATTGTACAACTTCCTTTTCGTGGCGACTATTATAGGAACATTGATAAGTTTATTTTATGTAGTCATCCATTTTTATGAGAAAATTTTGAGATTTTTTATAGCGATAAGATATGTGTTTGTAGGTCTTCTAGTTTTATTGTTAGTGGCAGGATATTCAGTATTTAAGAATACAGGGCAAGAATTTATGCCTTCCTTAAATGAAGGCTCATTTTTATTGATGCCTACATCAATGCCACATGCTGGGATGGAGATGAACGAAGCTAATCTTAGGTTACTAGATATGTCCGTGTCGTCAATACCTGAAGTAGAAATGGTGGTAGGTAAAGCAGGAAGAATAGAAAGTTCTTTGGATCCTGCTCCTATGAGTATGTATGAAAATATTATCTCTTATAAATCTGAATACAAACTAGATAAAGATGGTCATCGCGTACGTTTTAAAGTAAATGAAAACGATCATTATTATTTAGATATTTATGCTGAAAGTATTGAAATTGATTTTGAAGGAGAAAAGTTGCCATCCTTAAAATTATATGCTAATGATAAAAAGCTTGGAAATAATATTTGCTTTGATTTAAAATCTAATGAGTATTTCTTTAAAGATGGCAAGAAGATTTCCAAACAACTTCAAATCGGTATCGATGAATTTGTAGGTGATAGGTCAAATTTTTTAATTCCAGATGAAGATGGGAATTATTACAGACAATGGAGAGATCATATAAAGTCTCCAGATGATATTTGGACTGAGATAGTTAATGCCACCAAAATACCTGGTTTGACTTCTGCCCCTAAGTTGCAACCTATTGAAACGAGATTAGTCATGCTTCAAACAGGTATGAGAGCGCCAATGGGAATAAAAGTAAAAGGAACTGACTTAAAAACCATTGAGGCTTTTGGTCTACAATTGGAAATGTTCCTTAAAGAAGTTAAAGGTGTTAAAGCATCTGCCGTATTTGCTGAGAGAATAGTTGGGAAACCATATATGATGCTTGAAATCAAACGAGAGGTTATTAGCAAGTACGGGTTATCTATTGTCAATGTTCAAAATCAAATTCAAACAGCGATTGGTGGTATGGTGATGACTTCTACTGTTGAAGGAAGAGAACGTTACGGCATTAGACTCAGGTATCCTTTAGAATTAAGAAATGATCCTGAAAAATTAAAAGCAATTTATGTTGCAACCCCTAATGGTATGCAAGTGCAATTAGGAGATTTAGTAGAAATAAAGTATGAGCAGGGTCCTCAAGCAATTAAAAGTGAAGATGGATTCTTGGTAGGTTATGTCTTGTTTGATAAAGAAGAAGGTTTCTCGGAAGTGGAACTAGTAAAAGATGCACAGGCTTATTTTGACAGTAAAATTCAAGAAGGAGCGCTTAAAGTTCCTGTAGGCATTACCTATAAGTTTGCAGGGAACTATGAGCAACAAGTGAGAGCAAACAAACGATTAGGAATTGTAGTTCCAATTGCATTAGTTCTCATTTTCCTAATTCTATACTTCCAATTCAAGTCTATAATAACATCCTTATTTGTTTTCTCAGGCGTGTTTGTAGCTTTTTCAGGAGGATTTATCATGATTTGGTTATACGGGCAAGATTGGTTCATGAATTTCAATTTTTTTGGAGCAAATATGCGGGAACTTTTTCAGATGCAGTCCATCAATTTGAGTGTGGCTGTTTGGGTAGGTTTCTTGGCATTATTTGGTATTGCTACAGATGATGGAGTGTTGGTTGCAACGTTTCTAAAGGATAGTTTCAAAACCAATAAACCAAATACCATTGAAGAAATAAAAGAAGCAGTAGTGGAAGGAGGATTAAGAAGAGTTAAGCCCGCCATGATGACCACTGCCACTACTATTTTGGCTTTGCTACCCATTTT
>JBFHGR010000184.1:0-4755 GCA_041583015.1 Parvicella sp. | reverse complement strand
GAATGCATGATTGCCGAAGTTTGTTTTTCGTGCGTCTATGATTTGACTATTTCCTTGTTAGATGATTGTGGAAACCCTTTAATAGATACAGAAGGTGATACCATTTTGTTTACCATTATGGAAGGTCATTTCGAAAGAGATAGTGAAGATAATAGCTTTATTAGTTTTGTGATTGACTGTGATAATTCGCCTTATGAATTCAATTACGAATTTTCAGTAGCTTTAGATGTTGGCAATTATAATTTAGTGAAAAATTTAAGGTTAAATGACGGGGCAAAACAAGCGTATTTAGATTACTATTTAGAAACAGAAATTGACACGGTAATTGTTGGAAGTGATACTACCTATGTGGAACAATATGTCAATACAGATTGCTTTTTGACATTTGATGATTTCCTATCTGAATATGTATCCAATGTTGATTTATCGGTATGTAATATCGATTGTGAGAGTTGTTTGGAAAGTTTGGGGGGAAGAGAGGATTTCATCCTTGAAGGTAAAGGTTTAGGAGAAGAATGGGATGCACTTTATGAAGGGTGTATTGAAGCATGTTCCGAACCCACCATGTGTGATATGGCTTATGAAATGATGCTTGCAGATGTTTCTCCCGGAGGTCAGTATGGTAAATATTTATCATCGCAGGGAACCATCAATTCATCTTCCTATCCTTTGAGTATTTATAATGTGTCAAACCTATTACCAGAGTCTTCTGCCTATTGGAAGAATCCGTCTACACGCAGTGGTAATACAATTACTTCGGATTTTTATAGAAATGAAGATGGAACCATTTCTTATATAGTTTTACAAGAAACGCTTCCTGGCAATTATACTCCTACATTTTCAGGTACACCAATTATGGTAAATGGACAATTGGTAATTTATCCAACACAATTGGTCAATTTAGAAAATTTTACAGTAGATTATTGGCAAGAAAGTTGGGCAAAATCTTTAGTCGTATTTCACCCTGAATATTGTTATTATGAGCAGTGTGTTCAATTTAATGAAGATGGTTCAGATGGATTTTCTTCAGAAGATTTTGATACGCAACTTAGATCTTCAGATTTTAGTACTGCCTTGAGTAAAGGTTGGTTAATTACAGATCCTTTAAATGCAGGGGCATATATTTTAGACTTAACTGCGTTCAACGATCCAATTTTGGACCCAACCTACGTAAGTTATAATACTGATATAGCGACAAGATTAAATACTATTCTTACTATCAATCACCAAGAAATCGGGGTTACTCCGCTTACAACTATTGAGTTGGCGGCATTTATAAGTAATTGTGCTGCTACTACAACAGGCGTTTCAACCGTTGCTCCATCTTGTATGATTTTTGGAGATGATGTTTTAACTCGTGATGCACAATGGGCAACATTTGTAGCACTTTATCTAAGTGAAAAGAATGGATTGATAAGTGATTTATATGATCTAAACGCCTTAGATAATTGGTGTATTAATGATTGTATTGGCAAAGATGATTTTAATCCTTTTTCTTTATATTATTTAACTAATACGAGTTTTAGTTGGTTTAATTTTAGTTATTTACAATATCATAATAAGCCATGTTCATCATCGAGGTATTTCTTTTATAAAAATAAGCAAAAGCGTTTTCCTGATCAAGATGATTTAGAATGGGATACAGACCAAACAGCCTATCAACTATATGAAATGACTGGTCAATGCCCTGTTGCGTATAATCTTGAATATCTGCTTTCAGCAATGGCTGTAGATGGAGTTTTTACCAGTGTATCCACTGAGAGTCTAAATGATTTTCCAGAATTTGTATCATTATTTTTAGCAATCACTCCGAATGATAATGCACCTGCACCATCTAGTACTGTAGATTTTACAACAACTAGTACAGACCTTGAAATGACTTTTACAATTGGTGGAATTAATTCACAAGTTTGTGAAACCATACTTAGTACTGGAGGTCCCACTATAGACTGGTCTGAAGTCATCAACCTTTCAGGATTTCAAGCACAATTAGATTTGGGTGGGGGAGAGTACCAATTTACAATTAACGCTACAATAGATAACTCAGGCGTACTAGAGAACGTGGTTCTTACTGGAGTAACTTGTTTTGATATTATTAATTGTCAATTTGGAGAACAATGTTCACCTTCTGAATTTGCTCAGGATTTTGAGGCATTATTATCTGCATTAGTGTCAGATGGTAAAATGTTTATTGGACACAACATCGCTACAGACGTTAATTATGATCCATTCCTAACTAATCATATTACTGCGGTACTTGATCCAACTACAACAATGGCGTGGGCATTTACGAGTGGAACTGGTACATTAACCGCCACTAATGGAATATTTGAATTTAATATAATAAACTCAGTGTATGAAGGGACATTTACACCTTTGGATATTGCCTATTTTGATCACATTAACAGCACTCATCAAAACTATTTTACCATTCAAGGATTCTCTGTTGATGGAGAATTAGTGGTGACAATTGATGGAGCCGCTTATTTCACTCCATCAGGAGGTGCTGAAACTCCTTTTGAAATGGGGGAATGTGAAGCTCCAATGTCATACGCATGTGATGCCATAGAGTATAGAAATCTGCAAGATATGTATTTTCTGTTGAATGATGTATTAGTAGATAGTTTGCAGGATATTACTTCATCTACTTATTTTACGGATAATTTAAGAGGTTATTTTGATATAAATTTGGCAGATACAGATAATGTTTTAATTAGCAATGATACGCTGTACATATTGGACTCCTTAGATTTATATAATACATGTGGTTTAGTCCTTTATTCCGAAGATGGATATAGTTTAGACACTTTAGATATTACTGAGTTGATCGGTATTCAAACCGCTGGAGAGGCTTTTCAAGGAAGTTATTATGAGTTTACTATTCAAGCAGTTGTTGATGTGGACACTCTCACCTTATTTGGAGAGAGTTGCATTCCTTTAAAAACATGTGATGATTGTGTGCAATCAGAAGAAGTAATTGAAGAGATGTCTATGATGAAGGAAAGTGGTTCCGGAATGTTGGCATACTATAGAGAAGTTGAAGAAGCATATGTTGTAGCCAACTCAAGAATGGGATTTACAGAAGAAGATAATACTTATATTTCGCCACCATCTCTTAAAAGTATTTTAATGAATGATGAAGAAGGATATATGGTTTCTTTAAGTAACTATGCATTAAATTTTCATCCAGAATTTGATGACACCACCTTATTGAGAAATTTCAACTCTTTTAAAGTGAACTACGGTAGAGGAATTGTTAACGTTAACAAGGAAATGAAAAAGTATCAGAAGGTGGTGGATAGTTTAAATACTAAATTATCACCTTCAAATAAATTATATAAATTAAATAGGAATGATTTTCAACAAGGAAAATATGCTGAAGCAGTTGGTGAATATGCGTTTTATGTCGATTCAATTCTGCTTGCAGGCGATACAACTGTTGCACCAATAGATGATTTTTCTAAATCTAGAAGATTTATGTTTTCTTTGATATCTGATTCTTGTACTGATAAGTATGATGAATATGTGGAATTATGGGAAGATTATTGGGATACTATTGTTGCTTTAGATACAATGAGTGGATATGAATATGCTTCTTGTAGATATGCTAATTCATTAATGGGCTATAGCGAATTCTATGACATTTGTTCGGGCCCATGTTCAAGTGCTTTAGATGATTATATAGCAAGTTTTACTGATTACGGAGATTGTCCTCGAAAAAATAATTATAATATTGGAATGTCGGTAAATTGTGTTTTTCGTAATTGTGACACCACTTATTCTTGTTTCTTATCATACAGGCCACCTTACATTGGATGTGATCAGCAATATTTAATGTATCTAGACATGATAGATGATTATAACAATTCAGTCTATGCTGTTGACAAAGGAGATACCCTCTCTCCTCTTCTACAATCACAGATTTTATGTGGATGTTATGTAGCCTATTTAGACTATCTTTATGAATACTTGGGAGAAAATACAGGCTCTAGTTTACCATTGCCAAACGACATTAATGACATGGAGTGTGAAGATGGATGTAGCGATGTCATTTATTATTTAAATGATAAGATAGATGATTTTAATGTTTCTCCATATGCACAGTTTTTTGGTGTCTCTATGGAGTATGTAGATGTTAATACAATAGATTCTTGTACTTGTGTAGAAAAGTATATTTCATGTTTGAATAATTACATTACCCTTAGTACAGACCAACTTTTTGGAATTAATCTTCCAACTCCTCTTGCTTATTCTGACGAAACATGTGGAAACTGTTGTGGTGGAACCCTGGAAAATAATGGGGAAGTAGTGACATGTGTCGAAATTACATCTCCATGTGCAGAGTTATATGAGGAATATTTAGATATAGTTCAAGATTATAATAGAGAAGTATCTTCTTCAGAGGAAGAAGATATTGAATTGTATTCCAAAACTGTTTTCAATGCCAATGGATTGTGTAGTTGTGCGCCTGCTTATATTTCATATCTTCAGGGAATACTTGACGGTAATATAGACCAACCAACAGGGGATGATACACTAGCTTTGTTAATACCTTTCCATTGTGTTATGTTACCTTGTACTCCGGAAGTCTTTAATTATGATACAATACCTGATGTTACCATTCCATATGTAAATCCATGTGAAGAAAATTTATTTAACGCAGCATATAACAATGCGTTAAATGCATATAATGAATATATAGATTCTGTTAGTACAGCATTTTTAGAAGAGTATGAAATACATTGTATTGAAGCG
>JBFHGR010000183.1:0-4808 GCA_041583015.1 Parvicella sp. | reverse complement strand
GCTACCGATTCTAGTCCGTTAGTTTGGAGTAAATGTCCAACAGCACAATGTACTTGCTTATCATCTATAAAAATTGGCGTACGATAATCTGTGAGTCTATTAATCGGGTATTCTCCTGCTAAACAGTACTCTTTAAGCGTAGCAATATTATAAAGTCTATTTTGATGTTGCGTTTTACTTAGGTGAGCTAAAGGTTGCTCCTCTAGGTAGGAAACTACATTAATAAGGTGTAATTGCACCAGTTCTTGCTCCGATTGTGGAGTATAAGTATGTGTAATAAATTCGGCAATTCCTTCCCAGTTTTTATTCACTTGCATTAAAACATCATGCGTCTTAGTTTTGAGTTGGGATGCTCCAAATAAATGAAAAGTCATCAGACTCAAAATCAAGAAGATTTGCCATTTAATTGATTCTTTCTGTACCATCTTCATTGTAATATTTTATACTGTAAGTTCCTACAAAACTCTCTTCCATTTTAAGACTGCCAGAAGGGTAGTAAAGTTCTCGTTTTTGTAATGATTGTTTGGTCACTCCATTAGTGCTTTTGTATGAGTTAATAAGAACCAACGTTCCTTTTGGAGAATAGGCATATTCTTTCAAAATTGGATTGTGTGTGCTAGATTGCTTATGATATTCTTCCTTTATTTTTCCGTTTTCTAAATAATGAAAATGCATCACTTCTTGATTAGGGTGACCATAATGTGTCTCAGATTTTAGTTGCCCGGAAGGATAGGTTTCAAATTGCTGCCAGAGCGAAGAGGCCCACAACTCATGTTTTATTCTAATGTCATTTTCAAAGTATTCCCAATAACCATATTTTGTAACATCTCCATTTGCCCACACAGCTTGTCCATAAGCTATTCCTCCAGGGATATTGTAAGCACTCAATAATCTAAAACCTTGTGAATAATTATTAGAATGAATAGAGTCAAATTCCTGTACAAAATAGAGAGGGAAGTTTTGAGCAACGATATAATACTTGGCTTTTTTATCACCATTGGCAAAGTAGGCGGTGCTATCTAGTTTTAATGATTTTTTAAAATCTTTACTTTCCAAAGGCAAAAATACTGGCGAAGCGGCTTTTTTTAGTTCGCTAAATAAGGGCATTTTCTTCAAGTTGAATTTACCCTTTTTAAAAGGTAAGGTGATTTGCGCATCCTTGTCCAGTTTAGAAATTTGGATGGTCATTGTATCCGGTGAAACCCTATTGTACCCTTCATACTGCAGAAAAATTAATTCGTAATCTAGTTTGGGATTAAACTTAAGCGAACCTGATTGTGTTAAATGATTGCTTTGCGGAAGCAAGTGTGAACTGTCTTTAGCCTTGACATAAGCATATACAGTGCTGTAGTAAGAGCCACATTCAAAAACCGATTTGGATTGCTGAAAACGTGAAGTGCTGTAGTAAATAGAAGGAGTCATCGGTAGGCAAATTCCATTGTCATAAACTTGCATGTGCAGTGTTACTGTATTGGTATCTTGGCTAATGCCAATTGCAGTATAACAAAGCATGCTACCATAAATAATCCATTGAAAAAATCTAAACATGCCCTAAAATACAACTTGCATGACAAGAGGTTCAATTTCTATCTAAATTCTTTGAATAATTCCAAAAACGGTCATTCGTAAAAAATAATGGTCACTCGTAAAGGTAACCTGCTTAATGGCTTGGTGTGGGGCTATTTTAGCCGACTAAATCAATCAATATATGTTTAAGCAAATCAAATCAATTACCTTATTATTCGCCCTATTGTTCTCGTTTTCAGCTTATGAGGCGCAGGATATGGATCAAACCAAAGCAATGGATGATGTAGGAGAAGGGGAATATAATTTCTGGAAAATAAGTAACGGTACGATTTGTCACCAAGACGGTACAATAAATATATCTTTAGAGAAAGATGACAAAGGAGAGGTGACTGCTGTATTTCTTGAGAAGAATAAATATATTGCTAGGTATATTTATGTATTGGATGTAAAAGTAAAAACTAGATTGGTTTTTACAAAAGGTTCAACGACTAGAATGGTGCAAATGGGAGATAGGCTTTATATCTATGAAACTAAGTCTGACGGTACATTCAATAGACCTCTTGCAATGGTCGGAGGAAAAAAGGAAGGTAAGTTTTTAAAAGAGTTTGATGAGATTATTGAATTTAACACTTTGATTGAAGCAGAAGAAAAAGCATTAATAGAGCGTTATACTGCTAGTATTAAACTAGAACAACCTGAGAAATTTTACAAAAAAGTATATGATGCTTCAGAAGGTTATAAAAAGGTAGTTCAGCATAATGGCAAGGTTGGTTTTTTGAATGAAAAGAATGAAGTTGTTATTCCTTGTATTTATACCAATTCATTTAACTATTTTATTTACGGGGTTGTAGGTGTAAATAAGGACAATTTGATGGGCTTGATAGATGTGAACAATAAGGAAGTTGTCAAAATTGAATATGAACAGCTTAAGCCATTTCGTTTAGGTTTGTTGCCGGCTAGAAAAAACGGGAAATTTACCCTGTTTGACAGTAAAGGGAAAGTAATATTTGATGATTTGGATTATGCAGAGTATAATTCAGAAACGGAAAAATATTATGTTAGAAAAGGAATGGATCATGGGCACTTTGGCGAGGATAGAAAGATTAATTGGTTCTTAAAAAATAAAGATTATGATGAATTGATTGCAATAGACAATGGTTTTATCTCGAGAAAAGGTGAGGAATTTGGGTTTTTAAATTCGGAGGGTAAAGAAATTATTGCTATCCAAATGGATAAATTTTATAAATATAAAGATGACATCTATGTTGTGAAAATAGATAAAGAATATGGATACTATAAAATTGGAACAGGTTTTATCACAGAAGTTATTTATTCTTCTGCAAATGATAAAGGTGCGGTTAAATTTCATAATTATTCTGGCACTATAGATTCAAATGGTAATATTGACTGGGGAAGCGATGGAGCAACAGCAGGTGTGAAACTTAATGAACCGCTAGATGTTTGGAGACAGGATTTTACCTCCAGTGGTTTGCTAAGAAAAGATGAGCTTACTCAAGTTGAAAGAGATGGTAAAAAAGGATTCGTAGATCATCGAGGTGCTGTTGTAATTCCTTTGGAATATGATTATATAGAACTTGTTTATCGACAAGGTTTAATTGGAGTCACTAAAAATGGAAAAAAAGGATTTATAAACGAGTCAGGTGAGGTTATCGTCCCAATTGAATATGATTATCTTGGAAGTGTGACGGAAGAGTATTCTTTTGCGTTTAAGGGTAAAGTTAAATATAAATTTGACCGTACTGGAAAATTAGTTGCCGAGCCTGCGGACGTTAATTATTCAGCATCTGTATCAGGCAATAGTGCAGAGGTAGAATATGTAGATAGGGGATTACAAGAGGGTGTCTCATTTTATAGTTTTGATGCAGTGGGTAAAAATGAACCTTTTGGAAATAGGACTAACTCTTGCACGGTAAATGGAACTCTTGCCATGAGCGATGGTAATGTTATGATTGTTAGTAATATTAAAGGAAAGTCAAGAAATTACACTTTAATCTATCCTTATGATCGAAACAAATGTGCACATTATGAATTGGATGGTTGGAACTCGTCAACAGCAGGTTGTGAAATTCAAGAAGGTAAATTTGTATTAGGAGCCAATAATAAATTTTATGTATTTCAGATTGTAAATGCAAAACTTAAAGAAGTAAAATCTTTCAAATTTCCAGAAGATGGTTATAGTTGTGAAGAAATGGTTAATGTTGGAAACAATACAGTGCTAAGTTTGTGGAAGAAGGACAAAGATTTTATTGTTTATTCATGGAATGCCGTAAATGAATCTAATTCTTTTTATGAATTAAAAAATGTATGGAATAAAAGAATATTTATTGATGTAAGTCTTGATAAAACCTTTGCCACTGTTGTGTATAAGCCTGAAAGTGGCAATCCGAAAATAGATATTTTCAATACGGCTACTATTAGCAAGAGTATGAATCCTACTCATTCCAAAGTTATGGACGCTAAAATTAATAATGTACTCGGGGCAAAAATAACAGCCAAAAATGAGATTTTAACTTATCTTGAAATTCCCGGTAAAAACTCTGGATATAATGAACTTAGTTTTAGCAAATTTGACAAAAGTGGGAGTCTATTGAAAAAATGGAATACAAAAGCATTATCTGCAAAGAATTGGACAAGAACAGATGCAAAGAGTTTCAATGTACTTGGTAGTAGTGATTATTTATATTTTAAAACAAATACAGTTGAGTTAATTAAGAATGAAAGAACTGGGTATATTTATGTTTGTTGTAAAATGCAAGCGGCTGGAGCAACTTTTAGTTATGGTCCCTCGGCTAAACAAACTGGTAGTGGCAAAGCAGCAACAGACGTTCCGTTCTTAGTTCATGTAAATACAGAAACTTTAGACTGGAATGGATTTGACTTTATACAATCTATGACCAATGGTGTTTTACATGATATTTATGGTGAAAAGAATGAGGTTGGATGGCTTTATAATTCTAAACCTGTAATATCGTCAACTCCTGATAGAAATTTTCTTATTCTGCCAGAAAATTCATCCAAGGAAAGAACACACATTTGGCATGCAGCTTTTGAAGAAACAGGTAAAGGTGGAGCAAAGTCAAAAGAAAGAGTTGCATATAATACTTCCAGTAATTCGAATAATACAACTTCAAGTAGCAGTAGTTCTTCAAGCAGCAATGATAATTCTTCTGAAGCGAAAACGGATTCAGGACCTAAATTCTCAGGTTCTATTTCTCTAAAAAATGATACAGGAGAACAAGTTTATTGCTGGATTAGTACTG
>JBFHGR010000182.1:0-4830 GCA_041583015.1 Parvicella sp. | reverse complement strand
TTTGGAGATGGTTCAGGGACATCAACCGCAGCAAGCCCATCATATACTTATAGTACTTCTGGAAATTATGATATTATGTATGTGGCAATTGATTCATCTACCTGTAACATTGCAGATACAGTTTATTTTAATGTGGACATTTCTCAAGCCGAGGAATTGTCAGCAAGTTTTAACTTGCCAGTTGTTGAGCCTTGTACTTCGCCAGATAGCATAGAAGTAAATCTAGCTTTTACTGGAACAGGTGCAGATTCGTTATCATGGGATATGGGTAATGGAACCGTGTTTTCTGACGTAAATTCAGTAGATTATTTTTATACTTCCCAAGGAGTTTATGAAATTACAATGTCGGCATGGGATTTCCAATGTAATGAATTTGCAACTTTCGTGGATACGGTAGAGTTTGTGATTTCATACACTACGGCTACAGCAGACGTACCAGATGATATTTTTCTTTGTACATCGCCATTAAATGTTGATTTTTCTGCTGGAAGTAATCCTCCGCCAAATAGTTTTTGGGATTTTGGAGACAACTCAGGCACATCTAATCAAACTAACCCTACTTACACTTACGGTGCAACGGGAGATTACCAAGTCATGTATGTAGCAATAGATTCATCAACCTGTAATATTGCAGATACCGTTTATTTTGATGTAACATTAGCACAGGCTGAGACTTTCTCTGCACAACTAGACTTTACACCTCCACCACCTTGTGGAAATGATAGTTTAATTGTGGATTTAGCATTTACAGGTTCTGGTGCAGATTCTATTGTGTGGGATATGGGTAATGGAGATGTGTTTAATACAACCACAGTAAATTACGCATATACTGTTCCTGGGGTTTACAATATATCAATGACTGCATATGATAACCTTTGTAATAACGTAGAAACGATTTCCGAAACGGTAACATTTGCAGGTGAGGTTGTTAGTATGGCTAATGTTCCGAATGTTTTCACACCAAATGGAGATGGACAAAATGATATACTTAAAATAATGAGTATAGACCCTAATGCTGAGTTTAGTATGACAATATTTAATAGATGGGGTAAAAAAGTATTTGTATCAGAAACAAATGGTGATTTTTGGGACGGAAGCAGCAGATTAGGAGGAGAAGCGCACGCTGGAACTTATTATTACGAAGTTATTTACAGAGATATTTGTACGGATGAAGACAAATTGAAAACCGGATATGTCCAACTTATGAGAGAATAAAACAGAAATAACCACACAAATAATTAAAGGAGTAATGAGTAGTCGTTGCTCCTTTTTTGTTTCAAATATTATCAAAAACGTAAAAGATTTACGGAGGATTGAAATTACCTTTGAAGCATGGCTAAAATTAAATCGGCATATTTCTGTCAAGGATGCGGGCATGAATCTCCTAAATGGTTAGGAAAGTGTCCTTCATGCAATGAATGGAATTCTATGGTAGAAGAGGTTGTTCAAAAGCAATCTACTTCAGATAAATTATTTTCTGATGCGCCCAAACGCTCTACACCACATCGTATTGATGAAGTAGTTTCTGTGGAGAAAAAAAGATTCATGCTCTCTGATAATGAATTCAATAGAGTGCTTGGTGGTGGCTTGGTGGTAGGTTCAATCACTTTGATAGGCGGTGAGCCTGGAATTGGAAAATCTACTTTACTATTAGATATTGCTTTAAACAGCGGATTAAAAACGTTATATATTTCTGGAGAGGAAAGTGAAGAGCAAATAAAATTAAGAGCAGAAAGAATTGGTTCTGACACCAATGATTGCTATTTACTTACGGAGACTAATATTCAAAACATTTTGCACCATAGCAAGGAGTTACAGCCCAATGTAATCATTGTAGATTCTGTGCAAACTGTTCACACGGCAACAATAGAATCATCACCAGGAAGTATTTCTCAAGTAAGAGAGTGTACTGCAGAGTTGTTGAGGTATGCCAAAACTACAGGTATACCAGTCATTTTAATTGGACACATTACCAAAGATGGCGCCATAGCAGGGCCAAAAGTTTTAGAGCATATGGTTGACACAGTACTTCAGTTCGAAGGAGATAGAAACCATGTTTATAGATTGTTACGCAGCGTAAAAAACAGATTTGGGAGCACCAATGAATTGGGAATCTATGAAATGTCTTCTGGGGGGATGCGCCAAGTAGAAAACCCAAGTGAAATTCTCATTAGTAATTTTGATTCTCAACTAAGTGGCGTTGCTATTGCATCTACCATGGAAGGAAATAGACCAATGTTGATTGAAGTACAAGCATTGGCATCTACCGCGGCTTATGGAACTCCGCAAAGGTCATCAACAGGTTTTGACTTGAAAAGATTGCACATGTTACTGGCTGTGTTGGAGAAAAAATGTGGGTTCAGAATCGGTCAGAAAGATGTCTTTATCAACCTCGCAGGTGGAATTAAAGTAGATGATCCAAGTATTGACTTAGCTGTAGTTTGCGCTATACTTTCTTCTAATGTAGACATAGCAATTGAAGCAAAAACATGTTTTTCTGCTGAAGTTGGATTATCCGGAGAAATAAGACCTGTGCCGAGAGTTGAACAAAGAATTAGTGAAGCGGAAAAATTAGGCTATAAAAGAATTTTTATTTCCAAACATAGCAAAGGAATTACACAAGATCAGTTTAAAATTAAGTTGGTAGCGGTTTCAAAAATTGAAGAAGTATTGAAACATCTATTTGGCTAAGACTAATGCATCTCTAAATAGACTTTTAAGAAAATATTTCATTAACTTTACCTTGCTTGAATAGCCACCTGCAACATCAAACTTGGTACAACATGAATGAAAATTATTATCCAGAAGAGTGGAAAAAAATTGATTTTGGAAGTAATATTTGTGAAAAAGAGCAATACTTAATTTCTACTTACGGTAGGGTGAAAAGCCTTAAAATAAATAAGGTGACAGGTATTTTGTATAAAACATCACCTACCAACAATTATAAAAGAATCTCAGTTGTTCAAAAAAGTGGTAAAAGGACTGCTAGATGCGTTCATAAATTGGTAGCGGAGGCATTCATTGAAAAAACAGATCCAGACCAAAAGTTTGTAATTCATTTGGATTATGATAAATTAAATAACAATGTTTGGAATTTAGCTTGGGCTACGCAAGAGCAGAAAGTAGAACATTATAGAAAGGACCCTAAACATAAAGACCCCAATTACCGAGTTAAAAACTCAAAATTGAGTGAGGGAAAAGTGAGAATGATTAAGAAAAAACTACTAGATCCAAATAGAAAAACAAGACTAAAAATGTTAGCCAAACAATTTGGTGTTTCAGAAATGCAATTGCACAGAATCAAGACCGGTGAGAATTGGGCGCATGTGACGATTGATTAAAAGTAATATTATGAAAGTTTTATTGGGTATAATAATAGTGTTTTCTACCGTTGTGAATTTTGCGCAATCACTTTCCTATGAGGTATTTGAAATTAAGTTTAGAAATTTTGATAATGTTGAAGATAGTTATACAATTTTGAATCAGCAGCAATACTCAGCCGTTCAATCAGAATTGTATACAAACAGGAATTGTGATCCAAATGACTTTCCAGAAATTGACTTCAGTAAATATGTGCTGTTGGGGATACCAAATATAAATGCATGCACGTATAAAGTTTTGTCTGTTACAGCTTTGATGGACTCTTCGGAAACATCTGTTCTTGTTGAAACTTGTGATTTAGGATATTTAATTAGTTGTAAAGGTTCTAAATGGATAATTATCAAACGAGAAACAGCACCAATTAATGACATTATGATTAATAAAAAGGCAAGTTGTTTGCCTTCAAATTAGAATTCATGAAATTTTATTTCAAAAACAATTCATAAAGATTTAATAAGTTTCGATTACCACCTTATATTTTGACTTTCGTCTAAAAACCGAAACATTAAATTAATTTTTTCGTAAATTGCACAATAGATTACTAGTTTACGTAAAATAATCAGAACAAATGGCAACTGCAGCACCCGCAAAAAAGAAGACAAATTCTAAAGTTGAAAAGCAAGTATTAATTGATGCTTTTAGATTGATGTCCACTGCTAAATCTTTGACAGAATTGTACGAAGAGAACAAGGCAATCACAGCAAAATATGTTCATGCAACTTCTAGAGGGCATGAAGCTATTCAGTTGGCCATGGGAATGCAATTATTACCACAAGATTTTGTGGCGCCATATTACCGTGATGACAGTATTTTATTGGGAATAGGAATTACACCTTTTGAATTGATGCTACAGGTATTGGCCAAAAGAAGTGATATTTTCTCAGGAGGTAGAACGTATTATTCTCACCCAAGTTTGAACAGAGCGGATATGCCAAAAATCCCTCATCAAAGTTCTGCTACAGGAATGCAAGCGATACCTACTACAGGTGTAGCAATGGGGATTCAGTTTAGAGAAAACGAAGGATTAGATAAAGAGATAAAAGACAAGCCAGTGGTGGTTTGTTCATTAGGTGATGCATCTTGTACAGAAGGAGAAGTTTCAGAGGCTTTTCAAATGGCTTGTTTGAAGCAATTACCAATGATTTTCTTAGTTCAAGATAATGAGTGGGATATTTCTGCCAGTGCAGATGAAATAAGAGCACAAGACATTACTCATTTTGCAAGAGGTTTCAATGGCCTAGAAGTTAGAACTATCAATGGTAGTGACTTTACAGAATGTTATGAAACGGTTCAAGAAGTAATTGAAACGATTAGAAAAGAAAGAAGACCATTTTTGATTCACGCAAAAGTTCCATTATTAAATCACCATACATCTGGTGTGAGAATGGAATGGTACAGAGATGATTTGGAGGAAGCAAAGTCTAGAGATCCTTATCCAGTATTAGTAGA
>JBFHGR010000181.1:0-4854 GCA_041583015.1 Parvicella sp. | reverse complement strand
AGCAAAACATAATGATTGAAAATTATGAGTGGCATGATTGGAAGCCAATGTTGGACAAAATGCTAAAAAGTAGCGATACATCCTTTTTAATCTGTGGTCATGGAGATAACCTACTGCCAATGATTGAATATTTAGGAGGTGAGAAACCAATGGATGCATTGGGTAAACATGAATATGATAACATATTTAAAATTACCTATTCAAATGAAAAAACAGACGTAGAGGTGATAAAGTTTTAGTGAATTTTCTTCATGAAAATCTCAACTATTTTTTAATGTTCTCCATAGTCAATATCATCCAGTTTCCCTTTGAAAATTCGGTACTGCACAACCATATAGAAAGCAACTAATATAGCTGCGATTACATACCAATAGGTTCCTACACTTAACCCATAAAAATCTGCAGAAACATTATAAATGTTTAATGATGGATTAACATTGTTAGTTGAAGGCAATAAATTAGGGAAAATTGAAATTGCACTTGATGCTAAAGCTCCTGCTAAGAAAATAGAGGAAAAAACAAATCCATAAATCTCTTTCTTGAAATGTTTAATTCTAAATGTACCTCCAATTCCTATTAGTGATAAAAGCGGAAAAATCCATAGTAATGGGTGTTCAATAAAGTTTTTAAATGGGTTTGGATCAACCAAACTCCAAACTCCAAACGAAACAAATATCAGTACAAGTAGTATAATGTTAAGTTTGAAATTTAGTGATTTTATCTTGTCATTGATACTTGAGTTGGTCTTCAAGATAATCCAATTACCACCATGAATAGTGAGTGCTACAACTGCAATTACACCAATTAATACGGTAAACCAATCCAATACGCCAAGATTTTCACTCAATGGACTAAATTCAGGGTTCCAAAGAGGTAGGAAAAAGTAAATAGGCTCATAAAGCGATTCACCATTGGTAACACCACCTAAATTTACACCTCTTACCACATTGCCTAAAGCAGCGCCAAAAAACAAAGCCAATAATAAACTTGCAATGCCAAACGCTTTGTCCCAAAAACTTTTCCAAAGATCATTATTCACTTGTCCTCTAAATTCTAAGCCTATTGCTCTAAAAATGATGAGCCAAAGAACAAGGATTAATGGTAGGTAAAAACCGCTGAATGCCGATGCGTATAGTTTTGGGAAGGCAAAGAATAAGACACCTCCGGCTGCAATCAACCAGACTTCATTGGCATCCCAAAATGGCCCAATGGCTTTTGTTATAGCTTTTTTATCTTTTTCTTTTTTTGCTAAGAATAGGTGAACAATACCTGCGCCAAAATCATACCCATCTAAAATAACATAGATGATGAGCATACTTGCTAATATGATGTACCAAAAAAGTTCCATAATTATTCTTCGTTTTTAACTGTTGCACCATTTATTATTTTTCCGACTAACAGTAAAAATAATATTCCTATTAAAATATATAACCCTATAAAACCTAACAAAGTGAATAAGGTATTTCCTGAGGAGACAGTTGGAGAAATACCTTCTTCTGTTCTCAATAAGTTGTAGACCAACCAGGGTTGTCTCCCTAATTCAGCAGTATACCACCCAGCGGTATTAGCAATGTATGGCAATGGAATCATAAGTGCTAATATCCACAGTAACCAGTTGGCTTGGTAGATTTTTTTACGAATTAATAGAAAGAGGGCAATGGAAAATACACCAATAAAAATTGTGCCTAATCCCACCATGATATGATAGCCATAATATAGCCCAGGTACGTTAGTAGGGTGTAGACTTTCGTCAAATTCATTCAACCCTTTTATTTCCGCATCCCAATTTTGGTAAGTAAGGAAACTCAGCACATTTGGAACTGCAATTTTATTGTCTAATTTTTTTTCTGCCATGTTAGGTTGTCCAATGAGGACAATTTCAGATCCACCTTTTTCGGTTTCAAAAATACCTTCCATTGCAGCAAATGTTACAGGTTGATATTTAACAACGTTTTTTGCTGTCCAATCTCCTGTAGGAAATGCGACTAGCATTGAAGAAGTTAAGCCAAATATTACACCATATTTTACGTATGTCTGACCTAACTCGATGTTCTTTTTGCTCAATAGAAAGTAAGCTCCAATTCCGGTTACTACGACACTACTTGTTACAACAGATGCTAATTGATTATGTAAATAAGATGGCCATACCCATGGATTACTAAACAATGCACTAAAGTTTTTAAGCACATATTCCCCATTTTGTAAAATCTCATATCCTACCGGATTTTGCATCCAAGAATGGGTTGCGATGATTAAATATCCACTGGCCCATGATCCAATGAAAACCATTAAGCCGGTTAAGAAATGGAGTTTCTGCCCAAGGAGTTTTTCTCCAAATAGAAAAAGTCCAAGGAAGGAGGATTCTAGAAAGAAGGAAAACATACCCTCCATAGCTAACGTTTGTCCGATAATGCCTCCAGTGAGTTCTGAAAATTTGGCCCAATTGGTTCCAAACTGAAACTCCATTGGTATACCTGTTATGACACCCATGGCAAAATTTAATCCGAATATTTTCATCCAGAATTTTGCCGAATCATTATACTTTTCAACTTTAGTGCGCAGGTATCTCCATTTAAAAACAACAATCATTAGGGAAAGTCCCATAGTTAGTTGCGGAAATAAATAGTGAAAAGTAATCGTAAAGGCAAATTGAAGCCTGTCGTACAATAGCATGTCTTCCATGACAATAGTATAGTTATTAATTTAATAAATATTGAGTTTACTCTCTAGTACCTCCGTGCCCTAGAGATACAACTAACATTATTTTCAAACTCAAATAAACGAACTTAAAAAATTGAATGAAAGGATTCTTCATTAAAAATTTTTGAAATCTTGAAATTTTCATAACGATTGTGTTTTATTATTCTGGTATTAACCACCAGAAAGGTTTCATTTTTGCTTTATAGATAAAGGCATAGTGCAATGCGAGTTTTAACCAGTGACCAGCTAATCCTATGTCTCCGAATGTTTTTCCCAGTTTTCTTCCTTGTGTATCAGGGTATTTTTTGTAATCTGGCACTATTGGGTAGGTAGTTATACTTACACCACTTCCAGAAAACATTCCATAACCTGCAGAAGCAATGCATGCTGCTCCCATATTGGCCATTGAACCTTTGTGGGAATTCGATTTATTGTTGTTTTTTATTTGGTCAATGATATTGTCTGCTACCAATTTTGCTGTAATACCAGATGGCATACCTGTTCTTGGTGGCGAGGGAAAAATAGCTGTTCCATTTTGGTTTGTTCTTGGTTTCGATATGCTGTGAGGAGGAGCAAAGGCAATTCCTGGCGCATAAATGTTTGCATAGTTAGGATTTTGATAAGTCTCTGGCCAATCTTGTGCTGTCCATTCTTCATATGGTTTGGCTGTGTAATCTGCATCCACTAGCATAAATCCTTTGAAGAGTTTTTCAGTGTTTTCAACTTCATTTTTATCGAATGATTTGAATCCATGTCCAGAAAATGCCGGGATGAGCATGGCAAAATCAAATTTCTCCTCCTTTTGTTCGCCTGCTAAATTCTCATAGTGAGCAATGCCTTTTTCAATTTTGTTTACGCCAGCTTTTGTGATCCATTTGATTCCTCTGTCTTCGAATACAGCCTCAACCATTTCTTTGGAAGAGATGTTTTTTCTACCGTATTTCAATAGCATGCCATCCATACCAAAATCTCCTAAATCATATTCGTTGGAAATCCATGTAATTTCAAATTTATCTCTCAGACCTGCATCTTTTACCACTTTTTCTACATTTAGAATGTATTCAAATGCGGCACCTTGACAGGTTGATTTTCCATGGCCTGTTCCAATTAAAATTTTTGCTTTCTTTCCACTTGATTTTACTTGTGAAATTAGTTTTTCTAATCCATGCCATGCTTCTGTAGCGTGTCCATATGTACAAACAGAGTAAGTGTCATTTTGGCCAGGAATTAATCCTGGAGTAAGGTCAAATGCTAGTTTAGGACCTGTTGCATTGATGAGATAATCATAGTCTACGAATTCTTCATTTCCTTGATTTGGACCCGTTACATACTCTATTTTTACTTGCCCTCTAGCCTTTTCTCCTAATCCTTCCGGATAGAAAGAAACTACTTTAGCTTGTTTAAAATTGATGCCTTTCTTTTTATATAAAGGAATAAGTGGGAAGATAATATCTTTGGATGTCATTTGACCAATACCTACCCAAATATTGGAAGGAACCCATTGGTAATTACTGTTAGGCGAGACTACTAATACTTCATGCTCTTTGCCAAGTTTACGTCTAAGATGTGTGGCAGCTGTATGACCAGCAATACCCGCACCTAGAACAACTATTTTTGCCATTGTAGAATGTTTTATGCCACTAAGGTATTTGGACTCATTAAATACATTTGCTACAAAAGTTACATATGAAAAAAAGGTTTAGTTTCAATGTAGAACTAAACCTTAAAATAAGTGACCTCTAGCGGGCAAATTTCGAACTTTTTATTGGAAGATGTCAAGTCTTTAAAGGAGAATGAGCAATTATTTCATTAATGGTTTTACATGAAGAATCTGTAATCAAAAATGTTATTTACAATTTCATCTGATTGTTTAACAACTGATGCAAAATTTTGAGAGTATTCAATTGTAATAGGCATTGTCTTGTATAGCATATTATTGTTCCAATCCACTTTTGTGAGTGCTAATAAACTCGAACAAGTTTCAAACCATGATCCGCTTCCTGAAAAACGTCTTATTAAAATAGGATCTGGTAATGGCTTTAATGCAGCCTCTTTAAAAACAGAAGAGTTCGGCTTTTGAATATGTGCACCGATTACTGAACCCTGAGTCCACACAAGACATTCATTCTCGGAAATGGGTAAATAACATCCTCT
>JBFHGR010000180.1:0-4985 GCA_041583015.1 Parvicella sp. | reverse complement strand
TTGCATCAATAAACCACCCACACTCAGAGCAGCACCGCTTAATATAGCCGTGATTACCCTGGGTAATCTAATCTCTCTAATGATAAAGTTTAGTTTATTTTCTGAAAATAATCCTTCTATGACTTGTGAAGGTGCCAGTAGTTCACTACCAAGAAATAAACCTACAAAGAACAAGGCAACGAGCAGCAGACCTGCAATTAATATGAATATGTTCTTACGCTTCAAAGTGAATTACTTAATTTGATTAAAGTAGGTGAAGTTAGTGTTTTCAAATAGTTGAGGATGCATAATTTTAGCATAGTCCTGTAATACCCAATCCGCTCTTACTACTCCAGATTCCCAATAGTCATTGCCTCCTTGAGGAGTAGTTTTAGCATTTTGTTGATAGATACCTTGTGTAATATTGTCTACAAATGATTGGTAACGAGGATCACGAGAAAGCAATTCTGCAATGGAGTTCACTTCTGGATTAATCCAAACATCGTTTTGTATTGCTTGAGTGGCTACAGATTCAAATGATAATTGCAAACTTCCTGAATTGTCATCAGTAGCCCAGGCATACGTAGCATTTACATCTTGTAAGATTTTGGCTATATAACTTTGCCCGCCTGGGATATACCAAATGTCTTGATACATGGAAGAGAACAGTGCTTTGGGTTGTGTGCTGGCTTGTTTACATTTATTTGAAATATTCAAATAATTGGCCTCTATTTCTTGGAATAAATCATTTGCTAATTCTTGTTGATTGGTCAATAAACCAAATAGTTTGATCCATTCTGCTCTTGCTAAAGGATGATTTTCTTGCCATTCTGAACATTGCATAATAGCAATGCCAGCATCTTGAGCTTTTTGTAAATCATCAGAAAGACCACCATTAAATACGCTGGTGAAAATTATTTCAGGCGCATTGATGATCAATTTTTCTAAATTGATTTGTCCGTTGGAACCAACTTCCTTTGTCTTGTCATTCGCAACTTGACCAAGAATATCTTGATGATAAATGAAATTAGAGTTTTCAATAATAGTAATATTTTCGGTTTGACCTAAAGCATCTAAATAGCCAATGTAACTGGAAGATAAAATGCCAATGTTTTTAATTGGCGTGTGGATAACAGTTTCGTTTTCTGAAGGATTGTAGTTGCTTCCCTTGGGAACTAAGATGTATTTGGCTACATCTAGTTTGCTTGATAAGTCTCTAATTACAATGCTTTGTAATCCTCCTGTTATGGTATCAATGGATAAGCCTTTAGCGTAGGTTAAGGGTATGGGCAATTGTTTTTTTAAGTCTACATTATTTTGCGGCTCCTTTTGGTTCTCACTACAGGATAAAATAACTAGTGAGATACAAGTCAAACCGAAAACTTTTATGAAGCGTTGAATCATTCTGCAAAAATAAAGTAATTTTGGCGGCAGATGAGAGATGAAGAGAAATACTTTCTATTGGCAGGGTTAGGAGTTGCTATTTTGATTGGATATTTAATGGGGCAACATGCCAAAAAGGATGGGTTTTCGTTCGGAAAGTCATTTTTTTACACTACCGCAAGTATTTTTGGGTTAGTTTGTGTGTTTTGGCAATGGTACTGGAAATGAGGTGCTTTTTGTGTGTTTGAATTCAAACGTAATGATAGGTTTCAAATGTCTTTTTCGAAAACGAGCATCTTGTGCTTTGCGTTTTTACCCATTTTGGAGATAAAGTTTGTAACTTTGTAAGTTGATGAAGTTGTTGAAAATCATATTGTTAACTTCTTTTGGTTTTGTAGTTCAACTTATGAATTGTCAGGTGGAAAATACGCTAGGCAATAAATCAATTGAAGCTGTGAGAGTAGAGGTTGCCCCTAAAATTGATGGTGTTCTAGATGATGCTGCATGGATTGGTGTGCCAGTTGCTACAGATTTTATTCAGAATTCCCCATATCCAGGAAAAAGAGCATCACAAAAAACGGAAGTGAAACTAGTATATGATGATCAGGCATTGTATGTAAATGCTACATTGTATGATGTTTCAAAAGATAGTATTGTGCGTCAGTATAGTCAGCGAGATAATGAAGATAATACCGATATTTTCGGGATATTTTTAGATACTTATAATGATGATCAGAATGGATACGCATTTGTGGTTCATCCTACAGGTGTTCAATATGATGCTAGGTACTCAAATCAACAAGGAGAAGATGTTACATGGAATGCTGTTTGGGAAAGTGAAGTGACAATTGATGATGAAAACTGGTATGTAGAAATGAAAATACCATATTCTGCTATTCGTTTTGCTGAGAAAGATATTCAGGATTGGGGTGTGAATTTCGCTCGTAAAATTAGAAGAATAAGAGAGTTTAGTTTTTGGAATGAGGTCAATCCGCAAATAAATGGCATTTTTAATCAGTTTGGTGACTTAAAAGGCTTGGAGGGGATTGAGTCTCCAATGCGCTTAATGTTTTCGCCTTATGTTTCGGCATATTTAGAGCATTATCCGTATAATGCAGGAAGCGCGAGTAATCTATCTAGTTCATTTAATGGTGGTATGGATGTAAAGTATGGTATCAATGATGCTTTTACTTTGGATATGACTTTGATTCCAGATTTTGGTCAAGTTCAATCCGATAATCATGTGCTAAATTTAACCCCATTTGAAGTTCAGTTTAATGAGAATAGACCTTTCTTCATGGAGGGGACAGAATTGTTTAATAAAGGGGGATTGTTTTATTCTAGGAGAATTGGAGGTCAACCAGTAAATTCTGCTAAACCTTTTTCTGAACTTCAGAAGGGTGAAAAAGTAGTTTCAAACCCCGATAAGAGTCAGTTGGTTAATGCTACAAAAGTATCAGGAAGAACAAAAGATGGATTAGGAATTGGTGTTTTTAATGGAATTACTAAGCGGATGTATGCTACTATTAAGGATACGATAACTGGAGAAACTAGACAAATACTAACAGACCCTATGACTAATTATAATGTGTTGGTTTTAGATCAGAGTTTAAAAAATAATTCTTATGTCACATTAATAAATACAAATGTTCTTAGGGATGGGGTTGCATTTGATGCCAACGTGACAAGTGGATTGTTTAAATTTAATACTAAATCGAATGATTACTATGTCTCGGGACAAGGAGTGCTTTCTCAAAAATATTATAGTTCTGATTCAATATCATTTGGGCACATTGCTCAAGGATCATTCAATAAGGCTGGAGGAAACTTTAATTTTGGTGTAGATTACATAGAGAAAAGTGATACATATGATCCCAATGATTTAGGTTATTTGTATAATAATAATTCAAGGTATAGTTCTATCTATTTAGGGTATAACACTTATGAACCTTCTAAGATTTTTTTAAATACATGGTCTAGTTTGACTATGATTTATGAGAGACTATACAGGCCTAACGAATTTACCAATTTTGCGATTAATTTGGAGACGGGAGGAACTTTCAAAAATTGGTTGTCGTCTAGTTTGTTTTACAATTTGGAGCCATTAGAAACTTATGATTATTTTGAACCAAGGGTTTGGGGGAGGTATTATACTTGGCAAGTCAATAATAATGTAGGGGGATGGATATCGTCAGATTATAGAAAGAAGTTTGCATTGGATGTCAGTAGTGATTATAGATGGTTTGAAACAGAAGGAAGGTATAGGTTTAATATTGGTGTAAGTCCAAGGTTTAGGTTTAGTGATAGGTTTTCAATGATTTATTCTATAGATAGATACTTTTATGCTAATGATGAAGGAGCAGCATTATTGACAGAGGGTGGCACTACAGTGATTGGGGGTGATATTATTTTTGGTAAACGAGATCAGACAACCATTGAGAATGTTTTGAATTTGAGTTATATTTTTACTAATAGAATGGGGATGACATTTAGAATGCGTCATTATTGGTCTAAGGTTGATTATACCTCGTTTTATGTGTTGGATGAAGATGGATTATTACAATCATCAAACTATACGGGGCTAAGTTTAGAAGAGGAATCATTGCACAATACAAATTTTAACGCCTTCAATATTGACATGGTATATCGTTGGGTGTTTGCGCCTGGTAGTGAGGTGAGTATTGTTTATAAAACATCTCTTTTAACATTTGGTAATGACGTGGCTCAGTCTTACGAAGCTAATTTTCAACGAACATTGGAGTCACCCCAGCGTCAGAGTTTATCATTGAAAGTGCTTTACTATATTGACTATTTATCATTTAGGAAAACAAAATAATGAATTTTGTAGATTTTTAAATAGGGTAACATACCAATATATTATTCATTATTTTTGTTGGTATAAATTCATTCAATAAATGCACGATGGTAAATTATAAAAAAGCATACATTGCTGGGGGATGTTTCTGGGGGATGGAAGATTTGTTCAGAGTTAGAAAAGGTATTTTGGACACGGAGTGTGGCTATCAAGGTGGAAAAAATGAAAATCCTACATACAAGAATCATCCTGGACACGCAGAGAGCGTTGAGTTAATTTACGACCCAACTGTTACATCTTTTAAGGAAATTTTAGATTACTTCTTTAGAATACATAATCCAACAACAGAGGATAGGCAGGGAAATGATATTGGGTCAAGTTATAGGTCTGCAATTTTTATTCAAAATGAAGAAGAGCAGCGTATTGCTGAGGAAATGATAGAAATTGTAAATGCTTCAAATAGGTGGGGTGGTAAAGTTGTCACAACATTAGAGCCGTTTTCTACTTTTTGGGCCGCAGAACCTGAACATCAAGATTATTTGGTGAGAAATCCAAATGGATATACTTGCCATATGGAAAGGTTTGGAACATTTCTATAATTTCAAGTCGATTAAAGTTCGAATTAAAAGTTTATTCAAACTTGGGTTTGGTAACTTTGGATTTCTGATTTAACGAAAATATATTGTAAGCAATTCCCAATCTGACGAAATATTTGTTATTGGTAATTTCATTATCCGTTTCAATTGCATAAGTATTTAGGTCTAAATTATAAGATGCATTGAAACTTAGGTGAGAATCATAAGTATAT
>JBFHGR010000179.1:0-4991 GCA_041583015.1 Parvicella sp. | reverse complement strand
ACCTCATTTTCTGCAGTCACCTCTGTGTTGCTTTCTGTTGTTCCCTCAGTAGTTTTATCTTCACTACATGCACTAAGCAATACTAAACTTCCTAATATTATTGTATAAATTGATTTTTTCATTATTTAATATTTTAATCCAAAATTAGTTAAAAACGTATTACGTTAATCCTAAAAGCCAGAATGGCGCCCTAAAGTGAAACGACCTAAAAGCGCAGCGCCCTAACAACTATTTAGTCGTCTTCCCTTCATATTCTTCAGTAAAAACAGTATCCACAGGTTCCCAAAGTTCTATTTTATTGCCATCATTATCCATAATATGCAAGAACTTTCCGTAATCATAGGTTGCTATTTCATCGCAAATTACTACGCCATTTTCTGCCAATTCTTTAGCTAATGCTTCAAGGTTCTCCACTCTAAAATTGATCATGAATTCTTTTTTCGAAGGCTCAAAATAGTCCGTATCTTTTTTAAAAGGGCTCCACTGTGTATGACCTTTTATTTCTGGATTATCCGCATGTCTAAATTCAAATAACGAACCATATTCATCCGTTTTAAAACCTAGGTTTTCTTTATACCAATCTCTCGATTTTTGTGGGTCTGTTGATTTAAAGAAGATACCACCTATTCCTGTTACTTTTTTCATGACAATGATTTGTGTCAAATATAGGAATTTTGCAAAGTTGAATTATTGCTGAATATAACTTTTCATCAATTCCTCCTTGTAGGCTCTTCCGATTGGGAGGATGGTTTCGTTTTCTAGATACAATTTATTTCCTTTTACTTTTTGAACCTGTGCTAGGTTAACCAAGTATGATTTATGAATACGAACAAAGTTCTTGTCAGCCAATTTACTCGACCATGCAGAAAGAGTTTCATTGGTTAAATGCTTTTTGTCATTGATGTGAACTTCTGTATAATCCATGTCAGAATTAATATGGCTGATTGCCGAAATGTCCAACTTTACAAATTCATGTCCAGACTTTATGAAAATAAAATCTTGGTTGTCTTTGTTTGTTTTATCTTCAACTTTATCAATAGCCTGTTTAAACCTATCAAATGAAAAGGGCTTTACTAAATAATCCACTACATTGAGTTCAAACCCTTGAACTGCGTATTCGGTAAATGCAGTAGTCATGATTACGTTTGGAATATTTTTGGCAGTTTTTAAAAACTCAACACCAGATTTTTGAGGAAGATGTACGTCCAAAAAAATGAGGTCAATTTCATGCGCCAATAAAAATTCAGGAACATTAGAAGTATTGGTAAAAATTCCTTCTAATTTAAATCCACCATGGTCTAGGATGAATTTTTGCAACACCCTTTGTGCTGGTGGCTGATCTTCTATGATTATACACTTAATCATTCTTGCGAATTTTTTAAGTCAATAATAAGGTAAACATTAAATCTGCTTTCTTGGATGTCAATGTCTAGTTGATGTGCATTAGGATAAATCAAAGCAAGCCTTTTTTTGACATTTTCTAAACCTATTCCTTTTGATAGACTTGTAGTATTGGATAGCTTTCCAAAAGTATTTTCACAGGTAAAAATAAAATTTCCTTCCTGGGTCACTTCACTTTTAATCATAACCTCAATGTTGTTTTCTTGACTTGAAGAACTGTGTTTAAACGCGTTTTCCACAAAAACAGTTAGAATCAATGGTGCAATTTGATATGCCGCTGAAAATTCTCCTTTTTCAAAACTAACATAGCCCCTTTCTTCAATTTGTAATTCGTTGAGGTGAATAAAATTCTCTAGTTGCTGTATTTCCACATCCAAAGGAACAAATGGCGATTTACAATCATAGAGCATGTATCTTAAAACCCCCGATAATTCTAGGATTAATTTTGGCATTTTGGGAGACTCTTCTAATGCATAAGAGTAAAGATTATTCAAGTTGTTGAACAAAAAATGAGGGTTGATTTGTGATTTCAAAAACTGAAGTTCACTTTCTTTTACAATGTTTTGCAATTGTTCCAATTCTCTTTGTTTGATGGTTGCATCCCAAGCAAATTTGAACCCAACAAAAGCAACTAGCGTAGGCGTAATTTTTAGTAAATTAAATAGAATGCCAGGAAAATGAATTGCTCGTGTAGTTGGATAATAGATTGGTTCAAGTACAAGTTCCTCGAAGATGATTATTGTGGTAATTACAACTCCAACAGAAATGAAAAAAGTGACATACTTTTTTGTGTAGAAGAATTTTGGCAGGAGAAAATAATTAATGACAGTAGCACCAAAAACATAAGTTAAATAGGAGACAATAGTCGCTTCTTCAATGACGAAAATGACATCTCCTTTTATTTTTCTCATGGAGAAAAATACGAATATTACAACCAAGAGGAGTAATTGAAAAATCACTTCTTGAATGAATCTTTTATTTAATGTTGGAAATTTCACCTAACAAATCTAATGAATACAATTTCAATTAAAGTACTTCTTCCTTCAAACGACACAAAGTTAAGGCTTAACAACATCGCGGAAGTTTTTTATTGTTGTTGATAGGTTTGAAATTGTTGTTGGGCTGATTCAAATGGTTTACTTATAATATTAATTGCAGTTTTGTGGATGTAAAATCGAATATTATGAAATTTAGTTTAATCCAATCGGTAGTTTTATTTACCTTTTTGCTTTTCAGTCAAATGGCTGTGGCACAAGAAAAAGTGATAAAAGGTGTAGTTACAGATGCTACAAGTGGCGAGTTGATTCCTTATGCTACTATTGCTTTATATGACACTGGCACCACAACAATTATTCAAGGGACTACGACCAATATGGAAGGGAAATTTGCCATGAAAATGGAAATAGCGGAGCAAGGTTACATCGTAGTTAGTTTTATAGGTTATGAAGATCAAAAGTTTGCAGATCTAGATTTTAGTAAGTCGGTGATAGACTTAGGGACAATCAAACTATCTCAAGGAGCAGAGGTGATAGATGAATTACAAGTAACTGCAGAACGTTCTACCATGGAGTTTAAACTTGATAAAAGAGTTTTTAACGTAGGTAAGGATATCGCGAGCAGTGGTCAAGGAGCCTTGGAAGTATTGAATAGTGTTCCCTCTGTAAATGTAGACATTGAAGGTACATTAACACTTAGAGGAAATAGTGGCGTTCAGATCTTGATTGACGGTAAGCCATCTGTTATGGGAGATGATGCGAGTAGTGCATTGGGAACCATCACCGCAGATATGATTGAGAAAATAGAAGTGATTACCAATCCTTCGGCAAAGTATGAAGCAGGTGGGACTTCAGGTATTCTAAATATTGTCCTTAAGAAAGATGAGAAAAAAGGCTTTAATGGTTCTGTTTCATTGAATACGGGTATTCCAAACAATCACAGTATTGGGTTTAGTTTAAATAAAAGAACGGAAAAGTTGAATCTTTTTACACAGATTGGCGCTGGATACAGATCAATGCCTCGTTACTCGGAGGCGATTAACCAAAGTAAATTGGACAATTCCTTAGTAGAAAGCAATGGAGAATCTTTAAAAAATGAGCAGTTCTATAATGTGACTTTAGGGAGTGATTTTTTCCTGAATGACTTTAATACGATTACACTTTCTGGAAATTTTGCCTATGAAATAGAAAGCGAGCCAGGAGAAACTTATTTTTCAATTTATGATGGTGCTGGGGAATTAGCTTCTCAATACACGAGGTTTGCTAATACAACCGCCAATAACCCTAAGTATCAATTTGATTTACAATATAAAAAGCAGTTCAAGAATAATGAAGATCACGAACTTTTGTTTAGCACCGTAGGGAGTTTCTTCGGGAAAGATCAATCTTCGGAGTTTTCAAATGAATATACTTATGGAATTGGTAATGATTACAAACAAATCATGAATACAAATTTCTACCGTGCAGATTATACTTTTAAATTGGATTACACCAACCCATTAACCAAAGCAATTACGCTGGAAACAGGGGCGGTATATTCTATAAATAATGTAGGGAATGATTATTCTGTATTGGATGAAGTAGGAACTGAATGGGTGACCAACGATAATTACACCAACAACTTTTTATACGACCAAAAGGTACTTGGATTATACGCTACAGGATCTTATGAAAAGAAGAAATGGGGTGTAAAACTTGGATTGCGTGCTGAGAACACTGATCTAACTACGCAATTGACCACAACCAATGAGAATAATTACCAGAACTATACTAATTTGTTTCCATCAGCACATACGTCTTATAAATTTTCAGACAAATTCTCAATGCAAGCGGGTTATTCAAAAAGAATATTCAGACCTCAATTATGGGATTTGAACCCTTTCTTTAGTATTCAGAACAACTACAATATTAGAGCAGGAAACCCTGATTTATTGCCTGAGTTTGGAGATTCGTATGAGATAACATCTATTTTCAATTTCAAGAAAACATCTCTGAATGTAGGCTTATATCACTTGTATACTACTGATGTAATAGAAAGAGTTTCTTATTATGAAAACAACGTCAACGTTACAACGCCAATCAATGTTGGGACGAGAAATAAGACAGGTGTTGAGGTAAATGGAAAATATACGCCTACTAAGTGGTTCAGCGTGAATGGTGACTTTAACTATGGTTTCTTCTCTCGTAGTGGAACTTTTGAGAACCAAAGTTTTGATTTTGATAGCGATCAATGGTCTACTAAATTTACCCTTCAATTCAAATTGCCTGCTGATATTGATGTAGAAATTAAACCTAATTACCAATCTGAATTCAAAACGGTACAGGGGTCTGTTTCTGGATTTGCATTCTTAGATGCAGGGGTTAGAAAGAAAATTTGGAAAGGAAAAGCTGTCGTAAATATGTCTGTAAGAGATATTTTTGCTTCAAGAATTAGAGAGAATATTGTAGATCAAGCAGATTACTATGTTTACAGCTTTGATAAAAGAGGAACATTCTTAACACTTGGCTTTAGTTATAGTTTTGGAAAAGGAGAGGCGATGACCTATTCTGGAGGAAAAAGATTTCGTTAAAGTTTAATACAAAAATTGCCCAGTT
>JBFHGR010000178.1:0-5066 GCA_041583015.1 Parvicella sp. | reverse complement strand
TGTCTTCTTTCACTGCTCTCTCTAGCAAATTTACCAAATCATCCTTGGTGTGATGTTCCAAAACATAGACCTGACTTCTAGACAGTAATGCAGAGATTACTTCAAACGAAGGGTTTTCTGTAGTTGCACCAATCAAAGTAATCAATCCTTTTTCTACCGCACCTAGCAATGAATCTTGTTGTGATTTACTAAATCTGTGAATCTCATCTATGAAAAGCACCGCATTTCCACTGCCAAACATTCCTTCACCTTTTACCTTTTCTATTACTTCTCTAATATCTTTTACACCAGAATTGATGGCAGACAAAGTATAGAAAGAACGTTTTAATTTTTGTGAAATGATTTGTGCTAGGGTAGTTTTTCCAACTCCCGGAGGTCCCCACAAAATCATAGATGGTATAGCGCCAGATTCGATAGCATTTCTAAGCGGTTTGCCCTCACCAATGATGTGCTGCTGACCAATATAGTCATCCAGATTCAATGGGCGCATTCGTTCTGCAAGTGGTATGTGATTAAGTGTTTCGATGGTACTTTATTTGTTATAGTCTTCTCCTTTTTTGACTTGAATAATTTCTCCTTTTTTGTATAAAACCTCTTTGCTTAACTCTCCTTCGGGAGTGTAATATACCCATTGCCCATCATATTTGCCTTCAGAATAATAACCAATGTACATGATTTGTCCATTAGGATAGGTTGTATAAGTTTTGCCGTGTAGCACACCATTCACGTATTCATTTTCACTTTGCTTATTCCCATTAGGGTGATAAGAGGTCCATACTCCCTCTCTTTTGCCGTTGGTTACCATGCCTTCTGCTTTCAATGTTTTGTCTGGATAGAAAGATTCAAACTTACCATCATTCATTTTTTTTGCATCATAAGTGTTAGATGCTACAAAATCTCCTTCCTGAGCAGAAGTATCTACTTGTTGAACTGGTTCCTGAGTTGATTGTAGGGACTCATTTGGTGTAGTGGTTTTTGTTTTGTTTTCTTCACCGCAACTCACCAAAAGAAATAGTGCGATAATAAAAGGTATGTAAATAGTCTTCATTTTTTAGTCTTAAACAAGTTACCTACAAAGGTACTAGGATTCTTAAAATAATCACCTACCAGATTATTACTAATCACCACCTTTTAATAACCGGACTGTAATAGTGATTGGTCAACGAGAGAATTTTGGGAATAATTTTTGTCAAGGATTTTCAAATGCTTAAATTTGACATAGTTTGAATCCTTGTAAATGAATATATTTAATACCCTTATCTTTTTAATTCTTCCTGTTTTAGCAGTGCTAGGACAAGATCTTAATTTTGTGTATTCTGATGTTTTAAAAAAGGAATCAAATGAAATAGTGAGAAATTTATATGAAATTGAAAATCAATTATTAGTTATCAAAAGAATAGAAGACAATAAAACTGATTTTGTTTTGGATGTATTGGACTCTAATTTACAATTGCAGTTTTCTCACGCTGTAAATTTGCCGATAACAAAAATTAAAAAAATAGGCGCTATTCAAAATGAGTTGGTTGTTTTTGGAGAGCTTGAAGAAGGTCCTTCAGATTTGTTAAAGATGTATACCTTAAACATAGAAAATGGCTCGTTTGAAGAAAAAACATTGATGACTTTGGTTGCTAATGGCGGATACAGAACTTCGTATGATGTTGCCATTGCTCCGAATGGAAAGTATTTCTCCGTAATAGGTTCTGAAGCATACATGGAAAAACGAAAGGAAATTATTAATATTGCGATATATGATAGTCTTCACCAAGTAGTGTATAAAGAGGCGAAACTTACGACCATCGAATCATCAAAAAGGAGGCACAATGTTTTGGTATGTAATAACAACGGCTTCAATTATATTATAAAAAAAGACCGAGTTAAGAATAAAAATAATTATTACATTTTTACAATCTCGAAATCTGGTATTCAAGAAAACTCAAGCATCAGGTTGAAGTCGCGACAAATTGTGGATGCGGAATATGCATTGGATGTCGATGGTAACTTATTATTGGCAGGGTTTTATTCTTCTCCAGTAACATTTAACTTTGAAGGAGTATTTACTGCTAAATATCAAGAAAAAGCTGCAGCAACTTTTACAAAGGAATATTTACTTAATGCCAATGTTGTAGAAGCTTTTAAATCTAAAAAAGAAATAAAAGACTATGGTTATGGTCTTGATTATTTTTCGGGAAATAGCTTAGTATTTACAGATGATAAAAACATGATGCTTATTGCAGAACATCATAGCGTAATAAAAGATGGAAAAAATGGACCGGAAGATTATCGCAAAGGTTTTGTGTTGATTAATTTAGATGTAAATGGAGGATTTAAATTTTCTACTCCTGTGGTTACAGAACAAACAGACGGCAAAACAATGGGTTATTGGAGTTCTAATTATTTATTGAACAACGATGGGACACCAGTTATTTATATTAATAGAATAGGCAATGGTGCTAAAAGTGCTAAATCCTCTACACAAGAAAAAAGTGGATTGCCTGTAGAGGCTATGGTTTTTGCTAAATCTGGAGCGTTTGAATCTACCTATCCAGTTTTTAATCTTGAGATGTTTCAATACTGTGTAAACACCAATTTTAGAAACAAAACCACTAAATCTATTATCTGTTTTGAGAGTTTAGACAGAAAAGCATATACCTTTGGCATTCTAAAATCTACTGATGAGTAATTACGTAAAGCCAAAAAAACATTTAGGACAACACTTTCTAGAAGACATGAGCATCGCTCAGCGAATTGCTGATTCATTAACGATGCATGGTGGGTATAAAAGAGTTTTGGAAATTGGACCAGGAACAGGAGCATTGACCCAATTTTTATTAGAAAAAGATTATTTGACAGAGGTGGTTGAGGTAGATAGAGAATCTGTTCAGTTTTTAGGCATGAAATATCCAGAACTAAAAGTTTATGAGGAGAATTTCTTGAAAATGGATTTTTCTAAATTTAATGGAGAGCCAATTGCTGTAGTTGGTAATTTTCCATACAATATTTCCTCACAGATTCTATTCAAAGTATTAGAGGAAAGAGATACAGTGCCCGAAGTGGTGGGGATGTTTCAAAAAGAAGTGGCAGAAAGAATAGCAGAAGGACCTGGTTCAAAAGTGTATGGAATTTTATCTGTTTTGCTACAAGCTTATTATGACATCGAGTACTTATTTACTGTAGATGAAGATGTGTTTGACCCGCCACCAAAAGTTAAAAGTGGTGTTATCAGACTGGTTAGAAATGACATCAAAAAATTGGACTGTGATGAAAAACTGTTCAAAACAATTATCAAGGCTACTTTCAATCAAAGAAGAAAAATGGTGAGAAGTTCTATTAAAGGATTATTGCAAGGCAAAATAATTGAAAGTGAATTCTTAACAGAAAGACCAGAACAAATGAGTGTTGCAGATTTTATAAAATTGACCAATACTGTTGAAAGAGCTTTAAAAGATTAGTAAAACTCTATTTATTTCTTTTACTTTTGCACCCGAAGGAAATTCTTCATCAAACAAGAATAAAAGGAGGTCGGGATGAAATTTGAATTAACCAAAACATTCTTAGAGCAAATTGAAAATGCAGTGGAAGCACAAGATGTGCAATTCATTCAAGAAGAGATATGCCCACTTCACTATGCAGATATTGCTGAAATTCTTGATGAAGTATCGCTTGAAGAAGCACAATTCATTTATAACAATCTAGATTCGGAATTAGCATCGGAAGTACTTGTTGAGATTGATGAAGATGTAAGAGATAGATTCTTAGAATCTCTTTCTAATATTGAGATTGCTTCTCAAGTAGAGTTGATGGACTCCGATGATGCTGCAGATTTAATCCAAGACCTTTCGGATGAAAGGAAGGAAGAAATCTTGAGTAATGTAGAAGATGTAGAGCACTCATCTGATATTGCATCATTACTTACTTATGATGAAGATTCTGCGGGAGGATTGATGACTACAGAGTATATCTGTGCTAATGTAAATTGGACAGTTGCTCAAACATTGGAAAACCTTAGAGAACAAGCAAGAGAAATAGATCACGTTTTTACAATTTATGCCATTGATGATCAAGATAGGTTGATGGGTACGCTGTCTTTAAAGACTTTTCTTTATGCTGATAATCAGACTTTGATTAAAGACTTATTTGCACCAAACCCTATTTCGGTAAACACCTCAGATAGTGACAAAGCAGTTGCCAAATTGATGGAAAAATATGACTTAGTAGTTATACCAGTAGTAAACCAAGCAGGCGTTTTGATGGGTAGAATTACCATTGATGATGTGGTAGATGTAATGCGTGAAGATGCAGAACGTGAAATGCAATTGGCAACCGGTGTATCCGAAAAAATTGAATCTAGAGATAGTGTATGGATAATCACTAGAGCAAGACTACCTTGGTTATTGATTGGATTGTTCGGTGGTATTTGTGGTGCAATGGTTATTGGAGGCTTTGAGGGACAGTTAAGTAAGTATCCGCAGTTGGCGTTTTTTATTCCGCTTATTGCAGCAATGGGAGGAAATGTTGGTGTACAATCGTCTGCATTAATTGTACAAGGATTAGCCAACAATTCACTTAAATTAGAATCTACTTGGAATAAAATCTTAAAAGAACTTTCGGTGGCATTGGTTAATGCTATTGTTCTTTCTTCCCTGATTTTTCTTTATAATTTTTTGTCAGCAGAAGATTATGCCTTGTGTTTCACGGTAAGTATAGCATTGTTTGCAGTAATTATTTTAGCAGGGATACTTGGGTCCTTAGTTCCATTAATGCTACACAAGTATAAAATAGATCCAGCATTAGCTACTGGACCTTTCATCACTACATTGAATGATATACTTGGATTATTCCTTTATTTTTTAATTGGTTACGTATTTTACGTTTAAGAATTATTCACCATTAAGAGTATAAATTGATTACTTACCGAGATTTCACCCCCACTCATCGACAACCATTTTACAGTATGCTAAACTACAGTACTTTTGTAGTGTTGCATAGCAACTTAATAATAAGGTGGTGCTGAGAGGTCATTTCCCATGTGGAGATGGCCTTTCAGTTTTTTACGTTTAAGAATTATT
>JBFHGR010000177.1:0-5077 GCA_041583015.1 Parvicella sp. | reverse complement strand
CTTCCCATCTTCTAAAGTTATTTTTATAGGCGTATTTTCTAATTTCATTTCTTCTATTTGCATCTCAATCATTTCAGAAGAACTAATCAGCGAAGAATCCAAATTACTAGCAATAATCTGATTAGTGGCACTATCCACAAATAACACTGGGACTAAGTCTGAGTTGTAAATAAGTTCATCATTAAAAGCTTGAATTAAAGAATCGCTTGTTATCTGAAGTTTATAAAAATCATCACTATTTCTATAATATATTTTTTGACTTTTATTATTGGCGTATTTAATTTCAATTGGTTCTTTTAATTCAGACCATTCAGCAATAAACTTGGTTATACTATCTGGATGATTCTGGCTATCATCCAAATTACTCGAAGATGAGAAGTTATTATTCTCCGTAAGTATGAGAGGTATGTTTTTAGATTTAGGCTCCAATTGGTTGCTCTGAATAATTGCCAAAGGAAAACTATAATCAGGCAAATCCTTTTGCATCTCCATCATGGCTCCTACCCATGTCTCTACGTATCTTTGCTCATTCTCTGCTATTTTCTTAAAGCTTTCATTGGTTACTTTTACTAACTCCGCTTTTTTACGGATAGTTTCTCCCCAATTATTGACACGTTGCGTTTCCGCATGACGTACTTTATTAGTGATATATCCTGCATACCATATTGTAAGACCTACAATGACCAATGCCATTGTAAATAACACTATTTTCCAACGTTGCTTATTAGAGTATAAATTCAAAAGAGAAGTTTTAGAATTGCAGAACGTTAAAGTTATTGAAATATTTTATCAAAACTCATCTGTTTTGCTCTATGATTTTTTCTTTTTGGTTAATTTACTTTTGAAATATTCATAAGTTTCCAACTGACTTTGAATAGGATTCCCTTCTGCTTTTCTATATTTATTAGACAATTTCGCATCCAAATTTCTTGCCTTAACATTGGCCTGCATCTGTATAGCCAACATTTTTTTCAATTGTTTCTTTAACCTTTCATCATAAATTGGTGTGGTTACCTCAACTCTCATATCTAAATTTCTCACCATCCAATCAGCAGAAGAAATAAACATTTTTTCATCTCCACCAGCATAGAAATAAAGGATTCTTGAGTGTTCCAAAAATCTATCTACGATACTAATAGCTTCAATATTCTCACTCCAACCTTTTACTCCAGGCACTAATGAACATATTCCACGAATAATCAATACAATATTTACACCTGCTTGACTGGCCTCATACAACTTCTTAATGAGTTCCTCATCCACTAAGTTGTTTAACTTCAAAACAATCTCTGCTTTCTTACCTTTAGAAGCATTTCTTATTTCATTGTTGATTAATTGAACAAACTTCCTACGCGAACCGTTAGGAGATAAAATCAGGTGAGAATATCGCTTAACCTTATAATTACTTTCAAAAAATTCAAAAACCTTTTTCACTTCCAAAGAAATCCTTGGATCACACGTAAGCAATGACGTATCTCCATAGACTTTTGCTGTTCCTTCATGAAAATTACCTGTTCCAATGTGAGCGAAATACTTTACATCTCCTTTAATTTCCTTTTCAATTAAAATTAATTTTGAATGAACCTTTAAGCCTTTGACTCCAAAAATTAAATCTGCACCAGCATCTTGAAGTACATTAGACCAGTAAATATTATTTTCCTCGTCAAATCGTGCTCTTAACTCTACAATAACTTGAACTTTCTTACCATTCTGCAATGCACTAACCAATGCATTGATAATCCTTGAACGTTTGGCAACTCTATAAAGATTAATGCATATTTTAGTCACACTTGGATCAATAGCAGCCTCACGCAATAAATCTACAACATAATCAAACTTCTGATAAGGATAGTTAAGCATTAAATCCTGCTCTTCAATTTGCTCCATAATCCTTCTATTGGTATCAATAAAAGGATGTCTTAGTGGCGGTAAAGGAGTATACATTAATTTCCCGCCCTCAATGGAAGGGAACTTCATAAAATCTTTAAAATTATGATAACGTCCACCGGGAATAATGTTCTCTTCTTTACTAATTTTTAATTGCTTTAAAAGAAAATACCTCAAATCATCCGGCATGTTCTTGTCATAGACAAATCTTACTGGATCTCCTACTTTTCTATTTTCAATACTTTTGGCTATTTGCTCTAATAAACTTGTAGAAATATCATCATCTATATCTAATTCGGCATCTCTAGTGAACTTGATGGTAAATGCCTCCATGTATTTATAATCAAAAATGGAGTAAATATCCTTTAAATGTGCTCGTAATATATCATCTATCAAAATGATACTTGTCCTTCCTTTTTCATCCTTTGGAAAAACAAAAAACCTAGAAACAGTTGCTGTAGGGATTTCCAACAAACTATACAGCGTATCTGAGCCATTTTCATTGCTCAATTTTATCCCCAAATAAATCCCCTTATCTTTTAATGTAGGCATCGAACGTTTCTTATCCAACATCAAAGGGATTAAAACAGGTCTTACTTCGTTCTCAAAATAATTCGCTATAATTTCTTTTTGCTCCTTTGAAATCTCTTTTTCGTTTACGATGAAAATACCTTCCTTTTCACATTCCTTCTTTAGGCTTTGATAAATAGACTCAAACTTTTTTTGATGTGAAGAAACAATTTTTTGAATATCTCGCAACAAACTTTTAGGATCAAGTCCAATATCGGCAATTGCTTTGGATGGTACATCTTTCATTCTTCGAATAGATGCAACCCTTACCCGATAAAACTCATCTAAATTATTGGAAAAAATACCCAAAAACCTAAATCGTTCTATGATTGGATTCCTCACATCCGCTGCCTCTTGCAACACTCTCTCATTGAAAGATAGCCAACTGATTTCTCTATTAATCAAAGGCATTTCATTCCCCTTCTTCCCTGCAGTCATGACGTATTTTTTTGACTTTTTTACTTTAGACAAGTTTATTACTTTTTATTGGTTAAACTGTACCTACAATGTTAAGAAATTATTAGAAATAAAAACATAAAAAAGCCACATTTTGGATATCAAAATGTGGCTCACAATATGTGTTATAAAAAGTTTATTTAATCTGGTCTGGATTAGCTTCTGCTTCAGCGTTATATTTTGCTTGCATTTTAAGCCAAACAAACAATCCTACAAAAAGTAAAATTAAGAAAATCAAATTTGGCAAATCTCCCAAAGGCTCTAAAGTATTTTCAAATAAAAATACAAAAATATCTCTCAAAATGTAAACTAATGCGTCCATGGTCTTTATTATTTATGGTGTAAAATTATAAAATATCCACAAATGAAAAAGAGTTGGCCGTAGTTTTTTGAAAAAAAATACATTTGCACTGTGATTCTTAAGTTATACAAATCAAATTCTACACTCGTTATTTTCGGTTTACCGATTCTGATGCTATTATTATGGCTACCTGCATTTATGAGTAACACACTGACAGTCATCAATCAGAGCACATTGATTTTTGAATGGTTTGACATAGAATCACCAATACTCAATAGAATTTTCGCCTTTATTATCATATTTACTACTGCAGTCATTTTGAATGCACAAATTAATAAAAATGAAATTTTTGAACGCAACACATATATTCCGGCACTGTTTTACGTCCTAACCATGAGTAGCATTTCAGAATTACAACAAATGCACCCACTGATACTCAGTAATTTATTTTGGGTTTTAGCGTATCGAAGATTATTGAATATTTACAACCAAGTACAATGTAAAAGCGAAGTTTTTGACGCCTCTCTATTTTTCTGCATTGGCACATTAATTTCATTTCCATCTGCTGGCGTGATGCTTTTACTTCCTTTTATTACTCTTACAGTTGTTAGACCATTTGATTTTAAAGAATACTTGATGCCATTCTTTGCATTATTTCTTGCTTCAATTTATTTATCCGCTTATTATTATATCTCTCAAGATGAAATTTCTTACTTATCAATAAAAAGTGTTTACTACAATTTAGACCTACCTTTTAATTGGACCTATTACATTGTTTATGGGTTGATTGCTATTGTAATGTATTTATCAGGATTTAAACTTTTAGCAAAAAGTAATACCAGCAGCGTAAGATTTAGAAAGACTACCTCAGTATTACTTTCATTTCTAGCTCTTACTTTTATTGCAATGGTGTACGAAAAACTAATAGGACACAACGACTCCTTTCTTCTCATTGGTGCAGTACCGTTCAGTCTGCTTTGGTCATTCTTTTTCTTTTATAATGAGAAAAAATGGATTGGTAGCCTAATCTTCTATACCATTTTGATTCTCCTAATTGTAAACATCTACTTACCTATGTATACCTTATTTTTTTAATAACTTTTAGAAAATCTTTCTCCCTATTTCAAAGGTTAATTTTTACCTTTGCGCTAGAATCTACAAATAAAATAAAATTTAGCACATGAAGTTTGGTGTAATCACTTTCCCAGGATCAAATTGTGACATGGACATGGTTTATGTTTTACAAGACATTTTAGGCAACGAAGTTGTAAACCTTTGGCACAAAGATAAAGACCTGCAAGGTTGTGATGCAATAGTAGTACCAGGTGGATTTTCATACGGTGACTACCTTCGATCTGGAGCAATCGCAAAATTTTCTCCTGTAATGGAAGAAGTTATCAAGCATGCAAACAAAGGTGGTTATGTTTTTGGAGTTTGTAATGGTTTTCAAATCCTTACAGAAGCAGGATTATTACCAGGCGCGCTACTTCATAACGATTCTCAAAAATTTATTTGTAAAAACATCCAATTGAAACCACAGTCAGTAAGTGCTGCGATAACAAAAAGGTTAGATCACTTTAAATCTTATCAAATTCCAATTGCTCATGGTGAAGGAAGATATTATGCAGATGCCGATACATTAAAATCAATCAACGATAATGATCAGGTTTTATTTAGATATTGTGATGAAGCAGGACACATTACACCAGAAAGCAATCCAAATGGCTCTGTAGAAAACATCGCTGGCGTAACTAATCTTGGAAAAAATGTCTTTGGAATGATGCCACACCCAGAAAGAGCATCCGACCCTGTTTTGGGTAACGAAGACGGTAGAGCCATCTTTGAAAGTTGGTTGGCAATGGT
>JBFHGR010000176.1:0-5131 GCA_041583015.1 Parvicella sp. | reverse complement strand
TCGATCTTTCTGGTATTGACACAGATACTCAATTATCTGAAACCGAAGTTGACGCTTTCGTTGCTAACAATGGTTACTTAACTTCATTCACTGAAGTTGATGGTTCTATTACCAATGAAATTCAAGATATTTCGCTTGCTGGTTCTAACCTTACTATCTCTAATGGTTCTACTATCGATCTTTCTGGTATTGACACAGATACTCAATTATCTGAAACCGAAGTTGACGCTTTCGTTGCTAACAATGGTTACTTAACTTCATTCACTGAAGTTGATGGTTCTATTACCAATGAGATTCAAGATATTTCGCTTGCTGGTTCTAACCTTACTATCTCTAATGGTTCTACTATCGATCTTTCTGGTGTTGATACAGATGAGCAAGATTTGACGGCAGCAACGTTGTTAGGCACAACATTAGAAATTGAAATTGAAAACGGTTCTTCAGTTAGTGTAGACCTTGCTCCATTATTATCTGATTTACAAAATCAAATAAATGATTTAGAAATTCGTATTGTGGAACTAGAAAGTTGTGCTTGCGATTCAACATCTGGAATTGCACCTGTTGATGGCTATAGTGATAATGCAATACTATATCAAAACATACCTAATCCATTCAACAATACTTCATCAATAAAATATTACATCCCAACTTGGGCCAATTCAGCCAACCTAGTTATTAGCGATGGTTTAGGACAAGTAATATCTAATATTGAAATTTCTGAAGTAGGAACTTACGGAAATGCATATGTAAATGCCGCTGGTTTAACTCCTGGAACTTACTATTATACTTTATACGTGAATCAATCAATGATCACAACTAAAAAAATGATAATCCAATAATGTAAACTGTATAGATAAAAAAAGGGAGGTAAGCATGACCTCCCTTTTTTTATATCCAATTTTCCCAAGTTTTTGAATATTTAAATCGCTACTTACTTAATAGTTAAAATTTAAGAATCAACTAACTAAAAAACAAAAAAGCCTTGAAAGCATTAATTTTCAAGGCTTTTTTTCAAAGTATATCATCCTCTATTTAACGCCTAAAAGAATTTTAACAAATATTACAATAAGAAAACAATTCTTGCGCGAAGGGTTTCAATATCGTGTTCGTCTAATATTTTAACCCCATTGACAACAATTAAATTCTTCACTATGAAAAAGTATTTATTAGTTCTATTATTACTAATTCCATCGCTATACCTTTTAGCGCACAAAGACGGACATGGAACACCCTTGAAAGAATGGAATCTTGAAACTGAAACAACATCCTTAAAAGCAGATTTTATAAAATTTGAAAACAATACGGTTTGGCTGATGGATATCAACCACAATGTTCAGACCTATGATATAACTGATTTTTCTGCGGAAGATCAAGACTTCATTAAGGCTAGAAATGAATTAATCCAATCTCTTAACAGTAAACAGACTTCCGAAGTTGTAGTTTCTACTTCTCAATCACAGACTTCAAATGTTTCTTACTTAAAAATCACCTTGATCATTCTAGGTGGACTTTTACTCCTGTTCTCCATTTTTCAATTGGTGAAACGAAAAAAGATGATTCATTTAACCTATGGATTTCTAGGTATCGGTATGATACTGTTTGTTTCTTGTGACGGACACGAAAATACAGCAGCGGTTTTTGATGTTCCTCAAAACGATGTAGCAAAGATGACTTCTCTTTTTGAAACATTTGAAGGTGTTGAAGTTCACACAGATGAAGAATATGTTTACATCTCATCAAATGGTTTGCCAAATCATGATATGATGACAGGAATAACCAACTGGCAACAACAAGTACCCATCAATCAAAATTACACAGGTGATAATAGTTGGGCCATTCCTATCCATCCAAAAATGTCAGCACATCCGCTTTCTACCAAGACTAACTTGCTTAAAGGTGCAATTGCTGTTGCGGCCAATGGTATTCCGATTTTTAATCCGCTCAACAATAGAGGCGAAGATGCCAACGCTATTGGGGAATTAGATCAATGGGGCGGTCACTGTGGAAGAGCAGATGACTATCATTATCACTTACCGCCTTTGCATCTTCAGGATCAAGTTGGCCAAGGTAATCCTATTGCTTATGCTGTTGATGGATTTCCAGTTTATGGAGAAACAACAGATACGCTAGATCAATATTTAGGAAAATTGAATGCAGACGGCTCTTACCAATATCACACAATTAAGGAATATCCATATTTTATTGCAGCTATGCGAGGTGAAGTGAAATTAGATCCTAAATCAAAGGCACCAGAAAATCAAGTGCATCCGCAACCAAGAACACATGAATTGAGACCAGCACTACAACCCTTGAAAGGTGCTAAAATTGTTGGGTTTAAAAAATTAGGTGATAATTCTTATGAATTAAAATACACTTTAAATTCAGATGAATATATCATAAAGTACTATTGGGATAATGCTAATAAGTACACTTATGAATTTATAAATCCTGACGGAACGAGTAAAACAGAAACATACCAAAGATGAAATCAATAAAACACATATATTTCTTATCGCCATTACTAATTGTACTTTGTCTTTCTTGCAATCAAAGTAAGACAGATGCTACAACGGTAAATCATGATGATTACCAAACGAAAAATGCAAATTTCATACTCTCTAGTATTGCTATTGAAGATGGCGTATTGTTAGACGCATACAAATGCGAAAAGAAGGTCAATGATGTTGAAAATTCCATTCCCTTATCATGGGAGAATGTTCCAGCAGGTACTCAATCTCTTGCCATAGTGATGTATCATTATCCTCATGTAGAAGATAAAACAGAAATCAATTCTTACTTATTACTTTGGGATATAGACCCTACAATTACCGAAATTCCATATAAAATGGCAAGTAACGGCAACTGGTATATGGGAGCGAATAAAGATGGAACAGCTATTTCCTACACTTCTCCTTGTTCTCATGGAAAAGGACAACATAAATATACAATTGCATTATATGCTTTATCTGAAACACCTAGCAGTTTGCCTAAACATCACTCATTGGATGTAGACTATAATGTATTTATGGATGCGATTGCTACTGTTGAAATTATCGATAGGACTACCCTACAATTTTTTGACAATAAATAAATTAAAAATCATGATTACGAAAAACACTTTCACTTTAATTTCCTTTGCTATTATTGCGATATCTTCTTGTAACAATGATGCGAAAATAGCACAAGATAGCATTGACAATTACAAAGGAACCGCTTCTATTTCGGTAGGTTCGGCAGCGGTAATAAATGAGAATATATTTGACTGCTTCAAGGGAAGAAAAGCACCTATTGGTATTTCAACGGCATTAGATAGCACAACCTGGGCTGTTCCTGCAGATGTTAATTTTGCTTCAACTAGTTTCCCGTTTGCGTCCGACTTATTTAATCCGTGCACTGGTATGGAATATCAAACAACAGAAAAAGCACTTGCTGCTTTAGATGGTACTGACATTGTAGAAGTGGATTCTGATGGTGAGTTAATTACCGCTTTTGTCTTTGCTGACAATTATTTCGAAATGTATATCAATGGCGTACCAGTAGGAAAAGACAACGTTCCGTTTACGCAATTCAATTCGAACATTGTTAGGTTCAAAGTCCAAAAACCTTTTACCATTACAATGAAATTGGTAGACTGGGAAGAAAATAGTGGTTTAGGAACAGAGAGCAACAAAGGAAATGAATTTCATGCTGGAGACGGTGGAATGGTTGCTGTATTCAAGGATACAACCGGAGAAATCATAGCAACGACCAATTCTAATTGGAAAGCACAAACATACTATACAGCACCCTTGGCAGACCTTTCTTGCGCTTCAGAAAACGGCACAATGAGACTTTCCCACAATTGTAACACTGAAACATCTGGTGATGGAAATTCTTACTACGCATTACACTGGAAGGTTCCTACAGGTTGGCAAAACAGTGATTTTGACGATAGTGATTGGCCAGCTGCCACAGAATTTACAAATGCTGCCATTGGAGTGGATAATAAACCTGCGTACACCAACTTTACCGATGTTTTTGATGACACTAAGGAAGATGCTAAGTTTATTTGGTCTACGAATGTTGTGCTAGACAATGAAGTTATTGTTCGTTATACTGTGGAGTAAAATAAATAACAAATATTACAAACTATAAAACTTTTACCGACTACTTTTGCGCGGCTTAAAATACGTTAATGGATTTGATATATGAACCATGGCCATGGTATGTTGCTGGCCCAATAATAGCCTTTGTAATGGTTTTACTATTACTTTTTGGAAAAACTTTTGGCCTTTCTTCCAACTTTAGAACTGTTTGTTCAATAGCAGGTGCAGGTAAAGTTGCTGATTTTTTTAAATTTGATTGGAAAGCACAGGTTTGGAACCTTGTTTTTGTTTTAGGCACTATAATAGGAGGATTTATAGCACACAACTTTCTTACAATAGATCAAAGTGTAAATATCAATCCCGCTACAGTCGAAAATCTAGAATCATTGGGGATGGAAAATGTAGGAAAATCATACGCCCCATCCAGTATGTTTGGCATTGAAGCATTGTCAAGTATAAAAGGTTGGTTAATACTTATTATAGGAGGCATGCTTGTAGGATTTGGCACCAGATACGCTGGAGGATGTACATCAGGACATGCAATTAGTGGTTTAAGTAATTTGCAACTCCCCTCTTTAATCGCAGTAATCGGATTTTTTATAGGTGGTTTAATCATGACCTATTTTATTCTACCTTTTATTATTTAATAAATATCAAATCTTTTCAATCTCTTTTTAAAATATGAAGTTTATTAAATTTTTATTAGTCGGAATTCTTTTTGGAATCATTTTAAGTAAATCTGAAGTTATCTCATGGTATAGGATTTATGAAATGTTTAGATTTGAATCATTCCACATGTATGGAGTAATTGGTTCTGCTGTAGTGCTCGGAATAATTAGCATACAGATTATCAAAAAATATCAAGTTAAGTCAATAGAAGGTGAAGCCATAAGTATCAAACCAAAAGACAAAGGTATTGTACGTTACTTAATTGGAGGAACACTCTTTGGATTGGGGTGGGCAATGACTGGCGCATGTCCTGGGCCAATGTTTATCCTATTGGGGAAAGGAATATGGACTTTTGGCATTGTTATTCTTAGTGCTAC
>JBFHGR010000175.1:0-5186 GCA_041583015.1 Parvicella sp. | reverse complement strand
AGGACCCTACTTTCTCTTTGATAAAGCGTTGACCATAGACGCGCTTAACGAAGGTGATAGTTTGTGGGTAACGCATAAAGGAGATAGTATAAGACTGTTTATCCAATATGATAAACTGCGGCTAAATGCATTTCGAGGTACACAAGTAGTTTCAGATACCTTGGCGGGTATTACTAAGGTGGAAGATCAACTTGATTTACTCTATAGTATCAATAAAGTATACCGCCTTAATGAAAAAATTCAATCCTTGATAGACATCAGAGGTATACAGTACCAATTTTATCAAGGACATTACTTTATATGGATTAAAGGAGAGTCGCAAGAGGAAATAGATGACTTAAAAGAGAAAGGGGATATTGCATCATTTGCAGATATTGCCAGAATAGAACTCATCACGAAGGAAGACAACAATTATCCGTCTAGTTTTGATAATGGTTTGGGTGCATCTTGGTATTACTCCAATTATCAATCCTCTCGTTTGTTTTTTTCTAATAAAGAAATAGAGGCAGATGGAATCGTTATTTTTGAGAAAGGGAGAATAGTGGTTTATAATGGAACGAAGGGCATTGTATACAATTGGGCAGGAGAACGGTTAAATAAATTGAAAAAACATGAGTTTCTGCTAGACTTTGGCAACGGTTATCAGTTGGTTGAAAAATGGAATGGTAAAGATACCACCGCTACCTGTTTGGTTAAAAATAATAAAGGGAAGACCATCTTTCAAAGAGACCGTATGTTTGATGATAATGAATATTCTTCATCACAAGATGCCTATCTAAAAATGCTTCGTAATGATGCATTTGTGGGAAATTATTCAAGTAATGAAATACCTATGGAATTAATCACTACTGCACATCAAACCTTTATTAAACTAAATAACTGGTTCTATGAAGAAGGTGAGTACCGTGGCTGGAAACCAAAGTTCTTCTCCCTTGATGGTGAGAAACTGGATGCCGATTATATTTTGGAGGAAGACCAAGATGGTCGCCCCTATGGCTTTGAGGTTTTAGTGAAGGTAACGCCTAGGGCATTGCTGTATGGAATACATGACGGACATAAATGGATTGTCCCCATAATATACGATCATTTGCAGGAACATGGTTTGTTTAGTTACAATTATAAATATGGGAATGAACCGCTAGTTGACTGTTTTGAAGTGGGTATCAAAAACGTATACAATATGCTTGATCTTGAAGGAGAACCATTGTTGCCTAATAACTACTACTGGATTTCCGAGGGAGAAGTAATAGATAATATCTGGCAAGCGAGTGCGATTAGTGAAGGTGAGACAGAAAAGCAACAAGTAAGAATTGATTTAAAAGAATTGCAAAATGATAAATAGAATTACACTTTTATTATTGGTCATACTTATCGTACCACATTTCAATGCACAGAATGAAAGTGTAGTCGTTCAGTTTCCAGATAAGACTAGGTTTTCAGAACATAATTACTATGATTTTAGCAATAATAAAATTTATAGTTTAGACTTTAATTATCAAACTCCTGGTATTGTTATTTGGGATATGTGGAGCATGGTGCCACAAGATAAAATTGAAGTAGCAAACATGTATATGCCTGAAGGTGGTACCGTTCGTTTTGAAAAGAATGAAGATTCTTTATTCGTTTCAATACATGGGCATGGAACCTCTTATGGCGACAGTCCAGATACGCAATTAGCAATCTCCCTGACAAATCACGGAGTAAACACGTCCAAAAAGGTCAGTGATGTGGCAAAACTAAAAATGGTGCGCCCCTTTAATTTTGTTTCTCCCAACAATAGCTTTGATGGTAGCAAAGGTTTTCAAAAAGTAACCGGTATAAGCATCTTTGAAGAATTAAAATTTGTTCGCAATTATTCTATCCATTATCTAAAAATCAAAAGTGGTAACTATGTCAATGAGTTGGATTATAGCACCGAAAATAACACTTTTCAACGCTATGATGACTATACCAAAATAGAGATTCGAAATATCCAAGACAATAACTATTATGGGCATTCTATAGATACCATATTTTCATACAATACAATAGCGGGCGCAGTGCATGCTTCTGGTAAGTATTTAGCATTACTACAATCCGATTATTCCACACTCAATGTTTATCAAGTAGAGGAGGATTTAACGCTAGGACTAATCCATGCATTCACACTTGAACTGCCAGATACCAGTGAGTTTGATCTAGTTTTTCCTGCTGACAATGATCCTTCTAAAATAACCTTGGTAAAGATGGATTGCCTAGAACTAATAGATATTGAAAAAAGAGAAGTGAAGAAAGTATTGTTTCCAGCTAAATCAAAAGTAGACGGTTCCATTGTTTTCAAGAGAGACACATTGAATATGGACTATTATGATAGAGTATTATGTGTACCTCTCAATGATAAGTACGTGGAGGCTTTTGTTTATAGGAGTAATAATTACTATTCTTACAATGATTACCACACCGGTGATAGAAGCGTAGGTAGTTATTTATCTTACACTGATTTAATTGGTTTTAAGAACTATGCTTTGCAATACAATAAATTTATAGGTGTGAATGGTCAATATCCCTTATCTTTTATTTATGACATTGAAGAAGGAAAACTCGTGACTATTGGGTCGGGTAAACTATACGGAAAAACAAGTCTTCCTGACGTTTTTACCATTGTAAATCAAAACAGCACAAAATGTGAGGTTTACGATGCTAAAAGAGATAGAGTAGTGAAGAAAATAGACCTCACTAAAGTGATTAAGTCTTTTGAATTTAGCGTGGCATCTAATTCATATCGATACGCTACCATGGGCAATTGGCATGATACGGAGTCACCATCTATCATGAACGTGTTTCCATTTTTTAGGAATAATAATGAAATGTCGAAATCTTCTTTTGTGAGTAAAATGATTGTGGAGAAGAACAATGATAATCCGGCTTTTCATGTCACCCAATTAGAAGTAGACCCAGGTAGAGAATTAGCCAATTATACATTTATCAATGATTTAGATAAAAAGCATGGGTTTCATGTCTCTGGAGAGTATAGTTATGATTATTCAGAAGAATATACTTTTCAAGAAAACACTGCAGCGTATGATATTGCGCAATCATCAGAAAATGAATACTATTTCCTAGAGGCTTTAGCCACAAATTATCACGCAGAAGATTCTATAGCAAAGGAAGTAGGTGATGATGAATTCGTTTTCTTATCAAAGTACACGGATACTACTTATGTACATAAGGCTATTTATCCTAGTTTTACTCATGGTCAATTTTCAAAACATCAAGACCAATTACTCCTAATTGGCGCAAAACAAATCATGGCGCTGAATTACCTAACAGGAGATACCATTTATTATCTAAAATTAAAACACGAAATAACAAATCTTTCAACTTTTACAAGTAATGAGGACTATTTCATTTATATAGATAGCAACTATGTCTTGAACCAGTTAGATCTTCAGTCTAAAAAGGAAAAAGAACTGTTGAAATTGCCTAAAGCAGAAATTCTTGAGAATGGTTATTATAAGTATAGTTATGCATTCAGTCAGAATGGGGATTATTTTGGTTTTGAAGATTTCAATGATTTGAAAAATATGCCACCTTCCTATGTGATAAGTACTATTACTGGCGAAAAAGTGCTAACGTATCAAAGACCAGTTGGCTGGGTTGCAAACAGCTATGACAGTGACTCAACATTCAATTTTCTCAACTTTGGCTATGGTATGGAAATGATTAACAATAAAGGAGTACCTATTTTATTGGATGAAGAAGATGTAGAAACAGATAATCCCAGTCAGCAAAACGCCAATATTCTGCACTTTGTATATGTGAGTACAGGCGACACTGCATTTTCAATGATGAATGTAGCAGGACATTGGTTAACATATTTACCAGAAGGTTATTATTTTGGAGAGCCTGCAGCAGTAGAAGGTATTTCATTTAAAAAAGGTAACGAAGTTTTTCCTTATTCGCAGTTTGATCATTTTTACAACCGTCCTGATAAAGTGATGCAAGTAGTTTCTGACTTTTTTGGAGTAGAGAATGGAGAAGCCATAGAGATGCTTAACAAAGCCTACAAAAAGAGGTTGAAGAAACTTGACATAGGTGAACTAAACAAACTACCAGATGATGTGCCTACATTAAAAATTCTCAATAAAGGAAGTTTACCTTATTCAGCTAGAACTATCAATCTAGATATTGCTATTGAATCGAAAAAGAATAAGTTGAAAGACTTAACTGTTTTAGTCAATGATGTGCCAGTAAAGTGGGTGAATTTATTGAAATCAACTAGTAAAAAAGTAAATCAATCTCTAACTATTGATTTGATGAAAGGCTTCAATTTGATAGAGGTAATCTGTAGAGATAATTCAGGAACACCTAGTATGCCTCAGTACCTAACAGTTTATGGAGAGGGTGAAGATGATGAAGTCAAAGAAGATTTATACATCGTCTCAATAGGAGCAGGGGAGTATCAGGATAGTCAATTCAACTTAAAATATGCAGCAAAAGATGCTCAGGAATTTGTACATATCTTGAATACATCTAATAGATATGAGAAGGTGCATAACCTCACTTTGGTGAACGAAGAATTTACGGTAGGTAAAATTGCAGAAATCAAAGCATTTCTAGCACCTGCCAAAATAAATGATGAGATTATATTGTTCATTGCTGGACATGGCGTTTTAGATGATAATTTAGATTATTTTCTTGCTACCTACGACATGGATTTTTTGAATCCTGCTAAAAAGGGATTGTCTTATGAGAAATTAGAAGCGGTCTTGGAAGGTGTTAAACCTCTCAAGAAAACTTTGTTACTCGATGCGTGTCACTCGGGTGAAATTGATAAAGATGAGGTGCAACTTATTGCAGCAAACCATGTGGAGGAAGGAGATGTTCAGTTTAGAGCCATAGGAAGTTCGCTAGCACAGAAAAAGGGTATGCAAAACGTTTCGGAATTGTCGAAGTCTATTTTTAATGATTTACGTATTGGAACTGGAGCCACAGTTATCTCTGCCGCTGGTGGAATGGAGTTTGCCATGGAGAGAGGTGACTTAAAGAATGGTCTATTTACCTATTGTTTTCTGGATGGCTTAAAGACTGGTGAAGCAGATCTCAATCAAGATGGTGAAATCTGGTTGAAAGAAATGCAAGCGTATTTGCAGAACAAAGTTTTCCAACTGTCACTAGGAAAGCAGCAACCTACAAGTAGAATCGTT
>JBFHGR010000174.1:0-5245 GCA_041583015.1 Parvicella sp. | reverse complement strand
TTTCCCGAAATTCTTCGCTAAGCGAATCGGGATCTTACTTCTCATCCCTTCTTGACGAGACAAATCGTAGAGAGGAAGGTCTTTCCCGAAATTCTTCGCTAAGCGAATCGGGATCTTACTTCTCATCCCTTCTTGACGAGTCAAATTGTAGAGAGGAAGGGATTCGAACCCTCGATACATTGCTGTATACACGCTTTCCAAGCGTGCGCCTTAAGCCACTCGGCCACCTCTCTATATTCATAAGCACACTGCATTGTGTTCTTATGCTACAAAAGTAATCGTTTAAATTAAATTAACAAGTATAAAAAAACCTGCTTTAAATGAATAAAGCAGGTTTTGAAAAAAAATTAAATACTTAATTACTTCTTATACTCAAACTCAGAAGCTTTCAATTTCCCATTTACTTTTATGCTCTTCACTTCCATCTCCATAGATTGAGGACCGAAGTTTTGAATCATTTTGTGCGGGAACAAAATTCCGTTTACGGCTTTGTAATCATGCAGTTCACTTGTTATAGTCATTTCACCTTGTGGTGTTTCTTGTGTTTGCATTGAGTACACTTTCAATTTGCTCTCAGCATCAAAATAGTCATTCTCAATGTTGCCAAAAGGATCTTTAACTTCTACAACATAAGCATCTTTACCATTTACTTCCTCAATTCCTTTCAAGGTAAGTGTGTACCCTAGTTCTTTGTACTTAGTTTCAAGGTGCATAGTAGAAGACAGGGCTTTCTCTTTTAAATCATCCCCTACAAACTCTTCCGAACCTTGCATACCAGTAGAACCACCTTTTGTTCCATCAAACACTGTTTTTTGAACAGTCATTCCACTCATGTTCATTTCTTGCATAGAAAGGTTTGGCATTTTCTTTTTGATAGTCAATTCCAATTTCATTCCTTGCATTTCAGTTTCACTTTTCATTGTGATATCTTTCACTTTACTCAATTTCTTAGTAGCAGTTTTCATATCACTTGATTGTGTGTATGCCAAGATGTAATCTTCAACCACTTTCTCTGCAGTCAATCCTTCTGGCAATTTTTTCTTCTCACCAGATTTCACATCTCCATTGATGTCGTAAAACTCAATCTTTCCATCTGTATCAAACTGTTTAAGGTTCTCTACTACATCTGGACTTCCCACTACAAGGATGATACAGTTTTTAGGGTCAATGTATTTTTTAGCCGCTGCTCTTACATCTGCTGCAGTTACTTTTTGCAATCTTGATAAATAGTTTTGGTAGTAATCTGCTGGTAATTTATACTTCTCAATATTCAAAGCAAAACGAGCAATGGTCTGATCACTCTCTAATGACAATGCAAAGTTACCATTGTTAAAGTTGATATTTCTCTGTAATTCATCGTTGGTTACATCTGCATCAAGCATCGCTTGCATCTCTCCTAAGATTTGTGTTACAGAACTATCTGTAACTTCATTTCTCACAGATGCACCTGCACTAAAATCTCCAATGTATCTATCAGAATAAGCACCACCTCTTGCTCCATAAGTATAAGCGTGTTCCTCTCTTAAGTTCATGTTCAACCTTGAAGAAAACGCTCCTCCAAAAATTCCATTCATAATAGTAACTGCCGCATCATCAGCACTTCCTTTAGGAAGGTTAATTGGATAAATAACCTTAACGACTGACTGAACAGCACCTGGCTTTTCAACAAAAGCAACTCTTACTCCGTTTACTTTTGAAGGTGCCAAAAACTTCTTTACTGCAACATCTTTCTTCTCCCAAGTACCAAAATACTTCTCTACTTGCTCTTTTGCTTTGGCTGGAGTAATATCTCCTACTATAACAAGATAAGACACATTGGGTCTAAAATAAGTATCGTAATAATCCTTACAATCTGCAATCGTAATATTATTAACATGATCAGCAGTTTGAACCTCTCCATAAGGATGATTCTTTCCGTAATTCAAAACATTCCCCACTCTACCTGCGATGGCATCGGCATTGGTAGCCAAAGACTTCAAACCAGACAATGCTCTTTTCTTTTTCTTTTCCAATTCTTCCTCTGGGAATGCCGGATCAAGAATCATTTCTCCCATCAAAGACATTACTTTGTCCGAATGTTTGGATAATGACGATGCAAAAATACCCGTAGAAGTTGTTGTAATATTTGCGCCTATAAAATCTATTTCTTCATCAATCTGAGCCTTTGTTTTGTTTTTAGTTCCTGCACTAAGCATTTCACCGGCCATATCTCCTAACCCTACTTTATCACCTTCCATCATCAATGGGACGTCTACTGCCAATTGTAAGGATACTTTAGGTAATTTGTGATTTTCTACTACAAATACTTTTAGACCATTTTCAAGTGTGAATGTACTTGGAGTACCAATGTTTATTTTTGGTGCAGGTCCTGGCTCAGGCGCCTTAGATCTGTCTATTGTTTTCTGAGCAGTTGCACCTAACGTGAACGCGCTTAACAATAATATTGAATATATCTTTTTCATTTTATTCTCTTTATTTTCTAAATGCTTTAATTCTATTTTTCACCTTCTTTTGGCAAGTAATAAAGTACTACTCTATTATCTTTCACCATATATTTATTGGCTACTCTCTTAATATCCTCTCTTGTTACAGCCATGTATTTCTCTAACTCTGTATTGATTAGGTTAGCATCTCCAAAATACATATGATAGTTAGCCAAATTCTCAGCAATACCGATAATAGAATTAAAGTTGTAAACAAAATCATTCTCCACCATGTTTCTGATTTTCTCAAACTCAGTCTCAGAAATCAACTCTTTCTTTACTTTATCAAACTCTTCATTAATCTCTGCTTCTAAATCGGCAGCATCAACACCTGCATTGGCAATACCAAATACAAATGAGATTCCCGGGTCTTCAGATGGGAATGGAAAACTACCTACAAACATAGCCGATTCAGTTTCTGCTACAGATTTTTTGTTCAATCTAGAAGACTCTCCGTCAGACATTACTTTAGAAAGCATTTCCAATGCATAAAAATCTGCCGTTCCTTGCTCTGGTATTCTGTATACTTGAACAACTGCTGGCAATTGAATATTATCGTAAACGGTGTCTCTAACTTCTCCTCCTAATGGTGGTTCCACTACTGTTACTGCAGGCACTTCCTTCTCTCCTTTGGGTATCGGTCCAAAGTACAATTCTATCATCTTCTTAGTCTCCTCAATATTGATATCTCCAGCAATAGACAATACCGCATTTTGTGGAATGTAATAAGTATGATAAAAATCGATAAACTCATCTAAAGTAGCAGCATCTAAATGCTCCATCTCTCCAATTGTAGTATATTGATATGGGTGAACTTTATAGGCTCTTTTGGCAGATTCTGCCAATAAACTTCCATAAGGTTGATTGTCTATTCTCAATCTCTTTTCTTCTTTCACTACTTCGTTTTGTGTATCTACACCGTCTTGGTCTATCTTAGCATGAAGCAATCTTTCTGATTCTAACCAAAGTCCTAACTCCAATTGATTGGAAGGTAGTATTTCGTAATAGAAAGTTCTATCATTGGTAGTATTGGCATTGTTTCTACCACCAGCGTTTTCAATGTACTTAAAGAAAGTTCCTCTCTCTATGTTTTCACTTCCTTCAAATAACAAATGTTCAAAGAAGTGAGCAAAACCTGTTCTATCAGATTTTTCGTTCTTAGCACCTACATGGTACATTACTGATACACCTACTATTGGTGTAGAATGGTCTTCATGCAAAATCACATGCATTCCATTTTTTAGATCGTACTCTACGAAATCTATTTTAGGTTGTTGCGCCTGCATTATGCTAGCAGCACCAACCAATCCCATCAATAAAATATTCTTCATTAAATTCTAGTTTAATTCTTTGTGGTAAAAGTACAACATTGAACCAATAAAAAGAAGTTTCAATTACATTAATGGGTATCAAGGATTATAAATGGATGAATTATCTGTTGAGTTACAAATTTGCCACTCCTTACCATTCAAAATACAGCATACTTATGCATGCTTCACTTCTTTGGGGAGTATTAACCTTACAGAAAGGTGATTGCACACCATTTAGGTTTGTTTTTAGAGACTACTAGATCTTTCTTCTGCTAGTTCCTTCAATGCTTCATTCATTGCTTTAAAACCGTCTAAAGTTTCTGTATTCAATTTCTTTTTCATCAAAGGGACCAAAAGTCCTCTGAACTGTTCACTTTGTACTAAACGTGTGCTACCATCCTCCAGTGGTGTAAACACAAAGGAATGTTGGCCATCAAAAATACGAGGTAAACCCAATTGTCCTTGCCAAGTGAATTCCTTCATGGGAGAGAATACCTGTGTGACAGGCTTAAACTTCATTCCTCCTATTGCTGCCTTGAACTTTTCACCTACTGCTATTGGCCCTTCTATTGATTTGATAAAAGGATTCCAAGATGGATAGTTCTTAAAATCTACAAAAACGTCCCATACTTTTTCTATGGGTGCTTCAATAATAATACTAGTTGTGATTTGATGTTTCATATGCTTATTAATTTATAAGCAAATATCTTATGTATTGATTAACTGACTCTTGACAAATATCAAGAAATGACTTTGGCTCTAATTCTACTTAAAGTTTCTGGAGTCATGCCAAGCATAGAAGCAATGTATTGTTGCGGCACTTGATTGAGCAATTCTGGTTTTGTGGCTGATAGATATAGATAACGTTCTTCTGCAGTCATGGAGATAAAACTAAAGATTCTATCCTCAATGGTCATGAAGCATTTAGCCAAGAACATCTTCTCTAAGTAAGCCCAATTATCTACCTGACTACCAATTAATTGATAGTCTGAGTAACTCAAGGTAAACAATTCACAATCAGTAAGTGCTTGGATATTGAACCGTGCTGGTTGTTCAAACATTATGGACCCCAATTCGGTAACAAATTCGCCTGCTGAAGAGATCCATTGAGTCACTTCTTTCTTTTCTGTCTGTTTATAAACCCTTAGGAAACCACTCTTCACAAAACTCAATTTACCATGCCTTGTTCCCAACACAGTATGAAACTCATTCCTTTTCAAATGCTCTACTTTGAACAAGGCAGCTATGCGTTTGGACTCCTCATCTGGGGTTTCAAAATAAGCATTGATATATTGTGCTAAATCTGTCATTTCTGAAGCATTGAAATCATAAATGGTTCTAAGGTAACTTATTTGACAGCCATAATCAAACTAAACGAACAGAAAGACTAAGGCAAATACCAACCCTGCCAAAGCGAAATACATTCCTTTTTTGAAGATACTTGTTTTGGGC
>JBFHGR010000173.1:0-5252 GCA_041583015.1 Parvicella sp. | reverse complement strand
CTCAACATCTTCATACTCAAAACAACCTTGTAATAAAATCAAAGGCATTGCTAATAATAGCAACCAGACTCTTGTACTTAAAACCATAACTTAATTATTAATAGTAGCATAGTACTTGTAAAACAATGGAATAGTTTCAATTCCTTTAAAATAATTGAACAAACCGTAATGTTCATTAGGTGAATGAATCAAATCAGAATTTAATCCAAAACCAAAAAGTACAGATTTTAATCCCAGAACCTCTTCAAATAATGCTATGATAGGAATACTTCCCCCACTTCTATTAGGAATTGGTTTTTTACCAAATGTTTCTTCCATCGCCTTAGATGCTGCCTGATACGCTGGGAAATTTGTCTCGACAACACTTCCTTGACCACCATGATGCGGAGTAACTTTCACCTTAACTCCTTTCGGAGCGATCGACTCAAAATGCGATTTAAATAAATCTGTAATTTTTTCCCAATTTTGATTAGGCACTAATCTCATCGAAATTTTCGCATAAGCTTTACTCGGCAAAACTGTCTTAGCTCCTTCTCCTATATACCCTCCCCAAATACCATTAACATCTAATGTTGGCCTAATAGATGCTCTTTCATTGGTAGAGTAACCTTTCTCTCCATACACAACCTCGATACCCAAATCTTTCTGATAGGCCTCTAGGTCAAAAGGCGCTTTTGCCATTTCGGCTCTATCCTCATCACTTACCTCTATAACATCATCATAAAATCCGGGAATTGTAATGTGATTATTTTCATCTTGGAGCGATGCTATCATTTTAGAAAGAATATTTATTGGATTTGCCACAGCACCTCCATAAACTCCAGAATGCAAATCTCTATTTGGACCCGTTACTTCAACCTCAACATAACTCAAACCTCTCAACCCAACCGTGATTGAAGGGATATCATTAGCGATGATAGATGTATCTGAAACTAAAATAACATCCGCCTTTAGTTTTTCCTTATTCTCTTTGACAAAAATTCCAAGGTTGCTTGACCCAACCTCTTCTTCACCTTCTATCATTAATTTAACGTTGCAAGGAAGGCAATCATTCGAAATCATATATTCAATAGCCTTGACATGCATATAAACCTGCCCTTTATCATCACATGCACCACGAGCAAATATTGCACCTTCAGGATGAGTTTCAGTAACTTTCACCACAGGGTCAAAGGGATCGCTGTGCCATAGTTCGATTGGATCTGCAGGTTGCACATCATAATGACCATAAACCAATACTGTTGGTAAACTTGCATCAATAATATGTTCAGCATAAACTATAGGATGACCAGCTGTAGGACAAATTTCCACGTGCTTCATTCCTGCTTTCAATAAACTATTTTCGACAAAACTTGCCGTAACCTTAACATCTTCTGTAAAAGCAGGATCTGCACTTACGGATTTCAATTTTAAAAATTCAATTAGTTCATTAACCAATCTATCCTTGTGCGCTACAGTAAATTCTTTTGAAGTCATATTTGAATAATTTTAAAACAAAGATAAGAAGCAAAACTGACTATGCAACCTTAGCAAAAAATACTCGTCCTTGAGTAAGGAATAACATATTAAATGTTATGTTAGTTTTAAAAATTAAATCCATATTATCTAACTTTGAATTTTAAAATCCAGAATAATTCCAGGATTAACTTGCAAGAATCAATATCAAAAATGAAAAAAAATACCATTTCTTTTTTTACTTTATTTATCATTTGCCAAATAGCAAATGCGCAAATGACAGTCACGAATGCAGCCCCTTATAACAGTGCTAACAACCTTGTAGACGATGTACTTCTCGGAAATGGTGTAACCGCATCTAATGTAACTTTCTCAGGAAACGCTAATCAAATTGGTTATTTTGATGGCACAAATTCCAATATAGGCTTAGCCTCCGGAATTGTGATGTCAACAGGAAATGTAAATAACATACCAAACGCATCCCCTGACACTGATTTTGGCGGACCAGGAGACGCTCAAATCCTTTCAGTAGCACAACTTAATAATTCCGCAATTTCATCAACAAATGACGCAGCAGTATTAGAATTTGATTTTGCTGTTACTGGTGATACTGTAAAATTTGAATTCGTTTTTGCCTCTGATGAGTATCCTACTTACATTAATTCAATATACAATGACGCATTTGCGTTTTTCCTTTCCGGTCCAGGAATTACTGGTCCTTACCCAAGTCCCGCAAATTTTCCAGGTGGTGCAGTAAATGTAGCACTTGTACCAGGAACTACTGATCCGATATCGATTAGTACTATATATGATGATCCTTTTCAAACTCCCACTCAAGTAAATGGACAATATTACATAGAGAATAATGGCACATCACATGGGTTCAATGGTTTTACAACAGTAATACAAATTGCATATCCAGTAATTTGTGGTGAAACTTACCACTTTAAATTTGCTATTGCAGATTGCGAAGATGGCTCTCTAGACACGGGAGTATTCTTAGGTGCTAGAAGTTTAGGTTCGGAAGGGATAAGCGTTTCTAGTTTTGCTCCATTCCCCGATAACACACTAGGTGAGAACTGTGGACAAGGAGGTTTTGTTTTCTCTCATTCAGACACAACCGTACAAGACGTACTAAACCTAAACATATCTGGGAACGCTATCATGGGAACAGACTACAACAATATTCCAACAACAATAACATTACCTATAGGAGTAACTTCCGACACTATATTTATAGATGCATACCAAGACAATATAGCGGAAGGGTTAGACACCATTAAAGTAGACATTGTCGGTATTGAAGGGTGTTCTATTGCATCCATTCTAATACAAAGTATAGAAGAAATGACAGGAACATTAGGAGTAGACTCTACAAACATCTGTTATCCTGAAACCACAGAACTTACTGCAAACGTAACCGGTGGATTACCTCCTTATAATTATTACTGGACAGAATCTATAGTAAATAATGACACAATAGTTGTCTCACCTGAAATCACAACTTTCTACAATGTAAATGTTGAAGACCAATGTGGCAATCAACTTTTGATAGAAGAATCTGAAGTATGGGTGCAGTGCCCACTAATGGATGTAAATGTGTTCACACCAAATGGAGATGGCGATAATGATTTCTTCACACTTATCAATTTAGATGATTATCCAAGTGCTAAAATTTCAATTTATAACAGATGGGGAAAATTAGTTTACGAGGCTGACAACTATCAAAACGACTGGGATGGAACACATTACAAAAATGGAAAAGACGTAGATTCTGGGACATATTACTATGTTGTAACACCTAAAAGTGACAAATATCTTTATGATGATAATAAAGACCCTGAATTAGAGAAAACTTACACAGGATATTTCCAAATAATGAGATAAAATACTATTGTAATTATTCTAGAATAGTTAATTTCGCACACGAATTAAAAGTAGCATTTACTAATGCTACTTTTTTTTTATTTCAAAGCATATATTATGGAAAGAAAAGTTAGAGTAAGATTTGCCCCCAGTCCAACTGGACCATTGCACATGGGAGGAGTAAGAACAGCCTTATACAATTACCTATTTGCCAAAAAGCATGGAGGGGATTTTCTACTAAGAATAGAAGACACTGATCAAACTAGATTTGTACCAGGAGCCGAAGACTATATTATGGAATCCTTAAAATGGTGCGGTATCATGCCTAATGAAGGACAAGGAATTGGTGGAGACTTTGGCCCTTACAAACAATCTGAAAGAAAAGAGGCAGACATCTATACGCAACATGCTTTTAAATTAGTAGAAGATGGATATGCTTACTACGCATTTGATACTCCAGAGGAACTAACTGAAATGAGAGAGATTGCTAAAAAGGCCAAAATGCCTAATTGGCAATACAACAGTATCACTAGAAACTCATTGAAGAATTCCGTTTCACTATCCGAAGATGAAGTCAAAGCAAGACTAGATGCTGGAGATCCGTTTACCATAAGAATTAAAATGCCTCGAAATGAAGATGTAAGATTTCATGATGAAATTAGAGGTTGGGTAACAGTAAACACAAATAACCTTGATGACAAAGTTTTGTATAAGTCAGACGGAATGCCAACCTATCACTTAGCAAACATAGTAGATGATTATATGATGGAAATTTCTCATGTAATTAGAGGAGAAGAGTGGCTACCATCTGCACCTTTGCATGTATTGCTTTACAGATATTTAGGTTGGGAAGATAAAATGCCACTTTTTGCACACCTTCCACTATTACTAAAACCTGATGGCAACGGTAAATTAAGCAAAAGAGATGGAGACAGATTAGGGTTCCCTGTTTTTCCATTGGAATGGAAAGATCCTGCAACTGGTGAAATCTCATCTGGATACAAACAAAAAGGGTATTTCAATGACGCTTTTGTAAATATGCTTGCCTTTTTAGGATGGAATCCTGGTACACCTCAGGAAATTTTCAGTCTAGAAGAATTAGTAGAAGCATTTACACTAGAAAGAGTGAGTAAAAGTGGAGCAAAATTTGACCCAGACAAAACAAAATGGTTTAACCAGCAATATCTACGTGCTAAAAGCAATGAAGAATTAGGCGCTCTATTGGGCGAAAAAATTGATGGAGACTATAGTCCAGAATACCTAGCAGGCGTTGCCAACATGATGAAAGAGAGAGCCTCTTTCATAGACGACATGTTAGAAGGAGATTATTTCTTTGGTAGACCAACCGAATTTGATGCAAAAACAACTAAAAAGAAGTGGAAAGAGCAAACTCCGGAGATCTTAACCGCATTAGCTGAAAAATTTGAAACTATAAGTGATTGGACAAGTGAAAACATTGAAACAACATTTAAAGCCTTCTTAGAAGAAAAAGAACTAGGAATGGGTGCTGTACTACCCAACTTCAGATTGGTGGTAACTGGAAAAGGAATGGGGCCTTCTATGTTTGATATTGCAGAATTACTTGGCAAACAAGAAACAATTGAAAGAATTAACGAAGGTATATTGAAGTTAGCCTAAGTTCTTATGAGATGATATAAAAGCCATTTTCTTAATTGAAAGTGGCTTTTTTTGGCCTTTTACAAAACGCTCTAACTTTTGGGCTATCAATTTACTTTCACATTCATATTGCAAAACATACTTCCAGTCATTTGCTGCTTTACTATAACCTTTTGAGTCTTTTTTGTGATTGTGGTATTGCAAACGACCCTCCAAATCAGAAGTCTCCCCCAAGTAGTACTTGTCTAATTTTGAACTATATATGATATAGAAATAATGCATTTCATTGGTTATAAAACAAAAAAGAGGATGAT
>JBFHGR010000172.1:0-5264 GCA_041583015.1 Parvicella sp. | reverse complement strand
TATTAGATAATGCGTTCCGCTGTTGCGGAAAGGTCGTCAGTTCTCCCGCAGGTGCGGGATGGCCACCCCGACATCTGAACTTAAAAAGCCATTACATTTGTTTGTAGTGGCTTTTTTTTAATAAAATAAATACGACACCTACATTAGCTTCTATTAACAACATTTAGCATTAACTTCGTGTAAATTAAAAGAATTTTATGAGAAATTTATTTGCTACAATCATTATCGCACTAATCCTATGGTCCTGCGGTAACCAATCAACCAATTCAACTAATGGATATATAGAAAGTGAAATAGAATTTGTAAAAAACGCTAGCATCGCTCATAATACTGCTGAGTTTTATCAAAAAGAAGCGGTTTCTTTTGATTTACATTTAGATTTCGGTGGTAAACCAAGAATATACGGAAAACTAACATTGTTGACCAATTCCTCAAAAGGAATTATAGAAATGGAGGATGGAAATTCTATCATCTACAATAACGGTAAAGTTTTTCATTCACCAGGATTAGCAAAACCAGAAAAAGCTAGATTTGATGCTTACACTTGGTCATACTTCTTCTTATTTCCATACAAAATGGGAGATCAAGGAACTGTTTGGAATGATTTCGCAACAAAAGAAATGAATGGTAAAACATATAACGTTAATAAATTAACATTTGAATCAAATATAGGCGATGCTCCTGATGACTGGTACGTTGTGTATACAGATAAGCAAACAAATTTAGTAGAAACTGCTGCTTATATTGTCACGTTCTCAAAATCACAAACTGAGGCTGAACAAAATCCACACGCCATAAAATATACCAATTATACAGAAATTGAAAACATTCCTATTGCAACTGAATGGACTTTTTATGATTGGAGCGAAGAAATTGGACTTTCAGGAAATGTAGGTTATGGAACCTTATCTAATATTAAATTTATTACTCCTGACAGTTCCCTTTTTGAACCTGGAGAAAACTTCATCGAGGTTTAATTAATCTTCTAAAATCTCAATTTCAAAAATTACAGGAGTATATTTGGGAACGAGTCCCTGCTCTATTACACTCTCACCAAATCCATAGTCTGAATGAACTAATATTTTAGCCTTCTGACCTTTACACATATAGGAAAATGCAATGTTCATCCCTTCAATAGTTTGCCCTTCAACACCTGCTTTAAACTCATCATAATCAGAATCAGAAGTATTGTCGTAAAACACCTTTCCATTAGGTAAATACCCCTTATACTTAACCTTTATTATATCTCCATAAGATACTTTATCTGTACAAGAGGTATCTTCATAAACCATAAAAATATTATAATTATTATAAACAGAATCATTGGTTAACTTCCATTCTTCAACAATTTTTTCCATAATCTCCAACTCTTGAGATTCTGCTTGCAGTTGCTCAAATAAAACTCTTTGCTTATACGCTTTAGGACTTTCTATATCCAATAAACGAAGTGTAATTTTCATATCTTCTGCTCTATCTAGATATGTTGGAATTTCCTTATCCAAATAATGGTCAAAGAATTTACCAACTTGAATAAAAATAGTAACACTATCTCCCTTCATGAGTTGCGCAAATCCTTCTTCAATACCTCCTTCTACCTTAGGTTTCCCAAGAAGAATCAACTCCTTCCCATCATATGTACTGGTCTTAGAATTATAAAATACAGAATCTTCCAAAGTACTGTACTGCATGTAAACCGTTAAATAATCTCCAATGGCAGGTGTTTCTCCCCCTTCAGAAATATCATGGTATTGGTATTTAAGGTTATTCTGAGTATAAAAATAATCTGGCGTACTGTTATCACAACTCCAAAGTAAAGTTGAAAAAATAATGAGTAGAACTATTTTAAACATCTTCAACTTTTAATAATTCTATCCTGTACAGGACGGGGGACAATGGTGGAATTTTATTATCATCACCTAATAAACCATGAGCCAAGAAATAGGGTAAAATAACCCATGCTTTATCTCCTTCCCTAAGATAAGTTATGGCTTCATGTAATCCTGATTCAACATTATCCATCTCCACCAAAAAACTTGTTGGTTGATCTCCGAAAGAAGTATAGCACAATGTTGTATCTGCGTCCAAAAGTCTTACTTCATAATCTAGTGTAACTACAGTACCCTTTTCGGCCTGCCTTCCATTCCCTTTTTCAAAAATATAATATCTTACACCTGTTCCTGTCGTAATTGCAGGCCAATTAAAACGCTTTACAAACTGATCGATTCTAAACGATTCATCTTTAGCAAAGTTTTGACTCATTTCAATACTTTGTTCTGTGGTAAATTCCGGTACTTTAGGTTCTGAAACCACAGTATCAGGACGTTTTTCTTTACACCCTAATAAAACAATAGCACTGCTTATAAATACAATTTTACTTATTCCAAAATTCATAAATCACTTTTTCAAATTTCTCAATAGTCTTATCAAAACTTTCAAAACTTACTCCTCCAGCGGCATTTTTATGTCCACCTCCAGAAAAGTGAGCGCCACTAAATTCATTAACAGGGACATCCCCTTTACTTCTAAATGACATTTTAACCTTGTTCTCATCTTCTTTGATCAATGCAGCCATTTTGACTCCATCTACACTTAAAGCATAATTAACCAAGCCTTCAGTACTCCCCTTTTTATTGTCAAGCCTATCAAGTTCTTCTTTACTTAAATATATAACAGCTACTGGAAGATTTGGTAACACTTTCAATTTATTACTTAATGAATAACCTAGCATTCTTAGCCTATCTAATGAGTTTACATCAAACAAATTTTCATGAATAACACTATGCACCAAGCCTTTGCGAAGTAATGATGCTACTATTTCATGTGTACGTGCATCAACCGAAGGAAACCTAAAAGAACCACTATCCGTAATCAATCCTACATAAATTCCTTGACCAATAATCGTATCAATCTTCTCTTCATCACCTAGACCTGTAATAAATTCATAAATCATTTGAGCAGTACTACACACACTGGTATCTGAATACATCCAGTCCGCAAAATCGTTTGGTTCCAAATGATGATCTATCATTACCTTAAAGGCTCCACTATTTTCAATTAAGTCACCTATCTCTCCTACTCTTTTTAAATCATTGTAATCTAATGAAAAAACAACATTTGCATTCTTTATTAAATCTTTACAAGTATTTTCTGATGATTCATAAATATACATCGTATCTACCCCTTCCATCCAGTTTAAAAACTTGGGTGAAGCATCTGGCAAAATCACACTTACATTTTTTCCTTCTCCTTTTAAATAATGATACAACGCCAAACTCGAACCTACAGCATCACCATCTGGTGATTGATGACTTGTAATAACAATGTTTTCAGCAGTTGCTAATTTCTCCCCTATGATTTTATAATCCATCTTTATTTGTTTGTTTCTACAAATTTAAGATTAACAATTAAGTATTTAGCGAGATGATGAAACTTTCTGTTCAAATAAAAAAACAGAATCATTTTGAATTATTCATGCTGACGATAAAAAGTATCTGCAGGAGGCATTTTTCCGAATCTTTTGGAAATTGTAATTTGATTGGAGGTTCCTGCTATATGATACTTGGCTAAAGCATAACTAATGTAAAAAGATTTTACTTTGAAGCCCATTCCCAAAGAAAAACCTGTCATTCCTGGTTTAATTCCAACCTTCAAAGTTTGTCGTTGCATATGATTGTAGCCAACTCTTACATGTAAGTTTTTAGATAATAGCACCTCAGTTCCAATGGTTACGTGATACATGAACTTCTTTAACACACCAGGTTTTTTAACCTCTTTCACTTCTCCGGTTAGTGCGTCTGTTGTAGTTGTCTGTGAATCATCAAAATAAATCAAATTCCACTTTTGAAGGTTATCATAGGTAAACGAAAATCTAAAAGGAGCATGCGCCAATTTCTTAGATACACCTACCATTACATTAAGAGGAAGTGGTGCTTTGGAATTATCTGTATAACCATTAAATTCTGTTCCCATGTTTTTTGCCAATACAGAAAAACCCACACCCTTTGTTGTGTCATAATAATTTGCTCCTAAATCCAAAGAGACTCCAAAAGCATTATATGCTTCGTAAAAACTTCCCAACATTCTCATCTGCCCTCCAACCGACCATTTTTCAGATAAAGGTCTTCCATAACCGATGGATAATGCAATGTCATTGGCATGAAATTTTGAACCATTTCTTACTCCATTTACATCAGCATATTCAAAAGTTCCATAATCTGCATACAGAATACTAGCGTTAAATGTACCAATATTAGAATAGTGTTTGGTGTACGATGCATAACCAAAGTTAGCATCTGCAAAATAGTTGATATAGTTCAAGTTTACCATGCCATGCATCGTTCTATTTAACAATGCTGGATTTTCTTGTCCTAATGTAGCATCATCGTCTTTCACTGTAATAGCATACCCTCCTAATGCCTCTGTACGAGCACTAGTAGCATAATTCAAAACTTGAAACGAATTTTGTCCGCCTACTTGCGCAGTAACCAAAAATGGAAATATTAAAATTGTATGAAGAATAAGTTTTTTCAAAATCTAATGGATAAACGCAGTATAACTTCATTTATTACAACAAAAATATACTTTTTGAATGTAAAGTGATAGTTATGAAAAAATCTTCTTATTAAATCCAATTAAAATAGCACTTCCAATCACCGCTATTGAAGTAAAAACCCATGCTAAAGTTGTTTCTCCATACAGAAAATAACCTGTTGCAAATAAAGCACTATAAATACCTAAAGTAGCCACTATAAATCCAACTATTTTAAATCCAAAGTTATGATATTTATCTACCTTGACCTCACCTTCTGAATTGTCTACAGCAAATACTTTATTCTCAAATGTTTCTATAAGTTCTTCTTTCTCCGGATTGGTAATTAAAGATACCAATACCCAACAAAAAGTGGTAACACCAATGCCAGTTAGTAATTGAAATGTGGAACTTAATTCATTCCCTACATTCATTTTATTGTAAATCAGAAATATGGCTGCCATTAAAAAGGACACACCCATTGCTGTAATTTCACTATATGGATTAATTCTTTTCCAAAACCATCTTAAGATAAATAGCAATCCTGTTCCTGCTCCAATTTGTAGCATAATCTGTAGAAAATCTGCTGCACTGCTTAATACGTATGAAAATGCTCCTGCACAAATCATTAATATCACGGTACTAAATCTTCCTACGCCTACCAATTCACTTTCTTTAGCATCTTTTTTAATAAACCTTTTGTATATATCATTTACCATATACGAAGATCCCCAAT
>JBFHGR010000171.1:0-5312 GCA_041583015.1 Parvicella sp. | reverse complement strand
GTTAAAAAAACTATCTCCACTCAAAGGCATCAAAAAAAAACTCATCATGATAAAATCGCACGGTGGTAAAAACAACCAACATCACCCTTCAGAATGACGAGCATCATAAAATAAAATAAATATTTCCATTACTTTTACACCTAAACTAACATTATAAAAATTTATGAGAGCAAAGGAAATCATGACAACTCCTGTAATTACTACAACTGGAGTTTTAAAATTAGCTACGGTAAAAGAATTATTCAAAAAACACAACATAAGTTCTGCACCAGTTATAAAAGAAGATGGTGAAATAGAAGGCATTATTTCTTCCTCAGATCTTGCGGCCATTCATAATGAAGATTTATTGGTTAGAAATGTAATGTCTCACCGTGTATATGTGTGTGCCTTAACGGCAAGAATAAAAGATGTAGGTAAAACCATGATTGAAGAGAATATCCATCATATTGTTGCTATGGAAGACGGCAAAATACATGGTATGATCAGTTCACTTGATGTCATTAAGGGATTTATCAAAGAAAACTAAAAAAAATACCTAACCTTAAGTCTTTAACGCTATGAAACCCATCACAACCACTTGGAATAAAGAAGAATTAAAAACTTACATATTGATTTATTGTGCCCATGCAGACTTTACGGAATCCACAGTTGAAATGGAATATGTGCGCAAGAAGCACCCTGCAGGTCACTTTGATGAAATGCATCTTGAATATAAAGGTGACAATGATTTCATTAGTATAGAAAAAATAAGACACACCATTGAAAGACTCGGTTTTACTGAAACAGAGAAAGAAGCACTCAAATTAGAAATAAAAGGTGTATTTTTAGCCGACAATGTAATGACAACAGAAGAAGGAAATTTAATGAGAGGTTTAGCGCGTATTATATAGCCAGCAATATACCAATCATTGATAAATGTATCAACAAAATAAATATTAAAAAGACTATGACTATTCAAATAAACACAGACAAGAACATCGATAATAACGAAAGACTAGACAAATATCTTAAATCATTAATCAATGAGGAGTTGGAAAGATTTGGAGATGACATTACCAGAATAGAATTACACCTCTCTGATGAAAATGCAGGAAAAGATGGTGTCAATGACAAAAGATGCTTAATTGAGGCAAGATTAAGCAATAAAAAACCTGTAGCCGTTACAAGCAACGCTAATACAATTGAAAAAGCGGTTAATGACGCATTGGGTAAAATTAAATCTATGTTGAGTAAAAAATAAACTAAGCATTTAAACATACGGATCCCTTGTTAATAATAGTTAGCAAGGGATTTTTTTTAATTTCCTAACCAGAAATAAATCTTCCAACTAGCCGAAACCTTCCTACAAAATTCATCGTAAAAATTGCCACGTCCTCATCAGTTAGAATATATTCTCTACCGATATTCTATGTTGATTTGGCGAAATAAAAAGCAACCAACGTCTACAGATTATAAATTTGCACTATCATTTAAATTCAAATATGAAGTCACTTTTTATCATCATACTTACGCTTACTCATCTCAGTTTTTTTGCTCAAGTAATTAGTCAGTTTAATTGGGACAACAATCCAGTAACTAATGCTCAAATTGGCCCCAATGCAATAAGTGCAAGTTCTAGTGCTACTTCAAGTCCTAATGGTGCCAATGGTACAAATGGATTAAATGCCGGAAGCCCTAAGCAAAACTTAGACTTCATCATAGCCGATGACCCCATTTTTAATGTAGAAGGAATAGACATTTCATTTGACTTCCAACGAGACGAATCAAGTGGAACATTTTTCAAAAGAGGAAGTAGTCTTGTCATCAATGGCTGCGCTAACCTTTCTGTGTCCTACAGGGTAGATGACGGTGCTGGTGGCTACACCACTATCAGTTCAGGTAATGTTTACTCCATCCCTAATGATGATACTTTTAGAACGTATAGATTTATCTACCTTCCCGTGAGCGGAACAGGCAGTTTATTAGTGGACGGTGTTATAGTTTGGACCAATGACGGTGTAGACAACAGAGGCTTATACTGGACAGGAGCGGGCAACATTATCATTGGTGAGAACATGGACGGAACAGGATTTGACAAACCTTTCTTAGATAATTTAATTATCGCTTCCGTTACCAATTCTGCTTTGCCAATAGCGTTGAAAGATTTCAATGCAGAGACGAGAGAAAATTCTGTAGTTTTAAATTGGGTAACCGCTTCTGAATTAAACAATGATTACTTTTCAGTGCAACGCTCTGAAGATGGTAGTAACTGGGAAACTATTCATACAGTGAATGCAAGCGGTAATTCTACCACTACACAAGAATACCAATCGGAAGATCAATCACCACTTTTAGGTCAGTCATATTACCGATTGATGCAAACAGATTATGATGGAAGAACTTCTTATTCAAAAACGGCTAGTGTTTATTTTGAAAGCACAGCAAAAAACATAATCACCGCCTACCCTAACCCAACTACAGACATCATTTATCTCACTTCCAATACCGCTTGGTCTGGCCCTGTGATGGTTATCAATAATATGGGGCAGGATGTAACCACTCAAATTGAGTCTACTGTGGTAAGCAATCATCAAATTACAATTAACCTCTCTACACTTCCCGATGGCTTCTATTTTATAAAGACACCGTCCAATGAAGTAAAGAAAATTCTTAAGGGGTAATTGCTACGTATTTTTTTACGTTTCCTTCAACTATCTTTATCGCATATAGTTAATATTACTTTTTAAAATAAAATTGTCTTTGCTTATAGAAAACAAGAAAACCACAAGAAAAGATTGACTTTGACGAACTTCGTTTCTTGCGGCAGCGAGGGGTTATTCTGCATCCATCCCGAGTTTTACGGTTTTGCCTAATTTAATAATATTGTTGGAGCGGCAGTTGAGAAAATGGCATTTCAAAAGAATTAGACATTTAAATCTTGCAATTCTTTATATTAATTTTACAGAAATTATCCTTACCGCTATAAAACTATAAAACCACTCGAAAGATTCGAGCGGTAGCGTGGGAGGTGTTTTTTCATAAATAGTAGCTTGAACTTATTTGAGTACAATATACAGAAGTAAAACCGTCAAAATGTGACGGTATAGAAAATAATTCGCAATAAATTTTCAGCCATTTGTTTCAACCATTAACAAAAACTCCAACCTACCTTAGACCTTCATCCTTAATTTTGAAGTATGGAATACACCCGATACTTTTCCAAAGTTTTGAGCGCAAATGGTACGCCTCACCTTTCAGTTGAAAGTTTTAAAACATACATGAACATTGTAGCCCTAGAAAGCAAAATCATGGGAATGGAAAGATGTAAAAAATTGAATCAAGACAATCCTGGAGGCATAGATTTTTAAATTAACAGAATCAAAGAGCAGTTGCAAGATCTTACTAAAGGTAGAACACCAGAAGAACAAATAAGAAGACTCGTGGGAATTGATGACAGGTTCTAACTTAAGAAACAAAACTATACGCAAATACATATAAAACATAGTTTTAGACAGAAACTATATTCATTTACATATAATTAACTATATTTACATAGTTTTATATCTAAATACATATAATGAAGACATTAGCAGAATTTGTAAAAGAGCGTAGAAAGGAAGTTAATCTGACGCAAGAAGAATTTGCAGAGAGAGCCGGAGTTGCGCTAACTGTAGTACGAAAGATTGAACAAGGTAAAACAAATTTAAATATGGAAAAGGTCAATCTAGTTCTTCGAATGTTTGGTCATGAACTTGCTCCTGTAAGTATAAAATAATTAAGATATGAGAAGCGGTAAAGTATTTTACAAAGAGTATTTGGCAGGAACCATTTTGGAGACCAATGAAGGTGAATATGTTTTTCAATATGATAAACAATACGTAATTGAGCACCCTAATGATTTCATTACATTCACTATGCCCGTTACCAACAAACCCTACAAAGACAATCGTCTATTTCCCTTTTTTGAAGGATTGATTCCTGAAGGATGGTTACTAGATATTGCATCTAAAAACTGGAAAATCAATCGAAACGATAGAATGGGACTACTGTTGGCTTGTTGTCAGAACTGCATAGGCGCAGTAAGTGTTGAACCAATACCAATGAAAGATGAAGAATAGATGTCTCTACTGTTATGAACCTTTAAAAGAAGGAGAAGGTTTCCACGCCAAGTGTTCTACGGCTTTCTTTGGCCTACCCCATCCTCCACAAATTGAATATTCATTGGATCAAATGAATGAATTGGCAAAACAAGTTGTAGAAAGAAGCGTTGCTGTACCAGGAGTTCAGGCTAAATTATCTATGTCAATAGTAAACGAAGCCAAAGAAAAATCAGATTCTCGACTTACAGTTGTGGGTGCATTAGGCGGGAACTACATTTTCAAACCACCTTCAGATAAATTTGCAGAAATGCCTGCAAACGAACATCTCACCATGAGAATAGCAGAGGCTTATGGAATTCAAGTTGTTCCTTCTTCTCTTATCAGATTAGCATCCGGTGAAATTTCATACATCACAAAACGAGTAGACAGAACAGAGGATGGTGGCAAAATTCACATGATGGATATGTTTCAAATTACAGAAGCAGTTGATAAGTACAAAAGTTCCATGGAAAAGATTGGTAAAGCGCTTGACAAATACTCTCAAAACACCTTACTCGATAAAGTATTATATTTTGAATTAGCACTTTTCTCGTTTCTAACAGGTAATAACGACATGCACCTAAAGAATTTCTCCATGATAGAAAGTAAATCAGGTTGGGTATTATCTCCTGCTTATGACCTATTAAACGTTACCATAGTTTTTCCTGAAGACACCGAAGAACTTGCTTTAACTATTGCAAGAAAGAAAAAAAGTTAAAAAAGGAGTATTTCGAACATTTAGGCAAAGAATTAAACTTAACTCAAAAGCAAATTGATGGCGTATTTAAAAGAATGATTAAGAACCGTCCTACGGCACTAGACCTAATAGACCAATCATTCCTTTCTGAAGAGATGAAAAGTGCTTATAAAGAGGTTTTAGACAAAAGATACAAGCAAGTAGGGTTGATAAATTAAGTTTAACTAAATGCTACAGTCCAAATTTTTGAATTTCGTCAAACCGTAAAAGAAAGTCTCAGCACAGTCTCTTTAATTATAATCTAATCTTATTATACATATATCAAACATCAAAACTTATCAACAGAAAAACAACACTTAATAAAACTAAGTAAAGTAAAACAGACGTTGCTCGACAATTGCTCGACAGTCGCAAAACAAAAAAGCCTCAGTAACAGTGTTACCAAGGCTTTTGCTTTTAAGCTAGCGGTCTGGACGGGACTCGAACCCGCGACCCCC
>JBFHGR010000170.1:0-5318 GCA_041583015.1 Parvicella sp. | reverse complement strand
TTTAGATTTAAATCTTTGTACCAGTCCCATGTATGCGGCAAGTGGGCAACCAAATCTACACCAAACTCTATTCCCAAAAATAGGGTAGAAGCCTGTTCCAATTACACCAGAGAAAATAGAACCTATCAAGAATCCGTATGTTGCTCTAATAGCATAACTGTCTATCCAAAGAATGTTTGAGTTGCCAGTAAGTAAGGCTGTAATTCCGGCAACTATTATTAAAGAACCAACAACATAAACTATCGTTCTTGTCTTCTTTTGGACTTTAGCAATTTCATCTTTGCCATATTTAAATAATCCCATTACACCTAATGATAGCAGTGAAGTAATCACCACAAAGTGAGTTTTGGTCAGCCAATATCCTTCTGGGTTGTTGTTAAAGAAAGTATAAACTGCTCCAATGGTCATCAGAATGGCAAATACCAATACAATATGGATGATATACCTTTCAAAACGCCAGGATTTCAAAGTCTTGTCTGAATTCTGTCTGTATGGATCTCCAACAGTCTCGGCTAATCCTCCACAACCACAAACCCAACTACAGTACCATCTTTTTCCAAAGAAGTAAACCATTACGGGTACTATGATTATAGTCAGTACTAATCCCCAGATGAGCATGAATAGTCCCATGAAACCATTTTCCAATAAGTTGGTGATGTTCCAATCAAACAGGAAGTCATAATCTAGTGGCCATGCATTTTTAAAATCGTAGTAAGGCATGTTGAATCTTACTAGTAATTCTGGAATGATAAAAGCAAATGCTATCTGAAAGAATAACACTACTGTAGTTCTAAGAATCTGATAATTGTTGTGTCTGTATTTGATATACATTCTCACTGCCATCAATGTCATGGATACTGAGTAGATAAATCCATATAAGAACCATTCACTAGCAGCATTGCCACTCAAGAATTTACTAATAGGAGAAACCAGTACTACATTATTATTGAGGTATTGTGGCCAGAAGTACATTAGGAAATAGAATCCCACCATATAAACTAGAACAATCCAAGCCAAGAAACCTCTGTTGGTTAACCCATTTTGAAAAATATGATTGTTTTTAATCCCTGCAGGTCCAAGAAGCCAAATGTCTGGGATGTTGTAAAGCAAAGCACCAATAATGATCAACCCAAATGTTAGTAAGAACATCAGTCCGGGGTTGGTAGCAGAAAGCCCAATATTAAAAGACTTAGCCATGCCTAGTTTGGTGCCTTTGTCATCATGCAATACATAATCTCCAGCAGCGGCATCGTTTATTTCTTTTATTTTAGGATCTAACTCTTTTTTGAATTCATCAATAGAACCAAAAGTTTTTTGATCGTCAAACATCCAAGAGGTGTTGTCGGTCAATAGTTTTATTTTTTCAGTTTGCTCACCAAAAACAGATGCTAGCAGGGTAGCGTTGTAGGCTACTTTTCCATCCTTTTCAGCTGAGTGATAGAGCAACTCAATTTCTTCTGCAGAGATTACTTTGTCAGAAAACCATTTATCTACAATTGTGCTATTGTAAGTCTCAATGAGTAGAGAGAAGTCAGCGAAAAGTTGATGTTGGCTATTGTAGCTTTCTCTTTCTCCACCAATGATAGATAAAGATTCTGCTGTTGCAATAAAGTGTTCGGCAATGCTGTCATTTTTATCCACTTTATCTGGAGTGCTGTCAAAATGTGTAGTTACAGACGCTTTAGTGATGGCGTATTCACCTAAGAATATATTTGCAGTGAACGCAAGCATTCCTACAACGAACAATATTAGTCCTGTTAGTTTTATTTGCTTCATGCTTTTTTAGAATTAAAAATGATGTTTTTCCAACTGGCTTTCTTTACTTTGATAGAGGTGCCGTTTTCTTGATTGAATTTGTCTGCTATTTCTTGTTCGTGCTGTTTGTAGAATTCTGGGTCAAAGTTGGCATCTTTCAAATGTGTCAAAACATATTCAATAGATCTTTTCTCTGTGAGCCATTTCTCAAAGGCTTGGTGACGCATTCTAATTCCAAAAGTGTTGATACCAATAAATTCGTTAGTAGTGGCATTAAAGCAAAGTCTAACAGATTTTTTACCACCACTATGCTCCCAATAGAAGTGCTTTTCGTTTTCCTTAGGTTCTGGGAATATCCAACCATAAGTTTGATATTCTATATCCATAAATTTGGCGCTATTAAACCAATGTCCAGGATTGTAAACTATTTTATCATTACAGATATTATTGGCTAAAGTCTTACCCATGATTTTACCTGTGTACCAAACTTGTTCTAAGTTTCTTCTATCTGGAGATGGATGTTGAATAAATTCAGCACAATCACCAATAGCATATACATCAGGAATATTGGTTTCAAAATACTTATTGATAAGTACACCTCTTCCAGTTTCTATAGCAGAGCCTTTTATAAACTCAATATTAGGTGAGACACCAGCGGTAAGTCCTACCAATTGACAGTCTATTTCTCTGCCATCTTTAGTGGTGATAGATTTTACTCTACCATTTTCATCTGGATTAATTTTTTCTAATTCATTGTGAAGTTGCAAATCTATGTGATGCTCCTTCATGTGTCTCTTGATGATATTCCCTTCTTCTTTGGAAATTACATTCCCCCAGAAAGTTCCTTCTCTTACCAAAAATGAAACAGGATAATCTCTAGAGCGAAGCATTTCTGCTAATTCAATTCCAATTAGACCACCGCCAATAATCACGGCATGATTGATGCCGCCTTTGGTATTTTCTTCTAGTAAATCTAAATCTTGCTTAGAGTATAAACCTTGCACACCTTTGAGGTCTTGACCTGGCCACCCAAATTTATTTGGTTTTGAACCTGTGGCAATGACCAGTTTGTCATATTTGACTGTTTCGCCAGATTTTAATTGTAGAGATTTAGTGTCAGTTTGGATTTGCTCAACAAAATCTTGCTTGAGTTCAATTCTATTTTTCTCCCAGAACCAATTTTCATAAGGTTGTGTATGTTCAAACTTCATGTGTCCCATGTAAACATACATCAATGCGGTTCTTGAGAAGAAGTAGGGTGTTTCGGATGAGATGATTAAGATTTCATGATCACTATATTTTCTAATATACCTAGCGCAAGTTACGCCTGCTATTCCATTTCCTATTATGACTATTTTTTCTCTCTCCAATTTCTCGATTTTGTTGTAAGTCGTAAAGATAAATGAAACCTTACAGTATTTTTATAAACTAATTTACTGATGTGGATAATTTCGGATATTTTAACAGAAGTAGTTGTTCATTTTAAAATCTGGAATTTAGACTGGTTCGACAGTCTTTACAGCACCCGCATCAAAAAAAAAGTATAACATCTAGCATCTAGCATCTATTTCCTCACATTACGCTCCTCCAAAACCTCCTCAATATCCCCCAAAGTAAACCCTTTCGCTTTCAGCAATACCAAATAGTGATACATCAAGTCTGCTGCTTCATTTTTAAATAAGTCAGGGTCATTGTCTTTTGCCTCAATCACTAATTCCACAGCCTCTTCGCCAACTTTTTGGGCTACTTTATTAATACCTCTTTTGTATAGTTCATTGGTGTAAGAAGTATCATCATCTTTGTCTATTTTATCACTGATAGTCTGCTCCAATTGATATAGGAATCCTTTAGCGCTTTCTTCTTTAAAACAAGTTGTTGCTCCCGTGTGACAAACAGGTCCTTTTGGATTTACTTTGATAAGAAGTGTGTCTTGATCACAGTCCAAATCAATGCTCACCACATCTAAAAAGTTGCCGCTGGTTTCTCCTTTTGTCCAGAGCCTATTTTTGCTCCTGCTAAAGAAAGTTACACGTTGTTCCGCTTCTGTTTTCTGAAACGCTTCCTCATTCATATAGCCCAACATCAATACTTGCATATTAAGCGCATTCTGGATAATCACTGGTACCAGTCCGTCTCCTTTATTAAAATCTATTTTCATTCTCGTTATTTATTAAGTTTTTACATTGTACAAAATACATTGTACCTAGTACAAGAAATTTGTACAATTCTATAGTTATAATGTCAACCTTACATTGACCTCCTGGCTCTTTAAATATGTTTTCAATTCCGGAATAGAAATCTCTCCATAGTGAAAAACGCTTGCAGCCAATGCTCCTGTGGCTTTTGTTTGTTTAAATACAGTTGCAAAATGCTCTTTAGTTCCAGCACCTCCGGAGGCAATTACTGGGATGTTAACCAATTCACTTACCTGATTGGTGATGTCCAATGCAAATCCTGCTTTTGTACCATCGTTATTCATTGAGGTAAGTAGAATTTCACCTGCACCAAGTGATTCAACTTCTTTTGCCCAGTCTAGTGTTTTAAGTGATGTTTCTGTTCTTCCTCCGTGAACAAATACTTTCCAAGTGTCATCTATTAGTTTAGTGTCAATGGCTACTACTACGCATTGGTTGCCAAATTCCTGTGCAATCTCACTAATTAGTTTTGGATTCTTAACTGCAGTGGAGTTGATGCTTATCTTGTCAGCGCCAGCATTGATGATTTTAGAAACATCTTTCACGGAGTTAATACCACCACCAACTGTGAATGGGATGTTGATCTCTTTGGCAATCTCTTTGACCAATTCTATGAGTGTTCCCCTGTTTTCGATAGTGGCCGCAATATCTAGAAATACCAATTCATCTGCACCTTGTGTTACGTATTTTCTTGCCAATTCTATTGGGTCACCCGCATCGATGAGGTCCACAAAGTTGATTCCTTTCACTGTTCTGCCATTGGCAATGTCCAAACAAGGGATGATTCTTTTCTTTAGCATAATTTCTCCAGTTCTTTAAGTGAAATATTTCCTTCGTATATCGCTTTGCCTACTATGGCGCCTTCGCAACCTATGGTTTTTAAGTCTTCTAAGTCTTTCATCGAAGATACACCACCACTCGCAATGAGGTTAATTTTGCTCTCATTGATTATTTCAGTGTAGAGTTCATTAGAGGCACCGGCCAACATCCCATCTTTTGAGATATCTGTACAGATTACGCTGGTAATACCTTCTTTTTGGTAGTTTTGAATGAATTCCAACACATCGTGTTCCGTACTTTCTAACCAGCCGTCAGTGTCTATTTTACGATTCATACTGTCTGCACCTAATATAATTTTGTCTGCTCCGTATGTTTTTAGCCATTCTAAGAATGTTTCTCTGTTTTTGGCTGCTATGCTTCCTCCGGTTATCTGTTTTGCGCCACAATCAAATGCACTGCGTAAGTCATCATCAGATTTCAATCCACCACCAAAATCTACATTCAGATTTGTGTTGTTGCATATTTGCTCTAGCACCTTGTAATTCACAATGTGTTTGGCTTTAGCGCCATCCAAATCTACTAAGTGTA
>JBFHGR010000169.1:0-5370 GCA_041583015.1 Parvicella sp. | reverse complement strand
TTGGAAATTACTGGGTTTGGTGCTAATGTTTACGGTATACCTGCTTCTGTAAAGTATGACACCATTGATCAACAATATCCTTTTTTAATGTCTTACAATATGCCTACGCACAATTCTGTTGGGTATTATTTATTGACCGTTCCTACTTTTGGAACTTATGGACAATGGATTAGAAGAAGCGTAGAAGTAGATGGCTGGGGTAGTTTGGTTACACCAAATTATACTTATTCAGATGTTTTAAGGGTTAAAACTACTTTAGAGCAAAGAGACACTGTTTATGTAGATCAATTTTCTTTCGGTCAGGCCTTTGATAGACCTACAGAGACACATTATGAATGGTTTACCAATACAGATAAAGTCCCAGTAATGTCAGTAACACTGCAAGCGGGACAAATTACCAATGTAAAATATTTAGCGCCAATTGCTGCCAGTATTGATGAGGTAGTTTCTGATTTAACAATTATTCAAATTGAGGAGGGATTGTTTACAATTACCACAAATCAAAACATTCAACAATTGGTATTAATGGATTTAGGAGGAAAACAAATTAAGAATAACTCCGCAAATAAGAATATCATTGATTTAAAAAATCAACCAAAAGGAGTTTATATTCTTCAAATAGTAACAGAAGATAACGAAATCATATCTCGAAAAATTATCAGATAAATCATTGTAATACAGATGGAAACCGTAAAGTTGGGAATAGAGGATTTTTCTATTGAGAATATCAATTACATTTTACAAAAAGATGTAAAAATTGAATTGAGTAATGAGTCAAGAGAGAAGATCATAAAGTGTAGAGAGTATTTAAATAGGAAGATGAACAACAAAGATGCTGTTTATTATGGTATCAATACTGGTTTCGGTTCTTTATGTAATACCAAAATATCTACGGAAGATTTAAGCAAACTACAGGAGAATTTGGTAAAATCTCATGCATGCGGACTAGGAGAAGAGGTGGATCCTGTGATAGTAAAGTTGATGCTTTTGTTAAAAATTCAGGGGTTGTCTTATGGTCATTCAGGGATTGCTTTGGAAACTATTGAAAGACTAATAGGATTTTACAACAATGATATTTTACCTGTTATCTATCAAGAAGGTTCGCTTGGGGCTTCTGGAGATTTAGCGCCATTGGCACATTTAAGTTTACCTTTATTAGGACTTGGTTATGTGGATTACAAAGGGGAAAGAAGAAAGGCTGCAGATGTCTTAAAAGAGATGAATTGGGAACCTATTGTTTTACAAAGCAAGGAAGGTTTAGCATTGCTTAATGGTACGCAATTCATGAGCGCACATGGTTGTTGGGCATTGATTCAAGCAAAGAAATTGAGCAACTTAGCAGATACAATAGGGGCACTTTCTTTGGAGGCTTTTGACGGTAGAAAAGATCCATTTACTCCGCAAGTTCACGCAGTGAGAGGTCACAAAGGTCAAATAGAAACCGCTGCTAAAATGAGAGAATTACTTTCAGGTAGTCAATTAATAGATCAAGAAAAAGTAAACGTTCAAGACCCTTATTCTTTTAGATGTATCCCTCAAGTTCATGGAGCAAGTAAAGAAACTATTGCTTACGCAGAAAATGTATTCAATACAGAAATTAACTCAGTTACTGATAATCCTACCATCTTTCCAGACGAAGACTTGATTGTTTCTGCTGGCAATTTCCATGGACAACCTCTTGCGCTTGCTGCAGATTATCTATCTATTGCAATTGCAGAATTAGGAAGTATTAGTGAGCGAAGAATTTATAAATTGATTGGAGGAACAAGAGGATTGCCATCATTTTTGGTAGCTAAACCAGGCTTAAACAGTGGTTTTATGATTGCGCAATATGCTGTGGCTGCTGTAGCAAGCAAAAACAAAACGCTTTGCACGCCTTCGTCTGTTGATACTATTGACTCTTCTCAAGGGCAAGAAGATCATGTGTCTATGGGGGCTAATGCCGTGGTGAAACTAATTGAAGTGGTAAAAAACGTAGAGAAAATCCTTGCAGTGGAATTAATGACAGCAGCTCAAGCTATTGAGTTTAGAGATGTGGAAAAAACTTCTCCAATTCTATTCGAGTTATTTCAAGACTTTAGAAAACATGTTTCATTTATCGAAGAAGATGTGGTGATGCATGATGAAATGGAAAAGGCAATCTCTTATTTGCAGGAAAGATAATGATTGATGAACGTAATTAGAAAAACATATAAAGCACTTTTTGCATTTATTTTAGTGTTTCTAATTTTTTGCCCATTTGCTTACACCCAATCAGATTCTTTAAGGACCGTTTGGGAGAGTGATACAAAAGAAGACGCTGTTAGGCTTGAAGCTTTATATAATTTAATTTGGACGGATTTTCTTTTTTCTAATAAGGATAGTACGCTTCAATACACGTCAGAAATGCAGTCTTTTGCCGAACAAAAAGGACTAAAAAAATATCAAGCACTTTCATATAAACTAAGAGGTATTTGTTATACAATAAATGCTGAAAATGACTTAGCAATTGAAAGTTACCAAAAAGGCTTATTGATTTTTCAAGAAATTAAAGATTCTAAAGGGGTGGCCAATACATATAATAATATTGGTATGCTCTATAAAAACATCAGTGAATATTATTTGGCTTTAGACAATTACAACCTTAGTTTAGCCATAGAGAAAAAGGAAGGGAATAAAGCGGGAATTGCAGACGTATTGGGCAATATAGGTTCAATTTATCACCTCCAAGGCATATACCCTTTAGCACTTGAATGCCACCAGAAAAGTTTACAGTTGAGAATTGATATAGATGATAAAACTGGAATGGCTAAATCAACCAATAATATTGGAAATATTAGTTTTGAAAGTGGCGATTTTGATAAAGCGATTGAGAACTACCTTGAAAGTTTGAAAATCTTTGAAGTTCTAGAGGATGTTCAAAGCATAAGCACATGCTACAACAATATTGGCAATGTATATTATATTCAAAAAAAGTTTGAGTTAGCATTGGAATATTACCAAAAATGCTTGAACATTAACTCTGAAACTTCCAATAAGAACGGAGAGGCGGCTGCGTTTCTGAACATTGCACTTGTACATAAAGAGCAAGGAAAGTTTGAAATGGCCATAGAAGAAGTCAAAAAAAGTATGGAGATTAGGCTTGCAATTGACGACAAAAAGGGCGTTGCCATGACTCAATACAACTTAGCTCAATTGTATTTTAATTTAAACCAATATGGTAAAGCTTTTGAAAACGCAAAAAGTGCTTTAACTATAGCGGAGAAGGTCGGTTCGCTTTCAGATATTAAAGAGTCAGCTGCCTTGTTGTATAGGTTAAATAGACAACAAAAAAATTACCAGAGCGCGTTAGAGATGTATGAACTCTTTGTGCAAACAAGAGACAGCATGTTTAACGAAGCAAACACAAAGAAAATTATTCAACAACAATATCAATTTGAGTATGATAAAAAGGCTGCTGCTGATAGCGTAATTCTCAAAGAAAAGATGAAGGTTAAGAACGCAGAAATAACTGCGTCTAATGCTGAAGCAGCCAAACAAAGACTTGCTTCCGAAAGCCAGAAAAAACAGAACGCATACCTTTTTGGTGTGTTAGCACTAGTTGGACTTTTTGGAGTGTTTATTTTTAACAGGTATAAAGTAACTAAACGACAAAAAAATGTCATAGACCAACAAAAATTTGCAGTTGAATCCCAAAAAATAAAAATAGAAAAACAACATCAAATTCTTGAGGAAACGCATAAAGAAATTACTGATAGTATCAAATATGCCAAACGAATTCAGGCAGCCATTTTACCACCGGAAAAATTGGTAAAGGAATACTTAAAAGAATCCTTTATTCTTTATAAACCAAAAGATATTGTGGCAGGAGATTTTTACTGGATGGAAAGACAAGGAGACACAACGTTTTTTGCTGCCGCTGATTGCACAGGACATGGAGTGCCGGGTGCAATGGTTTCTGTAGTTTGTAACAATGGACTAAATCGTAGTGTAAGAGAGTTTGGCTTGAGTGATCCAGGCGAAATATTGGATAAAACAAGGGAACTTGTTATTCAAGAGTTTGAAAAAAGCGAAGAAGAAGTAAAAGACGGAATGGATATTTCCCTTTGTAGCCTTACGGGCAATGTTTTAAATTGGGCTGGAGCCAACAACCCGCTTTGGATTGTTAGAGATAATGAGTTGATAGAATATAAAGCCGACAAACAACCTATTGGAAAGTATACTTCTCCAAAGCCGTTTACATCTCATAAAATTGCCTTGAATAAAGATGACGTTGTTTATTTATTTTCGGATGGTTTTTCTGATCAATTTGGTGGACCAAAAGGAAAAAAATATATGGCAGCAAAATTTAAAAAACTATTGATTTCTATCCATAAAAAGCCTATGAACCAACAGAAGGATCTACTAGAAACGGCCTTCGAAAATTGGAAAAACAAGGAAGAACAATTGGATGATGTGTGTATAATTGGAGTTAGAATTTAAATGAATTAAAATGAGAAATATATTTGTTTTTTTGATGTTTCAGTTTCTTTTTATTTGCTCGGGAACTGCTCAATTTGTTTCAAAATCAGAAGTTGTAGGAATTTATTATGGCTCTATCGGCAAAGGATATAGTCAACTAAAAGAACCTATTGTTTTTAGATTTTACAGCTCAGGATTGGTGTTGGTGGAGGTTTTAAATAACCAACCTACGGATTTAGCCGTTTTAGAAAAAGCATTTTCTGAAAAAAACAAAAACAAATATGGATACTCAAATTACCAGTATAATGATGGATACATTGAGTTTTATGCACCTTTGAAAGGCTTAAAAAGTTTGTTTGAGGGAACAGTAAAAAAAATGGACACAGATGTTGTGATTCAGTTTGTTGGAAAGGATAGCAAAGGTGGGTTTTATAATATAATTGTGAGTAAAGTTTGGCCAGAAAAGCCAGTGTATACTCCGCCACCACCGGTTAAGAAAATTGAACAAAAAAAGCCAACCGTTAAAACAACTCCTGAGGTAAAACCTGAGCCCACTGAACAAGTTAAAATTATAGAAGAAACAGAAAAACTAAGTGCTGAAATTGAAGAGCAAGTAGAAGAAAGCATGGAGAATAGTGAAATGAAGAAAGCTGTTCAAGAAATTAATGCGTTAGGCGTCCTTGAGTTTGAGAAAGGAAACTATGAAGCATCATTAAATCATTTTAATGATGCAATGAATTATTGTTCTGTGGCGCATGATTCTACCGGAATGATTGCAGTATGTCAAAATATGGCGGCAAGTTATGAGCAAACCGCCCAAACCAATAAAGCATTAGAGTGCTTTTACAAAGCAAAAGTGATTAGTAGAAATATAGGAGATAAAAAAAGCGAAGGAAACATCCTTAATTCTTTGTCGCAATTATATAAAAC
>JBFHGR010000168.1:0-5392 GCA_041583015.1 Parvicella sp. | reverse complement strand
GAGGTCATTCAGAATAGTTGCATTTAATTAATAAGGTGAATCAAACATACACAAATTCTTTTAGATTTAAAAGTAAAAGTTGTGTGTTTCGGTTTATTTCAATTTATATTGTGTATAGCTACGTGTTTAGGTGATGAGGACATCGTTCACTCGAAGGATTCGAGCGAGAGCGGGGGGGTAAAAAGATGGTGTTGTTATAATATCACCTTATTATAATTTGTTCAGCACGAAGGAAACCTTGTCTCAGAATTTGGGATGAGGTTTTTTTTGTAATAGAATTACTATCAAATACTGAGGGTGATGTTTTTATAATCAAGAAGTTAGCTGTTAAATAATTATTTGTATTTTAGTATTTAAATAAATTACTAAAAATGAAAAATAAGAAACTAGTTTTATTACTCGTGATGTGTTTTATTCAATTAATCTCTCATGCTCAAAATAGAGATTCATACACTAAAGTGCAAAAAAAATATCAAAATAAAATTGTTTTTTCAAATTCTAAAATAGTCAAAAATGAGGAGAATCCTCAAGAGTTTGTCACAACATGGAATATGGGAGATGTACTATATGAGAGAATTTATATGGAAAAAACTCCAATGGAATATTTAGAAGATTTCAGGAAAGAGACAAAATTAGAGAACCAGATATTAAAAATGAGGGAAGTACTGGTTGTTAAAATTAATGGCAAGGAGGTGACGACATTTGACGTTAATGTCGAAGGTAAATTTATAGATTTTATGGTTTCAAGAAGTGGTTTGGTTTTTAAGCCTGAATTGAATAATGCAAATAATCCTGGACTAGCAATTGAGAAAGCATTTCGTGAGTTAGGGGATGAATTAAAGCCTGGAAATTTTAAAGTTGAACTACAGGCGTACGTAATGAATGCAACTTCTAATGAGAAACTTGAGTCAAGTCGAGTTGTCCCAACTTATTCAGGGACATTAAACGTGAATGTGACGGAAGAAGGATTAGAGAAATATAAAATATTGTTATGCGTTGGAAAAAAAGAAGGTACAACTGATGTTGAGTTGGAAAGTCAAATCATGAGTTCTTTTGATAATTTTAAAGTAAAGGCAGGTAAGTCTACAAAGTGTCATGTTTATAATTCTGAATGGAAGATAAAAAAACATGAAAAAACAGGAAGGATATTGTATAGATACAAGTCATGTCGTGTCTGGTATATAGATAACGAAGGAAAAGGTAAAAGAAGAAGGTTTAATGCGAAGCAAGATTATGACGGGGCAAATTATAGCAAAACGGTAATCTTAATAGACGGAAAGGCGGAAGAGCCTGCTTCCATTCATTGTTTATATGATTAGAGAGGAAGATTGTTTTTTTCCTGATTTAGTAAATACGAGATGATTAATTTGCTAGAGGTATATCTTTTTGAATCAAATCGCTAATGGCCTCCCAAAGCGAAATTCTTTTTTGCAAGGATTGTTTTGCAACTGTTAAAGTTTCACTCCATTTTTGATCATCATCACCGCAGAGTTCTGCAATCATTTTAAGAGATAATGGACCGTGTTCATCACCATCTAATTCTATATGTCTTTCAAGGTAATATGTCAACTTATTAAATGACTTGTTTTCAGCATCTGCATTTTTAAGTATTTCTATAAACATGTCAGGAATTACGTCTTCACGGCCAAATGTAAAGGCAGAAGCCACGAGATGTGCTTTATTAGTTTCGATTATCGAAAAGGAAAACAGAACAAAATCAGCCACTCTTTTATCAATTTTTATCTGATTCAATGAATATTCAACAGAGTTGTTGGATGCTATCAATTTTATGAAGTTATCAATGGCAGTTGTGTTTGCTTTTGCTTGGTTCATTGCATCTAGGTACATTTCAAAATGACTCTTAGGTTCCCCTAATTCGTTAATGTCACTTTCTTCGCCATGCACAATTTCATTTATGAATCTCGAAAGAGTTGCGTTTTTAGATGGTGTCCACGGTGTTGTTACATTTGTAAGTTTAATTTGAAGTGACTTTAGGAGTGACATAAAATCCCAAACGGCAAAAACATGATTTTCCATAAAAACTTTTATGTCATCTATATTCTTTAGATTTTTATAAAGTTTGTGATGTTGTAATTGATTTCTTAACTCTGAAATCTCATTTTCAATATGTTGTATTCTGTTCATTTTTGTTTTGTTACTTGTAACTCAAAACGATGTTACATCGATAATCAAATTAATGGACTAAGATAATTCAAAAGAAGATACTGGGGTGTGATTGGAAACCAAGATTTCACTTTTATGTAGTTTAGGAATTCTCAAATTGTAATAATTTATATGTATAATTCAGTTTTCTTTGATATATCCATATAAGTATATCCTTAGCGATGATTAGTGTTATTGAAAATCAATTTCAGATTAAAAAATGGAATCAAGTTGTTATTGTTACCTATAATTAGACATTTCACCCGAACTCAATTCATCCAGTGTTTCTTTGCTATTCAAGCGAATAAAAAGGGAATCTCGTTCAAAATAAAGTGGTTGGTTGTGCGCTTGTATTAATGCAAAAAATAGATCTTTCCATTTTTCATGTTCTGCTGTGTCCCGGTATTCTTGCTCTTGCTTTTTGGTGTAAAGAATAAATGTTGTTCCAGCATAATTATTCTGCACTTCATAGATGTCTTTGTTATTTAATTTCTCTAGGAGTGCATCAATCTTCGCTTTGGGAATATTTCTTTGCACTAAATTTCTCTCCATGTATTCAAAGTCGTTAAATTCCAACAAGGCGTCATCTTCAAGGTTTTTATTGTTTTCTGCTGTATTGTTGAGGTCGGTTAAGACATCTGCTTGACTCAGTCCTTGCGCTGCCAATGTTTCTTTAAACTTTTTAGCAATAACCTGTTTTGTCTCGTTCTTAGTGTCTGAGAGGTTTTCGTTATTGAATTGGCTGCAGTCTTTTGTGTATTTAAAAGTAATAGATAAAAATGGTATGGGTGTTTTTATACTACGGTTTGGAAATGTCTTCAATTTGAAGGAAATATTAGCAATTGCAAGTCCGTAGGTTTTTTCCAACCACTTGATAAATGGTTTGAATTCAGGTTTAACAGTTGCCTGTCCGAGTAAAATTTGCTTGGTTTGGTTGTAGTGATCTTGCGGGTCGTTTTTCATTGGGGAGGAGTTTTATTTATTTCCACTTAAGTAGAATTCTTAGTATTTCCGATGTTCCTCCGTCACTATCTGTGACAATAAGGATTTCTTTTCCCGAAGCATCATGGTTCATGACTTCAACAGATTCTACTTTGATTTTCAACGGTTGATTATCAGAAGAGATTAAAACACAATCAGGTTGGTAATTGTCTTTCAGATTTTTTAACTTGATAATGCCTACATAACTGCCTAGAACATCTCCGTCATCAATTGGATTATCGGTATCTTCAAGCGAAGCGGTAAAAACAAGTTCTTCCTCATCAGGTACAAAACATGCGCCAGAAAATCCGGCATCAATGCCATTTAATTGAGGAAGGTGTATTGAATAAGATATTGGTTTAGGGCATTCACCTTTATGCTTGATATAGTCTATGAATGCAGAGATTTCATATTGCAGCACTAAATTCTCGCCTCTGTTAAAAAGGAATAAGTGTGTCTCATTGGCTGCAGCCGCTTCAATATTTAGTTTGTTTTCCTCAATGGAAGTTGATGATTTAATTAGTTCATAAAATTCACTTAAGTTGTAAGTGTTTACGGTTGTTTCTTTGCCAAATGTTACGCCTTTTAAAACATCTCTTTGCGGTGATTTAGAACCAGAACCAAAAATAAATAATTCTTTGGTTTGTTCCCATTGGATTTCTGTAATGGCTTCGAAGTCAGGTTTTGACATTTTGGGAATTATAGCATCGGTAGTCGTTTCGAATATTCGAAATTTTTCAGTTAGCTCTAACTCTTTTGATGATATTTTATATATCCACGGAGTGTTGTCTCCTATGACGTAGATGCCATCACTTATTTTTACAATTCCAGATGCAGAAGGAATGTTTTTGAGTGTTTTTTGCTCAAGTATTTCTGCGGTTAGTTGAGGTTGATTGCATCCAGTAAGCATGATGGAGAATGTTATGATTAGTGAATAAAAAAATATTTTCATTTTTCCGCTAGTGTCTTTTTTGTAGATTTATTGCAGCACAAAATGCTTTTTAAGGAGTTTTATTAATGAATAGTTTCCAGTCATCCCAGAAGATGGAAAGTTCTTTGTTTTTGTCTTTCATATAGTTGATATCATCCTCACCAGCATACATTTTCATAGGTTCAAAATGTGTGAAACCATCTGCACATTTTTCTTTTGGATGCTGCGTGGTGTTGTGAATGTCAAAAAGAATTTGTTTCGTTCCATTTTCTGGCGTAACGGCCATATAAAATCTACCATTATTTTCATCACCTTCTTTAATGTATAGTTCTATTTCCATCCACTCTCCAAATACCACAGGGAATGAGCCGTTGGTTTCTCCCCAAACTTCTTTCCATTTGCAGGTTCTGCATTTTTGATAATCAGACTTTACTCTGAAATTTATATCACTTCCAATTCCTTCTTCTTTGTTTAGATTTATGGATACCCTAAAAGGATATTTCTCTTTTGTCCAAGCGCCATTGTTCCAAAACTCAAATAAGGTGAACCAGTATAGTCGATCTGATCTTTGTTTGTAAAAGGCTAGGTCTGGATGAAGTTTGAGTTTTACGGATTGGTATATTTCTTTTATGCAATTGTTGTCATGGACACTTAACTGCACACGGCCTTTGTAGTCTGATCCTTCTTTAATATGTGGTTCAAAAATCTGAAACTTTAGCACTTTATTACCTGCGCTGTCCATGTCATCAACAATAGATGCTTTCCGCTGACTATCATCGCCATCTTCATATCCAATTTCTACAAAACCTATATTCGAATGTGATTTATAATCCTCCCAACTGTTTTTTGCTGAATAATCTGGGTCAGTTCCTGAGAAGTCTACATTATCATATTCACCATTGGTCAAAACTGTATTTTTAAATCCAGTTTGAAAGATTAATTCTTCTGTTTGTGCTCCACATTCCACTCCACAATTTGTACTCTTTCTTCTGCAGGAAAAAAGAAATAGTATTGTGATAATTAGTATTAAGTACTTCATCAAGTAATTTTTTAGTTAAAGCGAAAATTTGATTCACCCCAGGAAGCAAGAAAATTGGACATTGCAATAGTTGATAATAATGTTTGCTTCATTCTATTTCTCATTAACCACTAAGATAATCAACTATTTTAAGAATGCATTCAAGGGACTTGTAATAAACTTACGGTTGTTTGTATTTATTTGGTAAATCAGAACCTAAAAAAAGCCTTGTTCCTTTAATGAAACAAAGCTTTAGAATATAGTTGTGAATTCAATGATTATTTTTGTATTAAATGGCT
>JBFHGR010000167.1:0-5473 GCA_041583015.1 Parvicella sp. | reverse complement strand
AAATTACAACCTGCAGATTGGGAAGGAAATACTTTTACTATTTCTAATCTAGGAATGTTTGGTATTGATGAATTTACAGCAATTATAAACCCACCTGATGCTTGTATTCTTGCAGTGGGAGGTATACAACAAGTTCCTGTTGTGAAGAATGGAGAGATTGTTCCTGGTAATGTTATGAAAGTTACTTTATCATGCGATCATAGAGTTGTTGATGGTGCAGTAGGATCAGCATTCCTGAATACCGTTAAGAATTACTTAGAGAATCCAGTTTTACTCTTAGGTAAAAGTGCCATTTAATGAATAAATAAATTATTTATAAACGCCATTAGCAATATTGTTGATGGCGTTTTTTTTAGATTAATATTATGCCAGCAATACAATTACGACCAGCACAAATCAAAAGAATAAAGAATAATCCAGCACTTAATGTAAAAGGTTATAATTCTTTGTTTTTTCATAAATTAACCAAAAATCATCACCCTAAATATTTGAAAGAATGGGGAATGGAATTAACTGGAATTTGTGAAAAGGAAGGTGTTGAGTATTACTTTTTTGAAAATGATTTTGGCGACAAAATTAATGTTTATCCAGATGTTCTGATTGAGAAATGGTGGGGACGAAAAAAAGCAGGAAGATAACTAAAATGGTCTAATTATTTAATTCTAACGATTAATGCAGTTTTTTTGTAGATGAATTTTTGATGTTTGAATTTATTTTTGTAGATTGGTGTTGATAATTGTAAAATGAGAGATCAAGATAAAATATTAAATTCTGTTGAGAATGAATTTGCTTACGTTGGACTAAGAGAAGATGGTATTCTGCATTTTTGTTACAAAAATGATATAGAACTTAACAAGGAAGCCATCGACATCATTTTAGATATGATTATTAAGTTTGCTTATCCAAATAAATATCCTTTGATTGTAGAGGTAGGTGATTATGTTAATTTTGTGGACGAAGGAAGGAAGTACATGGCAGAGGTTGATCATTTGATTCCTAGCACTAAGACAGTCCTTTTTCTGCATACGATGGGCTATAAATTAGTTGCTAAGCATTTCATAAAGAACAATAAGCCTAGAAAAGATTATAAAATATTAAATGATTTTGACAAAGCAATTGCTTGGTTATTGGAGGATTAATTGAACTTTTAATAGATTAGAATCTGGCAGTCTTACTAATTAATAGAGTTTTATAACCTGGCCATTAGATATTTATACATTTTCACCATGGCATCTATATCTTTTTTGTGTACTTTTTCATTTGGGCTATGCACAAAATCCTCTGGAGCACCGATAAACATCCAATCAAAAGGGTAAGGTGATTTTTGTAATTGATTACCATCACTACCTCCAGCACTTTCTACCTCTAGTTGATATGGAATTTTACTTTCTTTTGCCAAATCGATAATTTTATTGATCCAAGTTTTTCTTGGAATACCGCTATCTCGCATACTTAAAGCAACCCCTTTGCCGTGTTGAACCCCTTCTGTAACCCATGTAATGTCAGAAATTAAAGCTTGTCTCACACCCCAATTTTCAAACATATACTTAGCAAGGTATCCAACTGTTCCTCCGCCATGTTCTTCATAAGTAGAAAAACAAATAACGCCATTCTCTAATGTCTCCGCAAGTTGTAAAGCATTCCATACACCAAGTCTGTTATCCATATAACAACATTGAACAAATTCTTCATCTTCTCTCCAGTTAGGTACAAAAGATAAGTCGGTACCTCTGTCAATTTCTCGGTCTAATAAATATTCAATTTTTCTATCACCTAAATCATTTTCAAGGACAACTAATTCAGCTTCAAAACTTCCTTTCGAATCTGTTCCGCAAAGCATATCACCATCCTCAATTTTAGGTCCGCCAACTTTGATTAACTCACGGTCGTACTTTACAGTATATCCTATGCTATCAATATGAGCAAATACTGCTGTAGTAGGTTTACCAAATTTCAACATTATGCAGTCTTGAAATTCGTTGTCATAAAATATTTCAGGTTGCACTTTCCAATTCGATTTGTTGGTTTTAATATAGTCTAAAAGAAATTTAGTCATGGCGCTTTCGTTTCCAGAAGGCGCATGAATTTTAACCAGTTCTTGTAATAATTTCATGTTGAATATTTAATTAGTTCGTGTTTTATTTCCCAAATACTTTCTCTCCGTTAATATAAGTGGCAGTAACAAATGTATTGAGGATGCTTTCCTCAGGAACATTCATTATATCTTGTGATAAAAGTATAAAGTCAGCATCTTTGCCCACTTCTAAAGACCCTTTGTTTTTTTCTTCAAAATTGGCCATAGCAGCCCAAATGGTCATCCCTTTTAATGCTTCCAACCTCGTTAATGCATTCTCTTTTTGAAAACCAAGTATAGGTTTATTAGCCTTATTTTTTCTAACAACTGCTGTATAAAATGTTTCAATGGGATTGATGTTCTCAATTGGAAAATCTGTACCTAAAGCAATAATTCCATTTTGGTCTAACAAATCTTTATATGCGTAACTATTTTTGATTCTATTTTCTCCCAATCTATTCACTGCCCACAACATATCTGAAGTAGCATGGGTTGGTTGTACGGAAGGAATAATGCTAAATTTTCTAAATTTTTCAAAATCTTCAGGAGCAATTACTTGTGCATGTTCAATTCTCCATCTTCTGTCATTAAAACCTTCCAGATATTTGCCATATATGTCAAGAATTAATCTAGCTGCACTATCACCAATACAATGCGTACAAACTTGATATTCGGTTTGGGCTATCTTATGAATTTTGTTGTCAAAGTAGGAAGGGTTTTGAAGAAGGAAACCATAGTTTGCAGAATCACTTACATCACTATATGGTTTTATAAGGCAAGCACTTCTGCTTCCTAAGGAGCCGTCCCCATAAAACTTAACACCTCTAATATTTAATTTTTCTGTAGTGATAGGTTTGCCAATGGAATCTATAAAATAATCAAAGTTTTCTTGGTTGTCTGAAAGCATTACATAAACTTTCATTTTCAGAAATTTATCTTTTTCTAATTCTTGAAGTAACAACACATCTTCTTTATTTAGACCTGCATCTGTCACTGTGGTAAGACCTTTTTCAAAACAATCTTGTTGCGCTACATGAATGGCATTTCTTTTTTGCTCATCATTTGGTTTAGGGATTACAGCTAATACTTTATTTACAGCATTGTCTAGGAGTATTCCAGTGATTTTTCCTTCTAGAATCTCAATATGACCTCCTGGGATGAAAGTGGTATCAGTAATTCCTGCAAGTTCAAGCGCTTTTTGATTTGCTAAAGCTCCATGACCATCAATTCTTCTCAAAAGTACGGGGGTGTTGGGGAATGCTTTGTTTAGAAGTTCATTATCGGGCAGGGATTGATCTTCCCAGTCTGTATTGTCCCAACCTCTTCCAGTGAGCCATCCACTGGGATTGCTTTGCTGAAAATTTTGACATCTATTAACCATGTCTTCCATAGACAAGACGCCATTTAAATCTATCTGTTGTCGGCTTAGTCCATATCCTAGAAAATGGCAATGTGCATCTATAAAGCCAGGTAATATTGTGGCATGAGAAGCGTCTATTTTTATATCAGCACGATACTTATTTAGAATTTGATTTTCTTTTCCTAGTTCAATGATTTTGCCATCTTTTATGGCTATTGCTTCGTAGATATTACCGTCTTTATCAACCGTAATAATTTTTGCATTGTGTACAATCATATCTGCCTGTTCACTTCTGTAACAAGATGTTAGAGTGGCAACAATTGCAAACACATAAATCAATTGTTTTAGTAAAAGATTATTCATTTGGCAAAAGTAAGGTTTTAGAAATAACCATGAGTATATTCTCTAATAAGAATAAACACATTAATTACTTTTAAAGAGTTGGTCGTAATGGTTGAAATTTCCATAAAAATTGTACTTTTACAACTCTAAAGGTATAATAATGAAGAAAAGTTTATTTCTATTAGGAATGCTTCCAAGCATATTATTTGCAGGTGGTTTTCAATTGAATACACAAAGTGTGAAAGCTTTGGGATTAGGAGGAGCATTTACGGGGTGGGGAAATACTGCAAGCACTGTTTTTTTTAATCCAGGAGCGATGTATCAATTAACTGGCTATCAATTTTCAGGAGGATTGCATTATGTGATGCCAAGTATTTCTTTGCAAACTGCTACTAATTATAACATCAATCAAACTACGGGGAATGCCAATCCTATTCATTTTTATTTCACAGGACAGATTGGAGATAAGTTAACAGTAGGTTTTCAAGTTAATAATCAATTTGGGTCGTCATCTTCCTTTGAAGATTCGTGGGAAGGCAGGTACATTGTTCAGAATATTTCATTAAAGACATTTATGTTTCAACCAACTGTATCTTATAGAATTCATGAGAAATTGGGGATTGGAGCAGGATTTGTGTTTTCTACTGGGTCATTCTCTTATGAGAAAGCTGTACCAGTTAGTTCTGCAGATAATTTATATGGAAAAGCAAGGTTAGAAGGAAAAGGTAAAGCATTTGGTTTTAATGTTGGATTACATTCCAATATTATTAATAATGAAACATGGGATATAGGAATTGGAGCCAGTTATAGATCAGGTCTTAATATTAACCTTCCGGAAGGAACTGCTACATTTACCAATATACCTTCTTCATTACGCGATAAATTTCCTGAAACCACAACATTTGAATCGCAGTTATCTTTGCCTAGTGTCACAAGTGCAGGAATAAAAGTAGGATATGCCATTACAGAAAAATTAGAATTGTCTTTTTTGTATGATTTTAACCATACAGGGTGGAAGTCATATGATACACTTTCATTTGATTTTGCTAATGAGAATACACCAGATTCAGAGAGTGTTAAAAATTGGCAAAATACCGTCACGCACAGAATAGGATTAGATCTGACATTGAATGATAAATTTAGTTTTAGAGGAGGGATTACTATGGACAAAACTCCTATTCAGGAAGGATATGTAAGTCCTGAGTTACCAGATGCCGATTTAGTTACTTTTTCTGCCGGATTTGGCATGCAAGTGAATGATATGATTTCTTTTGATTTATCTTTTGTTAGACAAAATACAGAATTGGATGGAACGCTTACTGCAGCGTCTTTTTCTGCTTCTTATAGAAGACAAGTGAATGTTGTGGGAGTTGGTGTCAATATTAATTTAAAAAGTGGTTTTGAAAAATCAAAAGCTCCATCGTTTGAATAAAAATTAGACAATTATGAAAAACAGAAAATTATATATCATTTTAGGATTGGGATTAGCTTTTACATCTTGTCTAAAAACGGAATTTGATCCATTGGAAAGAACGCAAGGTGATGCTAATTTTAAGCATTATGTATCGGTAGGTAATTCACTAACGCAAGGTTATCAAGATGGTGGACTACATAATGAAAATGGCCAACAACAAAATTCATATCCAGCAATGATTGCCAGACAAATGGCTTTGGTAAATCCTGATATGGATGAGTTT